>JBARVU010000388.1:0-9691 GCA_049646425.1 Phormidesmis sp. | reverse complement strand
CAGTGAAATGGTGCGCCTGGGCCATCAGCATCAGCTGCGGGTTTTGCCCTGGTTTGAATACGGCTTTATGGTACCGATGAATTCTCAGCTGGCCCTGCAGCATCCTGAGTGGCTGACGTCCCGGCAGGATGGTTCCCGGCAGCTGGCAAGCCCTTTCGAGCGGGTTGAGGAGGATCTTCCCAACGGTTTCCTCTCAGGGCTACTCAAAAGCGGTGCGCCCACTCAGCTAGGCTGGCTAAATCCTTTTCATCCCGGCGTTCAAAGTTTGTTACTGGTACTGGTAGAAGAGGTCGTCAGCCAGTATGACGTGGATGGCATTCAGTTTGACGATCACTTCAGCCTGCCGGTGGAGTTTGGCTACGATGCCTATACGGTGGCTCTGTATCAGGCAGAGCATCGGGGCCAGCTGCCGCCAAGCGATTCGGCTGATCCTGATTGGATGCGCTGGCGGGCCGATAAGCTCAGTCAGTTCATGAATGCTGTGCAGGCTAAGGTAAAGGCTAATTGCGCTACCTGCCTGGTGTCGCTTTCACCTAACCCGGCTAAGTTTGCCTATCGGTTTCATTTGCAAGACTGGCGAACTTGGGTGGATCGAGGCTGGCTAGATGAACTGGTTGTGCAGGTATATCGGGATGACCTGCTGCGGTTTGAAGGTGAATTGGGCAAGGGGGCTTTGCAGACAGCACGCGATCGCATTCCAGTGAGCATCGCTATCTTGACTGGCACCTGGCGGCACCCGATTCCTTTTGAGCAAATTCGCCAGCAGGTGATTAGCAGCCGCAACTATCACTTCTCGGGGGTTTCGTTTTTTTACTGGGACACACTCTGGAGCTACTTCACTCCTGAGCCCCCTAGACAGCGTCGCCAGGACTTCCAACGTTTGATGTCCGACGTTGCATAGGCTAGCGCTGAACGGTGTCAGCAAAATCGAAAGCAGCTACTTGATCCCCTTAGAAAGCCAGGTTGCGTAAACATTGATGGCTAAGTGTAAACAAAGCCTTTATAGTACTAGCGTATTACAAAGGACATAACTATACTGAAATTTCTCACTCAGCTCGCCGGATAGGTTGATGAGGGAGACTCTCCTTTAGCTATTGAGTTGAAGAATGCTTATGGAAAGCTTGAAATACGAAATTTGTATCAACGCGCCGAAAGCGGTTGTGTGGAACACTTTAACTGATGCGGAAACCTATCGAAAATGGGTGAAAGCGTTCTCGCCCAACTCATATTTTGAGGGCGAATGGAAGCAAGGCACCTTTATGAAGTTTTTGGATCCAGAGATGGGCGGCACGAAGGCTTTTCTAGAAACGCTTGAACCGAGCGGTCGCATTCTGGCTCGTCACGTTTCTATGATCGCCCAAGACGGAGAAGAAACTACGGAGGGCGAGATGTGTAGTAAGTGGATAGGAACCACCGAAGCCTACACTTTGAGCGAACAAGGCAGTAGCACCGCTCTTCAGATTGAGATTAGAACGCACGATGATTTTGTGCCAATGTTTGAGTCTGCCTGGCCAAAAGCATTGAAGAGCATTAAAGCGCTAAGTGAGTAAACCGACGTTAAAGCGGAGAGACATTATGAACCCTAACCCGATTGTTTGGCTTGAGATTTATGTACAGGACATGGCGCGTGCGAAACGGTTCTATGAGGCTGTGTTTGAGGTGCAGCTGGAAGAGCTTGAAGATCCTGACATAGAGATGTGGGCATTTCCGATGGAGATGGGTAAGGCAGGGGCTTCTGGCGCATTGGTAAAGATGGAGGGGGTGCGCTCTGGTGGAAGCGGCACAATACCCTACTTTCATTGCGACGAGGTCGCTGAAGAAGAAGCCCGTGTCGTCGACGCCGGTGGGAAAATCTATAAACCCAAGATGTCAATCGGCCAATATGGTTCCATGGCACTGGTAACCGATACAGAAGGCAATATGATTGGCCTGCATATGGAGCCAGAAGAAACGCAGTCAAGCCATTAGGACTGATCGATACGGATGATATAGTAATCCGGGAATATGCAAAGACAAATGGATTTGTGATTGTTTCCAAAGATTCTGACTTGCGCCCGTGATCGACTGATTTTTTTCTGCAAACGATGGGGACTTGAGCCAGTCTCCCTGTTGCAGTCCATCAGACTGTGGGCAGGTTGGGCTGCGCTTACCTGGCTAGCCTTTTTATTCAGCCTGCTGTTTATAGAAATCGGCGAGAAAGGCGGTGTCTCCGTTGCAGATGGGCTGCTCGGTGGCGCTCTGCTCGGCTTTGCTCAGTGGCGTATACTGCGTCCTTACCTGCGCCACGGTCATCGCTGGATCATCGCTAACCTCTTAGGCTGTGGAGTATTGGCCCTACTGCCGGTTGGCCTAATTGGCTGGATAGCTCCAGGCACGACAAGTTTGTGGCTTAGAGGACTATCCGGCATTTTTTACGGCGCTTATGCCGGGTTGGTTTTGGGCGCTAGCCAGTGGGCGGTGCTTCGGCATCAGGTTGCTGACGCCTGGCGGTGGATCCCTTTAAGCGCAGGCACTTGGGCGGTGGCGATCGCCCTCGGCTGGCTGATCGGCGGCGAACTGCGAGCGGCGAGCCACTTATTCGTCAGTGAAGTAGTTGGGCTGATTGTGGCCTGGGCAGCGATCTCCGCACTGTCGGGTTTAGCAATAACGTGGCTCCTCTGCAAACATCACCCCAGCTGAAACCCCCTCAAACTTTCTAGAACATCTCCCCTGCTCCCCCTCAACCCCCTTTCGCCAATCGAGCATTCACCGCCGCCAAATCAAACGCCTCGGCATCAAAATCCCCATACTTTTCAATCAGATCCAGATAGTCCGGATCCTCCGGATCTTCCAACCGCTCCAGCAGCTCGTCATAGCCCCAAACGCCACCTGACCCCTCCGGCGGACAGGCCGCAGCGCCATCGATACAGATTGGTAGGGCAGTTTGGCGATCAGCTGTTGCAGCCTGAGCTTCCAGGCGGTGCAGCCAGCCATTTTTCAAGTCGTAAGTATAGTAGAGCGTTTGGTCTGGGCACGAGGCAATCGCAGCTGCTAGCGATTGCTGTGTCTCGCAGGCTGCCTGTCCAATCTCCAGCCGAAACACATAGTCGTGCTGGTTTTGCCAGCCCATTGCCCGCTGTACAACGTCATGCAGCTCACTAAAGAGCAGGTCGGTCGATACCAGCACCACTCGCCAAACTTCCGGCTCGCTGTCTACCAGCGTAACTTTCAACCGATATGCTTCAGGCATCGCTCCCCTGCGTCAAAGTGCCTCACCGTGCTCATCCACCCAGTCTTGCCCAAGCTGAATAGTAATATCCGACTCCAGAACGCCCGTACTTTCAACGCGCACTTCGCCGACGCCCAAAAACTGCTGGATAGATTCAGCACTTTCAAGGTCGCCCCGCTGAGCCACAATCCGCGTTTCCCTGAGCGGATCGCGCAAGCTGCGATCTACAAACACATTGAAGTAGCCGGTGTCATACAGCGAATTCATCAGTGACTGCACCGCCACATCGTCGTAAGTACTGTCTTGAATGGCGACGCGCAATTCAGAGGGCTCAGTTCGCTCTGAAGAAAGACTGTAGGTATTGTTCAAGCCGAAATACTGCTGGGCGAGCGTGTCAATCTCTGAATAGTTGGGCAGCCAGTAGCTCAGCTCGTAGTCTTCATAGCTGCTAAATTCACCCGGTAGCATCAGCATCTGAATATTCGAGCGGTTGGCCTGAGCGCCGTAGCCTACCAACGCCACCAGTTCCTCCACTGAGAGATTGGTGTCGACATGGGACTGAATCACCGACAGAATTTTGGGCAGTCGGGCAATCGTCGTTGGGTTTAGCGCCTGCTCGACCAGGGCCCGCATTAGCATTTGCTGACGCTGCACCCGGCCAATATCACCGTTGTCGTCGTAACGAAAGCGCAAAAACTGCAGGGCTTTATCGCCATCCAAACGCTGCTCACCCGCTTTCAGATTGATATAGAGATGCTGGCTATCGTCCTGATACTTCATATCTTTCGGGACATTGACCTCAACGCCACCGAGCGCATCAATCAGCTTCTCCACGCCCTGCACATTGATCCGCATGTAGCGGTCAATCCCTACCCCGCCCATCAGTTCGCTGACTGCTTCCGCAGTCAGTGCCGGGCCGCCTTCTCGATTGGCCTCGTTGATTTTAGTGATGACGCCAGCGACGTTGGTGCGCGTATCGCGGGGAATTGACATCACCGCCACCCGCTCGCTGCCAGGGTCAAACCGCAGCATCAGCATTGTGTCCGAAAGCCCTTCAAACGAGTCGACCAGGGCGTCATAGCCTTTGGCGTCGATGGCCTCATAATCATCAATATCTGAGCTAGTCACTTTGATGCCCAGCAGCAGAATGTTGACTGGGCGAGTCAGACGCGGTAGCCGCAGGCTATTGGCGCTGGCAATCGGCTCATCCTGAGTGAAAACGCTGGCTTCTGCAGCGGATAGTTCGCTTTGCTGTAGGGGCGTGCTGCCGAGTGACACGGCTAAAAAGGCACCCGCAACAGCTGACACACTGGCCACGCCCGCCAGCAAAATACTGACGCCCAACCAGCGGGGTAGCCGCCGCTTTGGCTGGGATGCACCCGTAGACGGGAAAGGGGGCTTTTTGGGCGTAGGGTTAATAAACGGCACAAATTAACCTCGAATGACATGAAAGTATTGGCATCAGCAACTGCCTAACCTGGGTAGGCACGGCTTTTTGTAGAACAGCGCTTTGATACGGTTTGGTTCCAGCTAGGGCAGTCGGCGGCTGAGCTGACTGATACCGGGCAGCCGGATAGACTGGCCTTTGGCAACGCGAAACATCAGCCCAACGCTCAGTAAAAAGTAGCCTGAGCCGACGAAGCTGCTAGAGAGCAAAAAGCGCATACTGGCAACTTGGGAAGCCTGCGTACTCGCACCAGCGCCCAGTAGGGCGATCGCACTCATACAGACCAGCCCTAGAATAACCGACAGCCGACTGGCCGCTCGCACCTGTGCATCTCTATCTTCAACCTCAGCGTTCCCTTCTCCGTAAAGTGTTGAAAGCGATAGCAAAACGCCAAACACAGGCACTAAATGGAGATAAATCCGCATCTTTTTCAAAGGCGATGAAGCCATAAGCCGATCATAAAGTGCCGAGGGCACTACTCATAGTAAAAAATGACACATTCCGATCCGTAACACATCAAAAATTGTCGTTATTGAGAAGGGTGGCCTCAGGAAGCCCAAAAAACGGGCAAAATCAACAGCTTTACCGAGAAAAAGCTGGGTCCCAAAGACCTGCGAATGCGTTCAGATGACTTCAAAGAGGGCTGTCTTGGCCTTTTGCCAGGAGCGCTTGTTTGCTATCCGCATTTCTGCAAAGATGCTCAGGGTTGTATCACATTTTGTCGTCGGGCTGTAGCGATCGCACCCGAACGAATCGCCCAGATCTCGGTAGACTAGAGTCGTCTATAGCCGCGAAGCGCTGTATCAAAAGAGGGATCCGATGCTTAAGTCTTATCGCAAACAGGTCGAAGTCCGCGCCGCTTTGAATGTGCCGCCGCTGCCATTGGATGCCGAGCAAACGGCCGCACTTTGCGACTTGCTCAAAAACCCGCCCGCCGGTGAGGCTGAGTTTTTGATGGAACTGCTGTGTGATCGCGTTCCCCCCGGTGTCGACCCCGCCTCTTATGTAAAGGCTTCGTTTTTGACGGCGATCGCCCAAGGAGAAACCACCAGCCCGCTGATTTCTCCCAAGCGAGCCGTCGAACTCCTCGGGACCATGCTCGGCGGCTACAACGTCGCCTCCCTGATCGCGCTGCTCAAAGACGACCGTGAAGAAATCGCTCAGCTCGCCGCAGACGCCCTCAAAAAAACGCTCCTGGTCTACGACGCCTTTAACGACGTGATGGACTTGTCAGAGACCAATGCGTATGCCAGGCAGGTGGTCGAGTCTTGGGCCGCTGCCGAATGGTTTACCAACCGGCCAAAAGTCCCTGAGACCATCACCGTTACGGTATTTAAAGTCCCTGGCGAAACGAACACCGACGACCTCTCCCCAGCCCCGGACGCCACCACCCGCCCTGACATTCCACTACACGCTCAGGTCATGCTAGAGTCCAAGCTGGACAAGCCCTTAGAAACCCTGGCTGACCTCAAGCAAAAAGGCCATCCCGTCGCCTACGTCGGCGATGTCGTCGGTACCGGCTCTTCTCGCAAGTCTGCGATGAACTCCGTTATTTGGCACATTGGCTCAGACATTCCCTTCGTCCCAAACAAGCGCACCGGTGGCGTCATTCTCGGCAGCAAAATTGCCCCTATCTTCTTCAACACCGCCGAAGACTCGGGTGCCCTGCCGATAGAGTGTGACGTGACAAAAATGAACATGGGCGATGTGATCACCCTCCATCCCTACAAAGGTGAAATTACCGACGAATCAGGCGAAGTCATCTCTACCTTTGACCTTGTGCCTGAAACAATTCTGGATGAAGTTCGCGCTGGTGGCCGCATTCCACTGATCATCGGCCGCACCCTCACCGACAAGACCCGCATTGCCCTGGGCCTTTCCCCCTCTGATATCTTCGTACGCCCGGCTGCCCCCACTGACACCGGCAAAGGCTTCACCCTCGCCCAAAAAATGGTGGGCAAAGCCTGCGGTCTCCCTGGCGTGCGCCCTGGCACCGCCTGCGAACCCCTGATGACCAGCGTCGGATCACAAGACACTACTGGCCCCATGACCCGCGACGAAATGAGAGAGCTTGCCTGCCTCGGCTTCAGCGCTGGCCTCGTCCTCCAGACCTTTTGTCACACTGCCGCTTACCCCAAACCAGTTGATGTGGTCACCCACGCTACCTTGCCAGATTTCTTTTCTTCTAGAGGGGGAGTTGCGCTTAACCCTGGCGACGGCATTATCCACTCCTGGCTTAACCGGATGCTTTTGCCCGACACCGTGGGTACAGGTGGTGACTCTCATACCCGCTTCCCGCTAGGCATTTCTTTCCCCGCCGGATCAGGTCTAGTTGCCTTTGCTGCTGCCATCGGCGCAATGCCCTTAGATATGCCCGAATCTGTTCTCGTTCGCTTTAAAGGAGAATTGCAGCCGGGGATTACCCTGCGCGATGTCGTCAACGCCATTCCTTACGTTGCCATCCAAAAGGGTCTTCTGACCGTTGCCAAAGAAAACAAAAAGAACGTGTTTTCAGGCCGCATTTTAGAAATGGAAGGACTACCCGACCTAAAACTAGAACAGGCTTTTGAACTCACCGATGCTTCAGCTGAGAGATCCTGTGCGGGCTGCACGATCAAGCTCAGCGAAGAGACCGTGGCTGAGTATCTGCGCTCCAACGTGGTGCTGATGAAAAACATGATCGCTCGCGGTTACAAGGATGCGCGTACCCTGGCTCGTCGCGTTGCTAAGATGGAAGCCTGGTTGGCCGATCCTCATCTCATGAGTGCTGATGCCGACGCTGAATACGCCGAAGTGATTGAAGTCGATCTCAACGAAATTAAAGAGCCCCTGGTCGCGGCCCCCAATGATCCCGACAACATCAAGGCGCTCTCAGAAGTAGTAGGTGACAAAATCGACGAAGTCTTCATCGGTTCCTGTATGACTAACATCGGTCACTACCGCGCCGCTGCCAAAGTGCTAGAAGGGGCAGGAACAGCCAGCGGTCGGCTGTGGATATGCCCGCCGACTCGCATGGACGAGAAACAGCTTCGCGAAGAAGGCTACTACGGCACCTTTGCCGCAGCGGGTGCCCGAACAGAGATGCCAGGATGCTCTCTCTGTATGGGCAACCAGGCCCGTGTAGAGGACGGGGTTACCGTCTTCTCTACCTCCACTCGCAACTTCAACAATCGCATGGGCAAGGGCGCTCAGGTGTATCTGGGCTCGGCTGAACTCGCTGCTGCCTGCGCATTACTCGGGCGCATTCCGGCGATGGATGAATATCTAGAAGTGGTTGCTAACAAGATTGATCCGTTTGCGGACGAGCTTTATCGCTATCTCAACTTTAATGAGATTAAAGGGTTTGAAGATGAGGGTCGAGTCGTGCCAAAAGCGGAAGAAGAGAAAATTGAGAAGGAAGCAGTCACGGCTGGATAGAGAGGAGAATCTGCGACTGTCGTTTAATCAATTAAAGGGGAAAGGGGTATAAACGGCTACTACACCTAAGATATTTGAAGATTGTGACAAGTTTGGACAAAACCCGCAACTTACTACCTGTATTCTGTTGTTATGATACACGTGCTTTGATTAGTACCTAGCATATGGCTTGCTTGAAAGTCTATAAAGGTGTGTATGGGTGATTCAGCCAAGCCGATGATATTAGTGACAGGGGGAGCTGGCTATATCGGCTCTCACACGGTGAAAGCTTTACAGTCTGCTGGATATCAGGTCGTTGTTGTAGATAACCTGGTATACGGACATCGAGACATTGTTGAGCAAGTTCTGAAAGCGAAATTGTGGGTTGGGGATATCGGCGATCGCGCCTTTCTAGACGATATTTTCTCGACCTACCCAATCGAAGCGGTGATTCACTTCGCCGCCTATGCCTACGTCGGAGAATCAGTCGCCCATCCGGCCAAGTACTACCAGAACAACGTCGCGGGCACCCTGAATCTGCTCATGGCGATGCAGGCAGCCTCAGTCAACAAGCTGGTGTTTTCTTCAACCTGTGCTACCTACGGCGTTCCGGACAGTTTACCAATTACCGAAACGCATCCTCAGCGGCCCATTAATCCTTATGGCAAAAGCAAACTGATGGTAGAGCAGCTGCTGTCAGATTTTGATACGGCCTATGGGCTGAAGTCAGTCATTTTTCGCTACTTCAATGCGGCAGGGGCCGATCCCTCTGGGCAGCTTGGCGAAGATCACACCCCAGAAACTCACCTGATTCCGCTGGTGATACAGGCAGCGCTTGGACAGCGAGCGGCTATTTCGATCTTCGGCACTGATTATCCTACCGATGACGGTACCTGCATTCGCGACTATCTGCACGTGAGCGACCTCGCTGCTGCTCACCTCTTAGGTTTGGAGTATCTATTATCCGGCGCAGACAGTGAGATCTTCAATCTGAGCAATGGCAATGGGGTGTCGGTCAGGCAGCTGATTGATACCGTCAAGGCCGTGAGCAATCGTCCGATTAAGGTGGTTGAAGAGGCGCGGCGAGCAGGTGACCCGCCGGTTTTGATTGGCAGTAGCGACAAGGCTTTTGAGTACATCGGCTGGAAGCCTCAGTATCCCGATATGAAGGATGTTGTAGCTCACGCTTTGCAGTGGCATCAAAGACGGCATAGCGGTTGATGAGTTTCTCCCCAGACTCTGAGGGCGCGCCGACTGCTCAGAGTATTCAGCCGCCTGCGGCATCAGACGACGCGCTTCCCCTAGTCTCTGTAATTGTCCCGACTTACAATGCGGAAGCTTTTATTGCAAAAACACTCGCCTCGGTTCTAGCGCAGACTTACCGGCATTTGGAAGTTCTGGTGGTGGATGATGGGTCTAGCGATCGCACCCCGTCTATCGTCAAAGCAATGGCTGAGCAATATCCCCGGATTACTCTTCTACAGCAGCCCAATGGAGGGGTGGCGATCGCTCGTAATGCAGGCATCAAGAAGGCTCAAGGAGAATTCATTGCGCCTATCGACGCCGATGATCTGTGGCACCCTGAGATGATAGAGAAACTGTATGTCCCCTTTTCCCAAGGCAATGCTCAGCTGGGCGTG
>JBARVU010000387.1:0-3177 GCA_049646425.1 Phormidesmis sp. | reverse complement strand
GTTAGGGTGACAGCAACTCATAAGTAGGCACATCGTCTGTAGATTTACAAACACCCTTGTTTATACGCAAACCGGCTTCTTTGCATACATCGATTACAGCTCGGTCGCTCCTCTAGACAGTTAGACGGTTCATCGTTCAGTTTTTCAGCCCCTATAAAACAGGTACTTCTTATGAAAGCTCTACTGATTTATCCTCTGTTTCCCAAAAGCTTTTGGTCGTTCGATAAAGCGATTGAACTTGCTGGGCGCAAGGCGATTTTACCACCGTTGGGATTAGTAACCGTCGCCGCACTGCTGCCCCAAACCTGGGATTTACGGCTGGTGGATCGCAATGTCGAAGCCCTCACAGAGGCTGACTGGGACTGGGCGGAGCTGGTGATTTTTTCGGGCATGATCGTGCAGAAGCCCGACATGCTGGCGCAAATCCGCGAGGCCAAGCGCCGGGGAAAATCGGTTGCGGTCGGTGGGCCTTATGCCACCGCGCTGTCGCAGGACGTGATCGAAGCAGGCGCTGATTTTCGGGTGCTAGACGAAGGCGAAATCACCCTGCCGATGCTGGTTGAAGCGATTGAAAAAGGCGAAACGTCGGGAACTTTCCGGGCCCTGGAGCGGCCTGATGTCAGCACGAGCCCGGTACCCCGCTTCGACTTGCTGGATCTAGACGCCTACTCAGAGATGGCCGTTCAGTTTTCACGTGGCTGCCCCTTCCAGTGCGAGTTTTGCGACATTATCGTGCTCTATGGCCGCAAGCCGCGAACCAAGACGCCCGAGCAGCTAATTGCCGAGCTGGAGTGCTTGTACGAGCTCGGATGGCGCCGCAGCATCTTTATGGTGGATGACAACTTCATTGGCAATAAGCGCAACGTCAAGCTGATGCTCAAAGCGCTGGTGCCCTGGATGAAGGAGAAAGGCTACCCCTTTACCTTCTCTACGGAGGCGTCAGTAGACTTGGCTAATGACCAGGAGCTGATGGACTTGATGACGGCCTGCAACTTCGGGGCGGTCTTTCTGGGTGTGGAAACGCCAGATTCGGATAGTCTCAAGGTCACTCAAAAGTTCCAGAATGTGCGCGATCCGCTGAGCGAATCGATTCATAAGATTGCCAGCACGGGCATTCGAGTTATGGCAGGCTTTATTATTGGCTTTGATGGGGAAAAGAAAGGAGCGGGCGATCGCATTGTCCAATTCGTGGAAAAATGCTCCATTCCCACCGCCCTCTTCAGCATGTTGCAGGCCCTGCCCGACACTGCGCTATGGCATCGTCTCGAAAAAGAAAACCGACTGCTCGCTGGCAAGGAAACGGCCAATATTCACCAGACCACGCTGATGAACTTTGTGCCGACCCGCCCGGTGGAGGATGTCGCTCAGGAGTACGTCGATGCCTTTTGGAATCTGTACGATCCGCAGAAGTATCTAGACCGCACCTACCGGCACTACCGCATCTTAGGCGAAGCCCCCTGCCACAATGACAAGAGCCGGGGGCCAAAGCCAAAATCTGCCAAAGAGCCGTTTAACTGGCACCTGCTCAAGGCGCTGTGGATCGTCTGCTGGAAGCAGGGCGTAGAGAGAGAAACCCGCTCTACCTTCTGGATCTATCTCTTTAAGATGTTCAAGCACAATCGAGGCGGCGTCGCTAGCTACCTGACCGTTTGCGCCCAGATCGAGCACTTCCTGGAGTACCGCCAGATTGTAAAAGACGAAATCGAATCGCAGATAGCAGAGGTGATCGCGACGAGAACCGAGGACACAAAGGTTTCTTCTATGGTCGCTGCCTCTTAACCGGCCAGGCGCTAGCTCTGGTGCTTTGATTTCAGCTAGGCTGTAGCCGTACCGCTTTATGACCGCCTTCATCTAGTGTCTATCCTCACCCCTGTTCACGATTGGTTCGCTCAGCAGGGCTGGCAGCCGATTGCCTTTCAAGCTGAGACCTGGGCGGCTTATCTGTCTGGTGAAAGCGGCATTATTCAGGTACCGACCGGATCGGGGAAGACCTATGCGGCAGTGATGGGGGCGATCGCCCAAATGCTCGCCGAGCGTGAAGCGGGCCAGCCTGTCAGCGGCTTGCAGCTGCTGTATATCACCCCTCTAAGGGCACTTTCGCGCGATATTGAAGCGTCGATTCGGCGGCCGATTGAGAAGATGGGCTGGCCGATTACGGTGGAGTCGCGCACGGGCGATACGAAGTCTTCGGTGAAGAGTCGGCAAATTAAGAAGATGCCGGAGATTTTGATTACGACGCCGGAATCGCTGGCGGTGCTGCTGTCATATAAAAATTCGGAGAAGCGATTTGGCTCGTTGCGCTGCGTCATCTTAGATGAGTGGCATGAGCTGATGTCCTCTAAACGAGGGACGCAGGCAGAGCTGTGTATGTCTCGCCTCCGGCAGCTCAACCCAGACGTGCAAACCTGGGCCATTTCGGCGACGTTGGGGAATTTGCAGGAGGCGGCTGAGGCAGCAACCGGACTAAACGCTAAAGCAGTGGTGATTCAGTCGAATATTCAGCGAGAGACGGTGATCACGAGCGTGATGCCACAGGAGGTAGACACGTTTCCCTGGGCCGGGCACCTGGGGCTGCGAATGTTTGAGGAGCTGGTGGCGGCGCTGGATATTGAGAAGTCTACGCTGATTTTTGTGAATACGCGATCGCAGGCCGAGCGCTGGTTCCAAGCCCTGACTTTTTCAATGCCTGACCACGAACATCAGATTGCACTACACCATGGATCGATTGACTTTGACACGAGGCTAGCGATTGAAGCGGGCCTAAATTCTGGTGAGGTCAAATGGGTGGTGTGCACCTCTTCATTGGATTTAGGGGTAGATTTTCAGCCGGTGGAACGGGTAGTGCAAATCGGCAGCGCTAAAAACCTGGCGCGACTGTTGCAGCGAGCAGGCCGGTCAGCACATTTACCGGGAGGCACGTCTGAAGTCTTCTTTCTGCCCACAAATGCGCTGGAGCTGCTAGAAATATCCGCCTTTCGCCGAGGATTGGCCGTTGGCCAAATCGAATCTCGCCACACGCTAGATAAGCCTTACGATGTCTTAATTCAGCACTTAGTGACGTTGGCCTGTGGGGATGGCTTTACGGCTGAGGAGACCTTTGAAGCGGTCAAGCAAACGTTCTCGTATCAGACGCTCACCTCAGCCGAATTCGATTGGATTCTAGACTTTCTGGTGAAT
>JBARVU010000386.1:0-2288 GCA_049646425.1 Phormidesmis sp. | reverse complement strand
GCTCCTGTAGCGCTCACCGCGCCTGCTATCAACGCGTAGTCATCTGACTGTTCCTTGATGAGCTAGACAACTAAAGAGCCCCTCGCACGCTGTGCGGGGGGCTTTTTGCTGTTTATTGCTTTTTTAGAGGGTACCGTGGGTATGCTGTCATCAGACCGCAGCACGTAAGCAGACTTCAATAGCTATTAACTTGACGTTAAAGATTCGATAATCTCTCGCTCCTATCTCCTTAAACTCAGCTCGATAGTCTACTCCTTGGCCATAGATTCGAGCTTAGGAGTTTTTGATAATGGTATTGAGCAGCAAGCGGTTTTTGAACTTAAAATTCTTGGGTGCGACCACAGCAGTAGCAGCAACCGCTGGCTTGACGGCCACTGTCGCTTTTGCCCAGAGCAACCTGATCGCTATCGACGGTTCGAGTACTGTCTTTCCCATCACTGAAGCGATGGCTGAAGAATTCATGGCGGATACTGATGATGTCGATATCAGCGTCGGCGTTTCCGGAACCGGTGGCGGCTTCGAGAAGTTCTGTGCAGGCGAAACAGTAATCTCCAACGCCTCGCGTCCTATCAAGGAGTCCGAAGCAGAGAACTGCGCAGCAAACGGCATTGAGTATCGAGAAATTGGAGTTGCCACTGACGCGATTACCGTTGTGATCAATCCCGAAAATGACTGGGCTGAAAATCTGACTGTGGAGCAGCTAGTGGAGATCTGGGAACCGGCGGCAGAGGGCATCATCACCCGCTGGAATCAGGTTGATCCTTCCTTTCCAAACGCTCCGCTTAATCTCTTTGGTCCAGGCACCGACTCTGGTACCTTCGACTACTTCACCGAGGAGATTGTCGGCGAAAGCGGGGCTAGCCGGGGTGACTATACCGCTAGTGAAGATGACAACGTACTTGTGCTAGGCGTTTCTCGCGATGAAAACGCGCTGGGCTACTTCGGTATGTCTTACTACCTCGAAAACCAGGATCTTCTCAAGGCTGTTGGTATTGCTAGCGAAGGTACGGATGGTGAGTACGTTGTTCCTTCTTTCGACAGCATTGAGGCGTACAAGCCTTTGGCTCGTCCCATTTTCATTTACGTCAACACAGAGGCTTTGGACAGCCGCCCTGAGGTGAAGGCTTTCGTCGAATTTTACCTCGACAACGCCGAAGAGATCGTACCGACGGTGGGCTATGTGCCTTTGACTTCTGAGACGTACGAAGAGTCTTTGAGCGCACTTTAGACTGCTCATTTTTGAGCGGTTTTTGGATCAAATCCCTGTCGCCTTGGAAAAATCAGCCGGTTGCTCAGCGCGGCTAGCGGCTGACTCCTATAGTTTTTCCAAGGCATTTTGGGGTGTTCTGCGCCTGCTTGCATCTTCTTTTCACTATGCTCCCTTCCCCTAAAACAAAGGCAACTACCGATAGCGCACCGGTTGAAGCAGCTCCATCGCGCCGCCTTACGCTTAAAAAGGTGCTATATCATCCGCTCACCTGGCTGGCGGTAGGGCTCCATGTTTTGCTCCTGCTCGTGCCGCTGAAAGATCGTCAGCCTGCAGATGCGCCAGCGGAAGATGAGATTGTCCCCGAAGAAGAAGTCGCCATCGACATTTTGAACCTGTCGGATATTACAACCTCAGCGCCTCCGCCAGAAGTTCCGCCGCCGGAGGCTTCAGTACCCGTTCCACCCCACCTCCCTGTGGCCGCCCCTCCGGCAGCCGCACCGCCGCCAAGGCAGGTTGTCGTCGTAGAGCCCGCCCCTGCACAGACACCTATAGGCGATGCGACTTCTGAGCCAGTGACACAGCCACCCGCTACACAGTCGCCTGCTTTTGATCCAGCCCCGGCCCAAGGCGTATTTATTTCGGGGTTAGGTAACCTGGGGGTAGCTGACAACACAGCCGTCGGTATGCCCGATAAAAGAGCATTTCGCCGCCCTGAAAATTTTGAATACTTCGTCAACGGGGCCGATCCGGTTGCAGCTGCCAAAGATGCCCGGTGGCTAGACGACGAACCTGCCGATCTTCTCCCTGTAATACAATCTACCTACGCTCAGAGCAATATCACCTTTACTCAGCTGGATAACTACGGCGGTGAGCCCCTGTACGAACTCACGACCGATGGTCAGACTATTTTGTATATGAGCATCGTTGCTCTAGAGGGCTCGTCGCTGCTGGTGATGTGGGAAGACAACCCTCTAAGCTAGTCACTATTTATCGCCTACTTTGCTCCATGAAGCTTGTGCAATTTATCTATCCGATGTTTTTGGTAGCTTTGGGGCTGCACGTAGCGCTACTGTTTGTG
>JBARVU010000385.1:0-4747 GCA_049646425.1 Phormidesmis sp. | reverse complement strand
GAGATTGCGCTGGCGATAGAGGCTGCCAAACAGCACAATATCCAACCCGTGTTGGGCATTCGGGCTAAGCTGAACTGTAGCGGCAATAATCGCTGGGGAAATTCGACAGGCGACAGAGCCAAGTTTGGGCTGACCGCTGTAGAGATTATGCAAGCGATCAACCAGCTCAAAGCAGCAGATATGTTAGACGCGTTGCAGCTGCTTCACTTTCATATTGGCTCCCAGATTTCTGCGATCGCAAAAATAAAAGAAGCCCTAAACGAAGCTGGCCAAATATACATCAACCTATGCCAGCTAGGGGCCAACATGCGTTACATAGATGTTGGAGGTGGGCTAGGCATTGACTACGACGGCTCTCAAACAAATTCCCCGGCCTCTAAAAACTACAGCATGCAAAACTATGCTAACGATGTAGTCGCAGAAATCCAAGCAGCTTGCAACAGCCAGCAGCTAGCATCCCCCATTATCGTTAGCGAAAGTGGCCGGGCGATCGCTTCCCATCAGTCGGTATTGCTCCTAAAAGTGCTCGGGATAGATGAAGTGGAAGACTGTAAAAACCATCCTCAAACAAACGGGTATCATCCCATCGTCAAAGAAATCAGCGACATCTATAACACCCTCGACAGCACCAACTGTCAGGAACTATACAACGATTTACTACAAGCCAAAAAGAATATCGAACAGCTCTTCTCTCTCGGCTATCTCACACTTCAAGAGCGGGCAGCAGCAGAGTCTTTATTCTGGGGGTGCTGTAAACAAATCCAAAGGCTAAACAAAAACCAAGGATCTATTTCTGACGAACTGAGAAAGCTAGACGAAGTTCTCACCTCCGTTTACTACTGCAATTTTTCAGTCTTCCAATCCATGCCAGACAGCTGGGCAATCGATCAGCTCTTTCCGATCATGCCCATTCATCGTCTCAGAGAAAAACCGACCGAACTAGGTATCCTGGCCGATCTGACCTGCGACAGTGACGGTAAAATCGACCAGTTTATCGGTCAAAAACGGAGCAGGCCCTATTTGGAGCTACACAAGTGGAATCAGAAACAGCCATACTATCTAGGCGTGTTTTTAGGTGGAGCCTATCAAGAAATTATGGGCAGCCTTCACAATCTATTTGGCGATACTAACGCTGTACACGTTCGGCTCGAAGAAGATGGCTATCACATTGAGCATGTTGTTCGAGGGGACTCTATTGCCAAAGTTCTGAGCTATGTTCAATACCATAGCCAAAATATGGTTGAAAGCCTACGCCAGGAAACAGAACGGGCTTTAAAAGAAAAACGGATTACGCTCCAAGAGTCCCTACGATTCCTGAAACACTATGAAGATTCTCTACTCAACTATACCTACCTAGCAGAAGACTAGCTGACAAAAATCGTTCAGCACTCTATGCGCCAGTACATCAACCTGTGACGACGACACTATCAACCGATCAAAAGACTTAGGGCTTTAGTATGTCTCTACCCATTAAGGTTTTCATTGGCGTCAGACCTTCGTTTTTGCAAATTGGGGTATCCCAGGTTTTAAAGAGAGAAAGCAACTTTTCTGTCATAGCCGAATCGGGCAATCACACAAAAATCATCACTCTCGTTCAGCAGCTCTCTCCTGATGTTTTACTTCTCAACGCCACTACCGATATAGACCTCTGCAATCAGCTAGCAGCCGATCTCAAGCAAAGACATTGCCAACTAAAAGTATTGTTTCTAGCTAACAATGTCCCATCAGACTGGAAGAGTCATCCAATAGGGGCGATCGCTGACCACGTTTTTGATATCGACCAGGATATAGATTTGGCCAACGTGATTTACGCCATTGATAGACAGAAACCCCGGCCACCCGGACAGAAAGCAGCAACAGCAGCCGATGAAGTTTCCACTTTGTTTCAGCTGACCTATCGTGAAAAGCAAATTCTCGATATGGTGTCGAAAGGATTCAGCAATGAGCTGATTGCCAAACAGCTGTGTTTGGCCAAGCAAACCATTCGCAACTATACCAGCCGAATTTATCAAAAGATACCCGTCGACTCCCGCTCTGAAGCCATCGTTTGGGTGAGAGAAAATACCAGAGGAATATAAAAACGCTCAAATAGAGTAGGTCATCTACTCGATTACCACAAATCAACAAAACCACAGGAATATACTCATGCACCAGCCGATGAATCGACAAAAGTTTTTCCAAAAGCACATTCACCATATTGATATCAAGTCTCTACAGGTTGCTAATCTAGTGGAAGCGATGGGGAAAACATCATTTCAGGCCAGAAATGTGGGCCAAGCCGCCCATATTTATGATCAAATGCTGCAAGATCCTGACTGCCTTATCATTCTGTGCCTGGCGGGCTCTCTTTTTAGTGCAGGACTAAAAGGCATCGTTTGTGATTTGATCGATCACAATATGGTAGACGCGGTTGTTTCGACTGGCGCAAACATTGTTGATCAAGATTTTTTTGAGGCTTTAGGATATCATCACTACGTGGGCGATATCTTAAGCGATGATGAACTGTTGCGTCAGTCTAGAGTTGATCGAATTTACGACACTTATATTGATGAAGATCAGCTGCGAGTCTGCGACCAAACCATTGAGAAAATCGCCGACGCTCTCCCCAAGCGTCCCTACTCTTCAAGAGAGTTTATTTATCACATGGGAGCCTATCTAGAAAAGAAAAACTGCCAAATACCTTCAGTCGTCTTGAGCGCTTACCGGCATCAGGTACCCATTTTTGTCCCTGCGTTTAGCGACTGCTCAGCGGGTTTTGGCCTAGTTTCTCACCAGTGGAATTCGCCTGAGTCTCATGTCACCATTGATTCAGTACGAGACTTTAGAGAGCTTACCCAGTGCAAACTCGCTTCTAAGTACAGCGGTCTATTTATGATTGGTGGCGGCGCACCCAAAAACTTTGCCCAAGACACCGTGGTAGCCGCTGAGTTCCTTGGTTTTAAAACTAACATGCACAAATACTCTGTCCAGGTCACTGTAGCGGACGAAAGAGATGGCGGCTTATCAGGATCGACCCTGCGCGAAGCCCATTCTTGGGGCAAGGTGAATAGAACCACAGAACAGATGGTGTTCTCCGAAGCCACCTTGGCATTTCCGCTCATCGCTGGCTACGCCTATGAAAAGAAGAACTGGCAGTCTCGCCAGCCTCGCCAGCTACAGAAGCTATTCGAGGCAGTTCATTCAGCTGTCGTAGCTTAACGACGATTGACATGTTTATAGCAAACAGCTGAACATAGTCAGCTGTTTGCTCAGTACTTTGCTTTATTGGATCAGGGTTGTCGCCTCTAGTCGCCGTGAAAGCAAAGTGCAGATAGCCTTAGCTTTGCTTTATTACCAGCCTTCACTATGAGCGAGCAAATAGATTTATTCGGTATAAAGGTACCGAAATTAGACTGGGATGCCACGCCAGCTAGCGTTCGGGCAGCAACAATGATCACAGCACTTAGTGCACTCAGTGCTCGGTTATCACAGCTAGAGCGAGAGAATTCTATTTTGCGCGAACGGATCACCCGCCTGGAACAGCAGGCCGAAAAGCCCATGCAACTTTCATCAACTTCTCTACACTACTAACTTCTGTGCACTTCTAACCAAGACGCTGGTTGCTATGTCCTTCAAAGTAAATGCCCCTGAGAAAAAGAGTATCGAGCTGAAACGCGTCGTTGTGACTGGGTTAGGCGTCATTACACCGATTGGGAAGACGGTTTCAGCCTATTGGAATAGTTTGCTAGCAGGTCGCAGTGGTGCTGATGTTATCCATCAGTTTGATGCGACTCATCATCCCTGCCAGATTGCCTGTGAAGTCAAAGACTTTAAGAGCGATCGCTACTTGGATGCAAAAGCAGTCAAGCGTATGGATAGGTTTTCACAATTTGCGGTAGCAGCGGCTAAGCAGGCCCTATCTGACGCAAACTTTGAAATCAATGAGCTCAACGAAACCTCTGTCGGCACAATTGTAGGCTGCGGTATCGGCGGCGCTCACGTGTGGCAGCAGCAGCAAGCTGTATTCACCCAAAAAGGCCCAAAGCGGTGCAGCCCCTTCACAATCCCCATGATTATTCCTAACATGGCCGCTGGACTGGTCGCTATTCATACGGGTGCAAAGGGACACACCGCCTGTACCACAACCGCTTGCGCCGCCAGCGCCCATGCTATTGGGGATGCCTGTCAGTGGATTCGACAAGGCAAGGCAGTGGCCATGCTCTGTGGCGGTACAGAATCAGCGATTACCCCGTTGATGGTAGCAAGCTTTGCGTCTGCCAAAGCCCTTTCCACCCGCAATGACGCACCAGCTAGAGCCAGCCGTCCTTTTGATCGAGATCGCGATGGATTTGTGATGGGAGAAGGCGCTGGCATACTGCTGATCGAAGAGTTGGAGCATGCGATCGCTCGCAAAGCCCGCATTTATAGTGAAATTATTGGCTACGGCACCACTTGCGATGCCTACCATATAACCCGTCCGCGTCCGGGGGGGATAAATGCTGCGATCGCCATGGAACTAGCTCTCAAAGACGCAGGCTGCTCACCCAGCGAAGTAGACTACATCAACGCCCACGGCACTAGCACAGTCGCCAATGATACGAACGAAACAGCCGCCATCAAAAAGGCCCTGGGGAAACAGGCGGTAATGATTCAGGGGGTATGTTAAGTTGTGTGGCGAAGAATCGGCAAGAAAAGCTGTTAGATTAAGCGAATGAAAGAGTCATCAACTCGGCAGAGCCCCGAGGTAAGTGAATCAGACTGGGAAAAG
>JBARVU010000384.1:0-5332 GCA_049646425.1 Phormidesmis sp. | reverse complement strand
AGCTCAAGCAGAGCAAGAGCTCCAGTCAGAATTGAGTCAGTTTCCCGATTTGATTGCTTCATATGATCGCCTACAGCCAGAGATTACGACTGAACAAGCTGTGCTGCAGCAGCTGCTGACGCAGCGTGAGTTGCTCAGCGCAGAGCTGGCCAGGGGTGGCTTTAACTGGCAAATTGTGACGACTCCTCAACTAGGAAGGGAAACTGGCCCTGGACTAAAGAGAAATCTGCTGCTGGGGGCTATTTTAGGGCTTTTCCTAGGGGGTTTAGTTGTGCTCATCCGCGAATCTACCGATACAATCATTCGCACCCCTGAGGATCTCAGAAGGCACAATAGGTTACCGCTGCTGGGAATTATTCCGCCGCATTTTGCATCTGGTGCTCTCTTTACGACAAGATCACCGTGGCGGGGTAACGGCTCGGAGAATACCTCTGTTGATGAAGAGAGTGCTATTGCTAGGGCGGTTCTGCTGCCGGTGCGAGAGTCGCTGGACCTGATCTTTAAAGGGGTTGAGCGCCGGATACCTTCGGGGCACAAGGCTTTGGCTGTCGCTGCAGTGTTGCCTAGCGAGGAAAAGATTTCGCTTGGGCTAGCTACTAGCGGTGCTCGTATGGGTTACAAGGTTGCTTATATTGAGGCAAATTTGCGCGACCCGCAGCTTGATGAACTCTTGAACCTGCCCGATGCCGAAGGGTTATCTGCTTTCTTGGAAGCTCGCACGTTGGGTGTGAATCTAGTTCCTGTCGACATCGCCGGTGCCACTGTAGACGTTCTACCTGCAGGTGCGATCGCTCATGACCCGGTCGGGCTGCTGGCTTCAAGGCGCTTTAAAGCGCTCATTGGCCAGTTGGAACAGCAGTACGATTATGTTTTTGTAGAAGCGCCTGCTGTGGTTGGCACAGCGGACGTCTTAGAAATAGCTTCGGTCTGTCATGGGGTCATTGCCATTGCGGATCTCGATAGAGTATCTCAGGAAGACCTGCAGACATCTATGTACGTTTTAGATGAGGTAAATGCGATTGGCCTGATCGGCAACCACCCTGGCAATGTTAATGAGGTTTACCGGATTATCTCGCGCGTTCCATCATCGAACTCTCACGTTCCTTCGGCAAACGATGTGACTATCGTTACTTCGTCTTCGCCTTAGGCGGCACTTCGCTATCAGGAAGGGATATACGACCTATTTTTTGAGGCTATTTTTTGTTCAGCCATGCTTCTTCCCGAACCTATATAAACACTCATACTAATGAATCGTAAGCTTTCTCTTTCCCTTCGCTATTTTTTTAAAAAATTCCCTATTTCTGGAAGAAAAACGCTGATCCTACAGGAATTCAAGCAATTCCCTCGGGTGGTGATATTGGCGCTTCTGTTTACGCTGCTATCGGCGGCTTTTGAAGGCTTTGGCCTGGCCTTTTTGCTAACTTTCTTGCAGGGTGTTACAGACCCGGGTGCGCCGCCGGTTGAAACGGGCATTCAGTTCGTTGATGTTTGGCTACTGGCTAGTAACGCACCGCCACAGGAACGGCTGTATAGAGTCTCAGCGCTGATTGTCATCATCACCCTAATGCGTTCAGTCTTTGCTTACTGCGCGAGCCTGTACGCCAGCGTTGGCAAGTTTAAGCTGGCCTATCAGCTGCGGCTAAGAATATTTGAGCAGTTGCAGAGTTTGCCGATCAGCTACTTTGCTAAAACGCGCTCTGGTGAGCTAGTGAACAGCATCACCAACGAAATTTTTCAGATCATGCAGGCTTTTGAGTCCGTGGCTGTAATTATCATTAGCGGGACTACCCTGCTGGTGTATCTGGGCTCTATGCTACTGCTGTCCTGGCAGCTGACGGTGGTGTCTATTATGCTGTTTGGCCTTTTGTCAGTGGGAATTTCAACGCTGCTTGGGCGAGTTCGCGAAGCGAGCTTCGCCCGATCACAGGCGAGTGGCCGCTATGTCTCAGTAGCGCTGGAGTTTATCAATGGAATCCGTACAGTCAAAGCCTTTGGCGCGCAGGATTTTGAGCGAAAACGGTTCTACCGACAAAACAAAGAATTCCTCGATGCTTCTACGAGAGCAGTATCGTTTATGTCAATTGTCGCACCGTTGATTGAAGGGGTAGCGACGATCTTTTTAATCGGTCTGATGCTGTTTTCTCTAGCTGTTCTTATTCCATCGGGGCAGCTTCAGATTGCCTCTTTGCTCACTTTCATGTTTGTGATGCTGCGGATGATGCCGCTGGTCAAGAATCTCAATGGCACCGTTTCGAGATTTCACAACTACTATGGTTCATTTGACAAGATCACAGAAATTCTGAGAGAGGATAACAAGACGTATCTAAAAAGCGGAACGCGCCATTTCCCCGGTCTTCAGCATTCAATTGAATTCAGGTCGGTGGATTTTGGCTACGATCCAACTGATCTAGTGCTCAAAGACATTACACTCCTGATTGAAAAAGGTAAAACAACGGCCCTGGTAGGGGCTTCAGGTGCAGGTAAGTCTACGCTCGCTGATCTGATTCCTCGCTTCTACGATCCGACCCAGGGACAAATTCTTGTCGATGGTACAAACCTGCAAGCGTTTGACACCGATTCAATCCGGCATAAGCTGGCGGTGGTCAGCCAGGATACTTTTATCTTCAACGATACGATACGAAATAATATTGCCTATGCGCTCGAAGACGTTGATCCCAAGGCCATAGAGAGAGCAGCTAGGCAGTCTAATGCGCTTCATTTTATTCAAGAGATGCCTCAGGGGTTTGACACGGTACTAGGTGATCGCGGGGTCAGACTATCGGGCGGACAGCGGCAGCGAATTGCGATCGCCAGAGCTCTGCTGCGAGATCCGGAAATTTTGATTTTAGACGAGGCTACTAGTGCGCTTGATTCGGTTTCTGAGCAGCTTATTCAAGACTCGATAGAAAGCTTATCGAAGGGGCGAACAGTGATTGCGATCGCCCACCGGCTTTCGACCATTTCCAACGCTGACAAGATCGTCGTCCTAGAGCAAGGAGAAATTGTGGAGCAAGGGAGCTATGAAGAACTTCTCAGGCAGCAGGGGAAACTCTGGAACTATCACCAAGCCCAGAACAAGCTGACTCATGCTGGCTGATGCTTAGCGTTTGATTACCCTGCCCGATGTGTTTCAAGGAAGTGTCGCCGCTTGCTTTCAGCTAAAAGTTCAGAAAATATGAGACCCATGTCAACGCAAGTGTCTGTAATTATTCCTTGTTTCAATGCCGAAAAATGGCTTACAGAGTCCATTGATAGCTGTTTCAACCAAACCTATCGCGACATTGAGATTGTTGTGGTTGACGACGGTTCGACCGATGGTTCGCTCGACATTATCAAAGGCTATGGCGATCGCCTGATCTGGCACAGCCACCCTAATCAAGGCTCCAACCCGACCCGTAATCAAGGGCTCTCAATGGCCAGCGGCGACTACGTACTTTTTCTGGACGCTGACGACTACATTCTGCCAGAAAGAATTGAAAAGCAAGTGGGCTGCTTTGAGCGCACAGGCGCAGATGTTGTTTTTAGCAGCGTCCGCAGCCAAAAACACTACCCAGACGGCAGAATTGTGCTCGGCGATCCGTCGGACGAACGTTACTACAGACCTGGGGATGACGTTTTAGAGTCGCTAATCACCAGCAGGCGATTGGCCCACAACTTGAGTCCGATGTTCACCCGCGACATTCTCGAAAAAGTAGGTGGCTGGGATGAAACCGTCAAATGCTCACAAGACCGGGATCTGCTGCTGTCTGTAGCCCTAGCAAAAGCCAAATTTGAATTCTTACCTGGCTGCTACTCAGTCTATCGGCAGTACCCTGGCCCCTCTAGAGTCTCAGCCTCCAAAGGCAGAGTTCGCGCAGAAGATTCTCTAAAGCGAACGCTTAAGGCAGAGCGCTTGCTTCGAGCTCAAGGCCGCTATGAGACTTACCGCAAGGCGCTGGCTCAGGCATTCTTTAGAAGCGCATTTTTATATGCTCCGCACTACTTCGAGGGAGAGTACCGGCAGATTCTCGACGATATTCAAGCCCTAGATCCTCACTACTGCTCTGATTTCCCTTTTATGGCGCATCCCCACAAAGTCTTCCGTACCCTGGAAAGCCTGTTTGGCTTTCGCACAGCCAGCATTGTTTACCGGTGGCTGAAAGGAGGTGCGCAGTCGGTCAGCCATTGGCGGGAGATGAGGCGGATTAGCGATCGCCCACTTGCCAACTCACAATAGAGTATTCACAGCAAATAATATCTTGTAAAAACTATGCAAACTTCAAGCCATCAGCCGGTCTCAGCCCACAACAGCCCGCCGAATCCATCCTCCGCTACCATCAGCCTGTGCATTTGCACCCGCAATCGGCCAGAAGATCTGACGCGCTGCCTAGAGAGTGTTTCTGAATGTGACACTCAGCCTTTTGAAATTATCGTCAGCGATGACAGCACTGACCCAGCGCCCACTCAGGCGGTTACCGACAGCTATCCGAATGTAACCTACCAGCGCGGCCCTTGCTTAGGCTTGGGGCCTAACCGCAACGCCTGTATCCGCAGCGCTCAAGGAAGCCACCTCATCTTTACAGACGATGATGTCTGTGTACCCGCAGATTTTTTTGCGAAGGCCATTGCTCTCATCGAGCAGTCTCCTGAAGCTGTGATCACCGGCTACGAAATGAAGCATCGCAGTTGGGAGGGCACAGCAGGGACCACTAAAAAGGTAATTCCGCACAATGCTGATTTTTGGGGAACCATGCATATTCCCATCGATGGTCGGCCCTGCTGCTCGGTCGTGATGAACTCGGCTATCTTCCCCAAGAGCCTCTTTACTCAGGCACTGTTCGATGAGTGCTTGCGCTATGGCTACGAAGAGCTAGATATCTCTCGTCATGCGGTGTCGCTGGGCTACCCAATCCTATATCGAGATAGCTTATACGTCGATCACTATCAGTCGCTGGTCGATAGAAAGGACAATCGCAGGTTTGTCTATGCTTCTCAGCTCTATACCACCGCTAAAGCCTACTTTTACTACGAGCGTTCTTTGCCCAAAACGTTGACCTACGCACTGCTCGCACCGCTCAAGATCACCGGCAGTCTGGTGAAGCGTGAGGGGCCTGCCGCTCTTGTGCAGGGTGCGAAGGCTACAGCGCTAGCCTATCGCTACTTCTTTACTGCCCAAAAAGTAGCGATAGGCAGATAGTGTATTCCTCAGTTCAGCCCGCTAGCGTTGCATCGGGTTTATGTCAGTACAAGAGAACGTTAAAGCAGATGTCAATCCCTAATTTTCTGATTATCGGTACGGCCAAGGCGGGCACCAGCTCGCTTTACCACTACCTCAATCAGCATCCTCAGGTCT
>JBARVU010000383.1:0-20565 GCA_049646425.1 Phormidesmis sp. | reverse complement strand
AATTATCAGTCCCGATCTCAAAACTCGCTATGCCTGGACGCAAATTTAAAAAGCAAAAGCAACGGCTGTGGCTGTCAGAGACGGGGTGGCAGCAGTTGTCACCACGACTTATTTTGAGGGCACCCAGATTACCGACAACCCCATTCAGGGCAAGGCGGGTGGCGGAGATGACGGCTATTTCCTGATCCTGGGCGGTCGGGATGTGCCAGTTGGCAGTTCCCCCACTCCGACGCCGACCCCGACCCCGACCCCGACCCCGACCCCGACCCCGACCCCGAGCCCGAGCCCCACGCCGCTACCTGAGCCCCCCGTTGGTTCTCGCTCACCCATTCGCATTGAAGCTGAAAGCTTGAAGCTGAGCGGCTACGAGGTTGTATCTGAAAAAGCAGCCCAGGCTTCGGGCGGAAAATTCATCTCTCTGAAGACCAGTGGGGCAAAACAAGGGACGGCCCAAGGTGTTTTCCAAGGCCCGGCCGGGCGCTATCAAATTCAGGTGGGCTACTACGACGAAAACGATGGTCGCTCACCCGCCAGCTTCTCGATGGGCGGCAAGACTCAAAGCTGGGTATTCGATCAAAACTTGCCTAGCAACTGGGTCAATGCCAGCAACAAAACAAGTCGAATGCTCGATACGATAGCGCTGAAATCGGGCGATGCCTTCACGCTGGCCGGACAGCTACAGGCGGGCGAGTACGCCCGATTTGACTATGTAGACTTCCTGCCGGTGGAGAACGGCAGTCAGGCTCCTCTCACTGTCCGAGTTGAAGCTGAAAGCTTAAAGCTGAGTGGCTACCAAGTTGAGTCATGGCAAGGAGTTCAGGCTTCTGGCGATCAGCTGGTTTCTCTAAAGGCCAGCGGTGCGAAACAAGGGACAGCCCAAGGCGTTTTTCAAGGCCCAGAAGGGCTCTATCAAATTCAGGTCGGCTACTACGACGAAAACGATGGTCTGACGAAAGCCAGCTTCTCGATGGGCGGCAAGACTAAAAGCTGGGTATTTGATCAGAACTTGCCCAGCAACGCGGTCAGCGCAAGTAACCGAGCAAGTCAGATCGTCGATACGATGCTAATGAAGGCAGGCGATGCTTTCACGCTGACCGGTCAGCTGCAAGCAGGAGAGTATGCCCGGTTGGACTATGTAGACTTCATTCGAGTGGGCTCTACAGCCCAGTCCATCGGGATGCAAAGCGCAGCGGCAACGGATGGTTTTGGTCAGAAATCAGCGTTAGAGCACCTGAGCGCAGCGAGTTCAACGATTTCAACGGCTATCAATCAGATGGGTGAGGTCAACTCGGGTTTCTAGATTAAGTCGTGACCCTGGCGATGGCTCTCCCAGGCACAGGCAGAGCCGTCGCCAGCGGCGCAGCGATTAGCGTCAACGCAGCCAAGCTGCCGAGCGAAAGTGCTTTGAGGTGAATGAGTTTCACGGATTGGTATGCTTGGATCAAAATCTGTGACGTCAAAAACCTATGGCCCAAGCCATTCGGCTGCACAACCATCCCTTTCGCTTTTTGCTCTACCTGGAGTGGGGACTGCTGGCCGTTGCCTTTGTCAGCATGTTCGATACGCCCCCTGTTCGTCTCGGCAGACGGGCAGGGCCGCCGCCAGGATGGGAGCATAGCCCGTTGATAGCGGCTGTTCCCCTGGTTTTCTTTGGGCTGATGGGACTCTATCTACCGGCGCGCAAACTGCCGCGTCTGGGCCATACGCTGGGGCAGATACTGCTGATATTGCTGACGCTACTGACCTCAGCGACGGCGTTCAACGATGGCCGGATTATTCCAGTGGTCTATCTAATACTGGTTATTCGCGGCTGTTTGATGTTTGGGCAGGTGGGTCGGATCACGCTCACGGGCACTGCCTTTGTTTTGTTTTTAGGGGGACTGCATCTTCGGCTGCGATCGCTCTCTACCATCAGCCGCCGCTTACCGCCCCCTGCCCAGCGCAGACTCCAGGGCCTGATCATGAGCTTTCAGCTCAACTTTGTGGTGCTTTTTGGCCTGTCGCTGCTGCTAGTCGTACTGCTGATCAATGCTCTCCTGACTGAACGGCAAAGCCAGCAGCGCTTGCAGCAGGCCAATCAAGACCTCCAGCGCTCTGCCCTAGAGATTCAAAAGCTGGCAATGGATCAAGAGCGTGGGCGCATTGCTCGCGATATTCACGATGCCCTCGGCCATTCTCTAACTGCGCTCAATATCCAGCTAGAAAGCGCACTGAAGCTCTGGGAAAAAGATCCCCATAGAGCCCGTCAGTTTCTGGGTAAAGCCAAACATTTGGGCACCCAGTCGCTTCAGGAGGTACGTCACTCGGTCGCCGCCTTGCAGCAAGATCCGCTGGCAGGCAAAAGCTTAGAAACCGCCCTCGCCGCTCTCTTGCAAAATGTTCAGGGCGCTCAGTCTGATGCCAAGCTCGCTATTACTTCGGAGATCCGGCTCAGCCACGTCTTGCCTGCCAATCTCAACGCCATTCTCTATCGGATTATGCAGGAAGGGCTGACAAATATCGTCAAACACGCCAATGCCAGCCATATTCACCTGCGGCTGATCGGCTCACCCGAGGCGGTCACGCTGAGCCTGGAAGACGATGGAGTCGGCTTTGACCCCGCTCAAGCTCGGGCGGGGTTCGGGTTGCAGAGTATGCGTGATCGCGCCCAGGCCGCAGGTGGCACCTTCACTATCATCCCGGCCGACCTAACCGGCACTCGGATTCAGGTCAGCCTGCCGCCGCCGCCAACGGCCAATCAGATTCTCAGCTAGATTCTGAGTCTATTTCCTAGCGAATTTCCAGTTAAACTCACCATGCTTAAAATCCTCATCGTTGAAGATCAGCAGCTCATTCGGGAAGGGCTGACCGCCTTGCTGTCTTTAGAAACCGACCTGACCATTACCGGCGAAGCTGAAAATGGTCAGGGCGCGCTAGACTTGCTCGCGCGCCTGCCGGCTGCCGATCTGCCCGATGTGGTCTTACTCGATATGCGGATGCCGGTGATGGATGGCGTCGCGACGACGGCCAAACTAAGCCAGCACTATCCCAGAATTAAAGTGCTTGTGCTTACCACCTTCGACGACGACGACCTGATTGCCCAGGCGATGGCAGTCGGCGCGCGCGGCTACCTGCTCAAAGACACCCCCTCAGAAGAACTGGCGGTAGCAATTCGCTCAGTTGCCAAAGGCTACAGTCACTTCGGCCCCGGCATCGTGCAAAAGATGATGGGTGCGCTGCCGCAGGGTTCAGGCGAGACCCCTGACGACAGCGATCAGGCTCAGGCTGAAGCGATGCCCCCTGAAGTAGCCGCCCTGACCCCTCGGGAAAGAGACGTGCTGATTCGCCTTGGCCAAGGCGCGAGCAACCGGGAGATTGCGCAGCAGCTATACCTGTCAGAAGGAACGGTAAAAAATCATGTGACCAGTATTTTGAGCCGGTTAGGACTGCGCGATCGCACTCAGGCCGCCCTGTTTGCCCAGTCCAGTCAGCGCTGGGGTGACTGGATCAACACAGCGTCCACACCGTCTAAAAAAAATAGAACCGACCCGTAGAAACCCGACGAAATAGGGTACAACTAGACTGCTATCAATCAACAAACGTTGTTGATAAAGCTCGAACTAGGGCTCGATCTACCAGGCAACCTCAATCTTCATCAAATTCCAGCTTGACGAATGTCACCGACGTTGCTCTAATTTGACTACTCAAACAGTGGAATCTATCAGTTTTGACGTTTTTCCAGCCGTTAGCTCGGCTTGATTGGCCGCATCTAAGAACTCATCTCAAGAAACGACCCTAAGCGATTTCACCCTATCTTATGAAGTCTTCTCATAATTCTTCTCATAATACTGAGTCCCCTCGTTCAGCGCCAAACTATGCGCCTTCGGTACCCATGTCGGTGTACCGAGAGCTGGCGGCTGAGCTACGAGCCAACAAAGCTGTCATTGACTCTCTCAACAGCCGTAACCAGCAGCTCCTTCAGCAAAATCAGCGTCTCAAGCAGGAAATTCACAACGTCGTTCAGGCAACGCTCAATTTGGGTCAGTTTGCGGGCGTGGCGCGACAGGCGTCCAAAGAGGGGGGGCATCCAGATTTTTCGGCAGCGATCGCGCCCGATACCCTGGCCAAGCTCGTTCGGAGCGAGGCAATCACTGCCGCTGAAGAGAATGGCGATCCCGCTCAGCCTAGTCCTCCGGATCATCAGAAGACAGCTCAAGCCCCTCAGTCCCTCGGCAATATGCTGAGCACTTCTCTCAGCCGGGTGCCGCGTCCGATCGCGCCGAAAACCGCGCCGAAAACCGTCAAGCCTGATGCTACGCCCACTTCCCAGGCGCGTTCGGCTACACCCACAGCAAAGCCATTTACCGGCGCTGCCAAAGCTCGCAAAAAGCCACAGCGCCAGACTGCCACTAAACAAACCGAGACCCTTCCGGGCAGGCGTACGATGACTCAGCTGCCGCCCGGCAAGCTATTTACCGAACAGTCTGGGGAATATCGCAGCTCTGCCCTGGACTCCGCAGAAAACAAAGAAATTGGCGGTATCTGGCTGGTTCTCTCCATCGTTTTAATCATTGTGACGGCCTTTGGCGCCGGTTTTCTAATCATGAAGCCCCTGCTAAATGATCGCTAAAGTATTTTATGGTAGTAACGGATACAGAGCCGAGGGGGCGAACTTCTGGTAGATATGAGACCGGATACAAAGCCGGGGTCGTTTACCTACTAAAATTTGAGCGGTTCGGCCAATATTGAAAGAAGTGTATTTAAGTCATGAAAAGAGTTGAAGCGATCATCCGTCCCTTTAAGCTGGATGAGGTAAAAATCGCCCTGGTAAATGCGGGCATCGTTGGTATGACCGTTTCTGAGGTGCGTGGGTTTGGTCGGCAAAAAGGCCAGACTGAACGCTATCGAGGGTCTGAATACACAGTAGAGTTTCTCCAGAAGCTGAAGCTGGAAATCGTGGTGGAAGATGCTCAAGTCGAGATGGTCGTCGAAAAAGTCGTCGAAGCTGCTCGCACGGGCGAAATTGGCGATGGTAAGATTTTTATCAGCCCCGTCGATGAAATCGTCCGTATTCGTACGGGTGAGAAGAATTTGGAAGCGGTCTAGCAACTTTGCTGATTCGCCAAAATAATCAGACCTTTGGGGGGATAGCCGTTTGCTATTCCCCCCTTTAGTTTTTACATCAGTTTTCATGGATGTTATGAAGCGTCGCTCGTCCGCCGATGAGTCTATTCGGCAAACGGTTGAAGCTCGCCTGCAAACCTATGCCCGTTTTGGCGTGGATCTGGGGTTAGCGCGGATTGAGAAATTGCTCGCTGACTTGGGACCGCAACAGGTAGTGCCGATCATCCACGTGGCCGGGACGAATGGCAAAGGCTCTGTGTGCGCCTACCTGTCTGCGGTGCTTACCGCCGCAGGCTACCGGACAGGCCGCTATACGTCCCCTCACCTGGTGGACTGGACGGAGCGAATCTGCATTGACCAGATGCCAATTAGCTGGGCAAACCTGCAGGAGAGCTTAGCAGCGGTAGAGCAGGCCATTGACCCAGATAGCCCCACGCCCACTCAGTTTGAGGTGTTCACCGCCGCCGCCTGGCAATATTTTGCTGCTCAGCAGGTAGAGGTTGCTGTCGTAGAAGTGGGCCTGGGCGGGCGACTGGATGCGACGAACGTGTGTAAACAGCCGCTAGCGACCGTCATTGTTTCGATTGGCCGCGATCACTGGCAGCGGCTGGGCGATACCCTGGCGGCGATCGCCACCGAAAAAGCCGGCATCTTTAAACCAGGAGTGCAGGCGATTGCTGGCCCTCTCCCGGCCGAGGCCCAAGCCGTCGTTAGCGCGCGTGCCGCCGAACTCCAAGCTCCTCTCACCTGGGTGAGTCCAGCTGAAAAGGTAGCCGGTGCGCCCCGAGAATCTATGCTGCAATACGACGGCATTCAGTACCCACAGACCCTGCTAGGCGACCATCAGCGCGTGAATTCGGCCTGTGCGATCGCTACCCTCCAAGTCCTCCGCGCTAAAGGCTGGCGCATCTCTACTGAGGCGATCACTCGCGGTATGGCCCAGGTTCGCTGGCCGGGGCGGTTGCAGCGCAGTCAGTGGCAGGGGCACCCGCTCCTGATCGACGGCGCTCACAATGTAGAGGCGGCGCGATCACTCAGAACCTACCTCGATCAAGCCTGTCCAGACCAACCCATCACCTGGCTGATGGGAATGCTCCAAACGAAAGACCATCAGGGCGTATTTACAGCCTTGCTGAGAGACGGTGATCGCCTTCATCTTGTGCCGGTGCCCGGTCATCTCAGCGCCGAGCCTGCGGTTCTCGGGGCGATCGCCCAGCAGACCTGCACGCTTGCCCTCACCTACACTCATCCTGACTTAGCAGCAGGGCTGACTGCGGCTACCCAACTTGCCAACTCCGCTGGCCCAGTTGTCCTGTGCGGCTCACTGTACCTGATTGGTCACTTTTACGAATACTATGAACCCTGATGCTGGGAGCCTGACGCTGCAAATCAGCCCACCGGCGTCAAAAAACAGCCTGCAATTTTCCAATCGCCCCTCGTCTGTCGCTGCATCATATAGGTTGCTCGAATCAGCTCCCCTTCTTGGTCCATCAGCATCACCTGCTGAGCTGGGAGACCTTCTAGCTTAAGCAACCTTTCAAATACCACTGAACGAGGACGATATACCGTCGGATAGGCCGCTTCTACCATCTGCACAAAATTTTCGGCAGTGCCAAACTGTCGCTGAATACCCGGTGCCGCCTGAGAAAAAGCGGCTACCGCATCGTCCTGTAAGAATGCTGCAATCTGCTGTTGAATCGCCTCGTGGATACTTTGCAAGTCAGCTTTGTTAATGTTCATCTACCGGTTAAACCTCTCCTTACTGAGCGTTCCCTTCTCCCACTGCTTTTCCTATCATGTTTAAACTAAAAACCTTAGACAGCAACCTTTAGACAGAAAACAAACCATTGCCCTTAGAAAAACTGGAGAAAAACTGGCATCTAGCTATGCCCTGAAGCCTAACGCAATAGCAGTGGCGCGCGCCCCCTCTCTCCCTTCGCGATACCCTAACTCTTAGACTCAAAGCTGCACCCTCCCAAATCCCAGCCCAAGAAATTGCCAACCCGCTAGGCCCGCAATGCCCCCTTCTATTATCGACGTTCAAAACTTGAGCAAAGTCTATCCGGTCGCCATCAAAGAGCCGGGCGTCAAAGGCACCTTACGCCACTTTTTTCGTCGCACCTATCGCAACATCGAGGCCGTCAAGCAAGTCTCCTTTAGCATTGAACCAGGAGAGATTGTGGGCTTTTTAGGGCCAAACGGGGCTGGTAAGACCACGACGCTAAAAATGCTCACTGGCTTGATCCATCCCTCTACTGGGCAGGTCACGGTGGCTACCCACAGACCTTTTCGGCGCGAGACTGACTTTCTCGAAAAAATCACCCTGGTCATGGGTCAGAAGCAGCAGCTGCTCTGGGATTTGCCTGCGCTCGACTCGCTGCGGATAAATGCAGCCATCTATGGCCTTACTGACGCTGAATTTCGTCAGCGCGTCGGTGAGCTAGCCACAATGCTCGACGTTCAGGAGCAGCTTAGACAGCCCGTCCGTAAGCTCTCTCTGGGTGAGCGCATGAAGGCCGAAATGCTGGCCGCTCTCTTACATCGCCCGCAGGTGCTTTTTCTAGATGAGCCAACGCTGGGCCTCGATGTCAATGCTCAAGTGGCTGTCCGCAGTTTCCTGCAGGAATACAATCAGCGGTATGGGGCGACCATCCTACTCACCAGCCACTACATGGCAGATATTACGGCGCTGTGCGATCGCGTCCTCGTCATTCACCAGGGCAGCCTGATTTACGATGGCCTGCTCGATGGCTTGTTGGATCGCTTTGCCCCTTACCGGGAGGTCTCGGTCGAGTTTGCCCGCGAGCAGGTGATTCAGAAAGAAACTCTGATGCGCTATGGCGATCTGCAAACTCTAGAAGGCTGTCAGGCCACCTTCTTGGTCAGCACAGGTGAGCTAACGCGTACGGTCTCTAGTTTGCTGAGCGATCTAAAGATTCAAGATCTCACGATCACCGAACCGCCGATAGAAGACGTGATTGGCAAAGTTTTTCAAAAAGGGAGCTTTGAGTAATGCGCGATCGCCCCACCCAACAGCGGCTTCAGAAGGGGGCCACAAAAGCCATTAGAGTAGCCCGTGCCCTCCTCTCGGTTTACTACGCCTATATGGTGGAGTACCGGGCTGAACTGATCTTCTGGGTACTTTCTGGCAGCTTTCCGCTAATTTTCTTAGGGCTGTGGAATCAGGCTGCTCAGGCCAGCGATCTGGGCTTTACGCCAGCCGAATTTGCCCGCTATTTTTTGGCGGTTTTCCTGGCCCGTCAGTTCACAGTGGTCTGGGTGATTTGGGATTTTGAAAAAGAAGTGCTGCAGGGAAAGCTTTCGCCACTGCTCTTACAGCCGATTGATCCGGTCTGGCGGCATTTCTTTGGTCATGTCGCTGAGCGCTTCACCCGCATGCCCTTTATTGCCCTGCTGGTGGGGCTGTTTTACCTGCTGTATCCGGAGGCGATTTGGCTGCCTACCCCCTATGCCCTGTTTTGGGGCACTTTCACACTGATACTCGCCTTTTGCCTGCGGTTTTTGATCCAGTACACCTTTGCCATGCTGGCCTTTTGGGTAGAGCGGGCGACTGCGATTCAGCAGTTTTGGTTTTTGTTTTATACCTTCCTTTCGGGCATGATCGCGCCTTTGGAACTTTTTCCTGAGCCAGTACGAGAATTTGCGCTGTGGACGCCGTTTCCCTACCTGGTTTACTTTCCCGCTAGCCTGCTGATTGGCCTACCCGTTGATCTTACTAGGGGGCTGCTGACGATGGCGGTGTGGGGGGCGATCGCCTTCGGGCTCAACCGCCTGCTCTGGAGAGCTGGCCTCAAACACTATTCTGGGATGGGCGCTTAAGGCCCTATTCGCTGTTCAGGTAGCAGCTGCCGGAGAGAATAGCAAGGTCATCTGTCCAGCAACAGCAAAGGCGAATCGATTCTTGAGGTGTTTTAGTCTTTAATACATCAGTTTTTGTTAATACAACAATTCTTGCTCGTTAACATCTCGGTAATAATACGAAGAAGATTAGGCTATCTAGCTGATGTGCAGTCTCAGTAATGTCTACTATGTTGACTGAGACAAATTGGATACACAGTATGGCTGCTTGCCTAGATACCCGGATCTGGGCTCATAGGCAAACGTCCTGATTGTGTTGGTCCTTCCTTGCACTCAGCGCTGATCTCATAGAGCGTACTGCCCCTTGAAAGATGAGTTCCTTAAATCAATGGCTAGCTCCCTTCTAGTAAACCCGCCTGTTCTTTTCAGTAGAGTCTCTTTGCCGCTGCTGCCGCTGCTCGATTCGGCAGCTGTCGGGGATCTTCCCCCGGCTAAACTCTCCGATTACGCACTGATCGGCCGCTGCCAGCAAAGCCAGGAAGATAGCGCTGCCTTTAAAGAGCTTGTGGGCCGCTATCAGTGCTACGTAGATAAGCTGCTTTACAGCCTGGCACCGGACTGGTTTGATCGAGCTGATGTCGCACAGGAGGTCTGGATCCGGGTTTATCGAAACATTCACCGCCTACAGGAACCGGCCAAATTCAAAGGCTGGTTGGGCAGAATTACGACCAATCTTTTTTACGATGAGCTACGTAAGCGCAAGCGGTTGAAGGGTGTGGTTTCTCTCGATGCGCCCCGCTACTCTAGCGATGGCCAGTACGACTGGGAGCTGCCTTCGCTAGAGCCGACACCTACCGATACAATGATGACCCAGGAGTTTCATCGTTACCTGAGTGAGGCCATGGCAGAACTGCCAGAAGTTTTCCAAACAACCATTGCGATGCGTGAGCTACAGGGTCTCTCGTATGAAGAGATTGCCACAATTACAGGCGTTTCGCTCGGTACTGTCAAGTCTCGGATTGCTCGGGCAAGGCGGCGGCTTCAAGTAGAGCTTAATAAGTACTTGAGCGCAGATACCTCGTCAGTGCCGCAGCGAGGCCGCTCGCCGATAGCGATCGCGTATTAGCTCACGGCTCTATTGCAGGCATTTGGCTCGCTTGAGAATTTTCAGTGGATGGATTGAGAATCTCCGTCGGCGATCTTGCTCGATTTCTTCGCAGATGGCTGATTTTCGTTAAGCTGAAGGAAAGTTTTACAGCGCGATCGCAGGGATTTTACAGGCGTGATCAGGCGATATTGGCGGGTGCTGCGATTGTTTTGGCGGGTGGCGATCGCCGCTGAGCTAGAGTACCGCATCAATTTTGTGATTGCGATTGTCAGCAGCGTTGGCGGTTTGGTCGGTAGCTTGTTCGGCCTGTTTCTGTTCTACCGCACAGACTACACGTTTCAGGGCTGGTCTTGGGAAGAGGCGCTGGTTGTGCTTGGCATATTCACAATATTGCAGGGGGTTTCGGCCACTTTTCTGGTGCCCAACCTCAACAAAATTGTCAGCCACGTCCAAGAGGGCACGCTCGATTTTGTACTGCTTAAGCCGATTAGCTCGCAGTTTTGGCTGAGCGCTCATACGGTTTCGCCCTGGGGACTGCCCGATCTGGCTTTTGGCCTGGTGATTATTTTCTACGCAGGCGGACGGCTAGCACTTCCACCAATGGCATACCTGGCAATGCTGCCACCGCTGGCTTTGGGCATCGTCAGTCTCTACAGTCTCTGGTTCATTTTGGCGGCGACCAGCATTTGGTTTGTCAAGGTTTACAACGTTACTGAAGTATTGAAATCGCTCTTAGAAGCCGGACGCTTCCCGGTAGAAGGCTATCCGGCTGCTTACAGAGTATTTTTTACCTTTGTGATTCCGGTCGCCTTTTTGACCACGGTCCCTGCGCAGGCCATGATGGGTCGGATTGAACTCAGCTGGCTGCTGGGATCTGCCTTACTCGCAGCGGCCCTTTTTCAAGCCTCCCGATGGTTTTGGCGGTTTGCCCTGCGGTTTTATACCAGCGCTTCTAGCTGAGGAACTAATGAGTCTTGCGATGAGAGACGGCAATCACCGTATGGACATTGCCCCGAGGCAGATAGTCGCCCTTAATATCGACCAAGAGCGGATCGCAGGCAGCGACAAAGTCATCCAGAATCTGGTTGACCGCCTCTTCATGAGAGATATTGCGATCACGATAGCTGTTGATATAGAGCTTGATCGCCTTTAGCTCTACCACCTTTTGATCGGGCACGTAGCTAATGTGGATGGTTGCGAAGTCTGGATAGCCTGAAAATGGGCATTTGCAGGTAAACTCCGGCAGCGTAATCTCGATGGTGTATTCCCGGCCTGGGCGAGGATTGGGAAAGGTGATCAGCTTGCCTTCTGCGATCGCCCTTTCCCCATACAGTACAGTCGCGGCTGTAGCCGAATCTGAAGTAGTCATGTCGCGGTAGATATCCTCTAGATATCCTCTAGATATTCTAAAAAGTGGGTCAGCTTTAGAGTATCAAGCTTTCCATCCGCAATGGCGCAACGGACTTTGGCATGTCGCTTACTGAGCCTGGAGCAGATGGCGCGGGGCGGTGAGTTTGAGAATTTGCGAGAGCAGTTGGGGAGAGAGGCGATCACACCACACCGCCAGGTGAGACTGCCAGCCAATTAGCACTTCTGGCGTATCTTTGCTCAGCCCTCGCAGGCAGGCGCGGGCCACCTGCTGCGCCGTCATTGGGATCACGCCGCGAAATTTTTGCAGGTCGCGGGCCATATCGGTATCGGTCAGTGAGGGTAACAGCGCCATCACTTTGATGTTGTGAGGCGCGAGCTCCATGCGCAGGGCACGGGTAAAGCCCACAATCGCAAACTTAGTTGCTGAGTAGGTCGCCATCGTTGGGGCGGCAATTTTGCCCATCAGGCTAGAGACATTTACAATCGAGCCGCTGCGCCGAGCGGCCATCCGCTTGGCGACCAGGCTGGTAACGCTGTACATGCCCATCAAATTAAGGTCTATTTCCTGCTGGACGGCGGTGGAGCGCGATCGCAAGAATGGCGCTTGGTGAGCTACCCCCGCACAGTTGACCAGCAGATCGATGGCGCCATAGTCACGCCAAGCTTTGGCAATCGTAGCGCTCACTTCTCGCTGGGCAGTGAGGTCGAGCGCAAGTGGAATTGCTTCTACGCCCATCTGACGGATATCGGCGGCGACCTGATGTAGCCGCTGATGATTGCGGGCCACCAAAATGAGACGACGGATGCCGTTACGGGCAAGTTCGTAGGCGATCGCCCGGCCAATGCCTTTAGAAGCACCGGTAATCAGGGCGATTTTCCCTTGAATATTCATAAAGTTTGAGACCCTGTAAGGATGTCCTGTGGATATGTTGTGCAAGCAGACTGCTTCGACAGCGCCACTTCAAGCAGCGCCACGAATCTAGCTGGAGTGATTCAAGGACTTGTTGGAAAGATTCTCTCTAGAGAGATTGACCCGCCTGATCGTGGGCAGGTCTAGCAGAACTGAGCAAAATTCGAGCGGCAAACAAGCAAAGCTGAAGTGAGGCCGCCACGGCAGCCTTCATAAGCCCACGCTGAAGGAAAGATACACAGTCCCTTACAGCTATTTTCACAAAGCGGATGGGTAAGAAACTCGCTAACCGATCACGGCGAAAGATATTCCGAATATTCATCGTAACCAGACCTCCTAAAGTAATGATTCAGTCATTGGCAGTCGCCAATGGTGAGTTGACAGGGGGGCAATGGGAGTTGCTTCACACCTACGATTCCAATCTTTGCAGTGGCTAAACCCTATCGGAGACAGCATGGACAGGCGGCCATGAGTGGCAAAGTTGAATCGACACGCATACGCTAACAACGGGATCAACAAACCGCAACAAACTTTTATATAAAGCCATTTCCGTTACATTGCTTAACAATTTGGCTCACTTTGAATGTCTGGCTAGAGCGGGAGGCGATCGCTACAACGACTTCACAGCAACCTTTCTGTTCTACGTTCCAAATAAAGAATCTGAGAGCGCCCTACCTGAACCTGAGAAGGCAACCGGCAAACTGAGCTACTTTTGTAACGGTTTTGTTATAGATGAGCTGACTTGCCAGCCAGATTGGATGGGGTAAGCGAGGCACTTTTGCCCGCTTCCCGGCAGTGTCCTTATGGGCGAAAGCTATAGTCAAACCGCCCTAAAGCCAGTAAACTTCAGGGAATAAAATCACCAATTTATACAGGTTTTGACGTTCTCTTTGCTGATAAAAGACTTGTGCTGGCACGCGCTGATCTATTTCATCGTGACTGCACTGGGCTACTTCGCTGCTGCTGGAAGTCTCTATTGGTTGCTATACCTGCGGCGCTCATCGCCATTGGCTAGCCAGCCGGCGCACTCTCTACTTGAAACTTGGGCGGTCATCCGCAGCGATGTCAATTTGTCGGTCTTATCCTGCGGCATTTTCGCAGCTTGCGCGTCCCTGATGACGACGGCCTATAGCGAGGGCTATACCCGCCTCTATTTGCAGCCTGAGCAGTACGGCCTGTGGTATCTCGGCGTTAGCCTGGTGCTGGTGCTGATCTTGCAAGACACCTACTTCTACTTCGCCCATCGCCTCTCTCATCACCCCAAGTGCTACCGATGGCTACATCGGGGCCATCATCATTCCAAGCGGCCTACTCCCTGGACATCGTTTGCCTTTGATCCCGCCGAAGCCATCATTCAGGCTGTCTACCTGGCCGGGGCCGTTCTTATCATCCCCATGCATCTGTCTGTCTTAGTCGCCGTTGTGATCATCATGACCTTAGGAGCGCTGATTCATCACTTCGGTCTGCGCCTTTTTCAATCGTCAGCAGTCGGCAATTGGCTGGGTAGCTGGATAATTGGCCCTACTCACCACGGGCTACACCACCGCAAATATACGGTTCACTACAGCCTATATTTCACCTTTTGGGACAAACTGCTAGGCACTCAGTATGATGGCTACGAGAATGTTTTCAGTCCATCTGTTTCTATGCTGGGCGCTCAAAAAACTGCGGTAAAGCTCGCTACCGAAATCCCGCTGTCTAAAGAAACGATCCCTTTCAGACCCTTCAAAAAAGCTTCTTAACCCGCCCAGCCAGGTAAAATGAAGTGTAACAGTCCTATATCCGTTGAACGTGTCATGGTCAGAACTTTAACCCGATGGACAGTGGAAGACTATCACTGCATGATCGCCAACGGCGTCTTAGCGGGGCGACAAGTCGAACTAATTGACGGGCAGATTATTGATATGGCTCCAGAATTGCCGATTCATAGAGCAACCTATCGGCGGGGCGTCAAGTACTTAGCGGCTGTATTGAAAGAGCGAGCAGTTGTGTTTTCGGCTGCACCGATTATCTTGCCAAGCGATGGTGAACCTCAGCCTGACATCTGTATTGCGGCCCCTCCCGAATCTCAATACGATTTGAGGCATCCTGGGCCAGAAGACATTTATTGGCTAATCGAGATATCGAACTCCACCCTTTCCTACGACTTAGGAGAAAAATCTAAGGTATATGCGCAGGCTGGTATCAAGGACTATTGGGTAGCTGATGTTCAAAGAAAACAGCTATGGGTACATCGTGAGCCGAAAGAGGGAAAATATCATTCGCTCAACCAATTTTCTTCCGGGTCGATTTCCCCCCTGCTGCTACCAGATGTCACAATCTTGGTAGAACGGCTATTTCTCTAGAGAACTGCTGCGCTTCTCATCCATCCAAGCATCAGGAAGACGGCAGTGTGCTGGCAAATTACGAACGTGCTGAACCCTACGGAATAAAGATACGCCTTGTGCCTCTATAGATATCGACAGAGAGAACAACCTCGATCAGGCTTTCTACGCAACGATCTCGATATTCTGCGTCGTTGATGAGTCGATCAGCATTGCCAATAGTGATAACAGGGAGAGATCTCGGCGTGTTTTCCTCTCGGCTGACTTGTTCGAGAGAATCCTTTCCCTTCATACTTCGATTTGCGGTTAGCAGAATCATCTGTTTCTCCTGGGCCAATCGCCAGACGACCTTATCGCTGCTGTCAGCCGATAGCTCAATATCTGCAAACGTGACGAACTGAATAGTAAGGCTGTCTAGCCAGCCTTGATTGGCGATCGCACCCAAAAAGACAACCGCATGACCTTCGAGGTTGTGATCAACTAGGAAGATCATGCGAGAAGCTGGCGCTTTTTCCGTAGTGCTTTTAGCTTCTCCCAAGCTGCCTCTGTACCAGGCTCCGGCATCGCCTGACTACTTTTAAGACGGCGCTCGTAGTTCTGCTGTTCATAATACTGCCTGAGCTCTTCTGTCTCCCTAAGCACTTGTTGGTATTCAGCCTCTACCAAAGCGCGATTGTCCTGAATGTATTGAAGGGCTACCCCAATCTGTGTCTCTGAGAGGTTAAACAAGCTGCGAATAAAATGGGGGGGATAGTCGGCTGTTACATAGTCCATCACATCATAGAGCGTGATACGTGTGCCGGAGATAGAGAGCCCGCGCTCTGTTCGCACAATCGTAGGATGACCGTTTGTGGATGTAGCCATACTGAATACTCCGTGTGAAGTCCACTTCCATTTTAGCTAGAAGCTGAGCACTGTATCTCTATACGTTTCGTGTTCGTGTCACTGAGCGCATTTAGAGGTAATTTTCTAGCAATAGCGATAGCTTTTTCTTGGTTTCAGCGGGCGCTTTGTCCAATGGGGTAATGACGGCGTACTTCAAGGCCGAATGGGCTTCTGACTCAGGGGGATTTTCGTTGAGGCGGCGCACGACAGATTGAATGACCTTTTGGGCGTTGAGCGCATTCTTTTGCAAGTTACCAATTACCATTTCTACGGTCACACTGTCGTGATCGGGATGCCAGCAGTCGTAGTCCGTCACCATGGCCAGGGTGGCATAGGCAATTTCGGCCTCTCGGGCTAGCTTAGCCTCCGGCAGATTTGTCATGCCGACGACCGTAGCGCCCCAACTGCGGTACAGGTTGGATTCTGCTTTAGTCGAAAAGGCAGGGCCTTCCATACATACGTAGGTACCGCTCCGGTGTAGGGTCACCCCTTCTAGCTGCTGACTTTCTACCGAGTCGGCCAAAATTTTCGCGAGATGAGGACACACCGGGTCGCCAAAGGAAATGTGACCGACAATGCCTTCGCCAAAGAAGGTAGAGGCTCTCCCTTTCGTGCGGTCAATGAACTGATCAGGGATGACCATATCGACAGGCTTTGCTTCAGCTTTGAGCGAGCCGACGGCTGAGGCGGAAATCAGGTACTCTACGCCCAAGCTTTTCATCGCGTAAATGTTGGCTCGAAAGGGCAGCTCAGATGGGGTGAGCGTATGCCCCCGACCGTGGCGCGCTAAAAAGGCGACCGGAACGCCGTCAATTTTGCCGACGATCAGGGCATCGGAGGGATCGCCGAAGGGGGTTTCGATCTTAACTTCTTTGACGTCTGTCAGCGACTCCATTTGGTAGAGCCCGCTGCCGCCAATGATGCCAATTTTGACCGGATGCTCTACTGAACTATTTGCAGGGGCCGCCATCAGTTTTTTCCTATCGTGCTGTTCAAGGGAAATTTTACCGTTAGCGGGGCTGGGAAGGGTGAATTTGCTTATCGGCGGTTGACTGCAATAGCCACAGACCGGTGTAGGTCATGCCGGAATCGTCCGGGCGTACCAACAAGAAGTGCAGTCCTTTGGCCGCCTGCTTGCGCTCGGTAAAGGTGCGGGCAGCGCCTGCCATATCGCTGTCTTCAAAGGTTGCCAAGATCCACCGCTCAGCCAGTCCGGCCTCTAGCAATAGTCCATCGGGCGTACCCGCGATGTACTGGAGCATAACCGGGCGGGCTGAGTGTAACCACTGGGCAAGCGCCATAGACTGACGTCCGCCGTCGATGATAACGCCTGGGATTAGTAAAGTACTGGGCAAGCCCAAATCCATCGGCGTTAAACCTTCGGGCACTGACCGAATGGGGATAGGTTCGTGCTCTAGTCGCAGCAGCGCGTCAGTACCGACGGCAGCAAATTGCCACTGATCACCCATCAGGTAGTCGGCTATGGGCTGCGGGGCTGGCCGCTCGATGGCAATCGGGTCATAGGGTTCTTCTGCGTAGTTGTGTAAATTGCGGTACCAGAGCGATCGCTGCTTCAACCACTGCTTCAGCGTCGGCAAATCGCGCCTGGGATGCACCTCCACCGGCAGTTCCCGACAGGCCACTTCGACCAGTCCCACGCTCTGCGGGCGGAAGATTTCGATGGCAGCGGGCCAGCCACCAGCGCGATCACAGGCAATTTGCAGCTGCTCTCGTACCCAGGGCGCACTGACTTGACGCTGCGGGCACAGTTCACCGTAGGTAAAGGCCATTGACGCGTCGCAGATCAGCAGTTCCCAAAGCGGGTTGCCCTCGGTGTCATGCAGCGGACGGCGGTAGAAATCGAGTTGCCAGGAGGGGGACATGAGTCAGCTAGAGGAGGGGCGGCGGGCTGGGGGATGTTTTTGAGGCGATCGCAGATACACCTATAAACTAGAGGTTATATTGAATCGGATAGACTGCAACCAGTAGACTGCTAAAAAGCTCATACCCAAATCCATCATGATTCCTGCTCTGACTCAGTTCGGCGATCGCATGTCTCACCTGACCGGGGTGCGCGCGATTATGAAAGACATTATCGAAACGCTGAACGCGAGCAAGGCATCGAATTCGGATCAGGAGTTTATTAACCTCAGTGCGGGCAATCCGGTGATTCTGCCAGAGGTAGAGCAGCTTTGGCGCGACTGTACCGCCGACCTGCTCGCGAGCGCAGAATACGGTGAGGTGGTCTGTCGCTATGGTGCCAGCCAGGGCTATGAACCCTTTATCGAAGCGGTGCGAGACGATTTTAACCAGCGCTACGGACTGGATTTAACCTCCCGCAATATTTTAATCACACCCGGCAGTCAAAATCTTTACTTTTTAGCAGCTAACGCCCTCGGCGGCTACAGCACCAGCGGCCAGCTCAAAGACATCGTGCTCCCGCTCAGCCCGGATTATACCGGTTACGGTGGCGTCACCCTCTATCCTGAAGCCGTCAAAGCCTATCGTCCTTTTATTGAACTCGGCAGCGATCCGCACTCCTTTAAGTACCGCCCCGACTTTGACCAGCTCGAAATCAATGAAAATACGGGCTTTGTCCTCTTTTCGCGACCTTGCAATCCCACTGGCAATGTGATCAGTGGCGAAGAGGTGCAGGGGATTGTGGATCTGGCGGCGCCCCACGACGTGCCGGTATTCATCGATTCGGCCTATGCACCCCCTTTCCCCGCGCTCAACTTTACTGAAATGACGCCGATGTTTGGGCCCAATATCGTCCACTGCATCAGCCTTTCTAAAGCCGGTTTACCCGGTGAGCGGGTGGGCATTGCTATTGGCGATGAAAAGATCATTCAAATTCTTGAGGCGTTTCAGACTAATTTGTGCATTCACTCTAGTCGGTATGGTCAGGCGATCGCAGCCCGCGCCATTCGCACTGGAGCCCTCGCCGATATTTCTCTCAAGGTCATTCGTCCCTATTACCAGGGCAAGTTTGCTGTCCTCGAAGCAGCCCTCACTCAGTCCATGCCGACTGAAGTGCCTTGGCGGCTACACCGGGGAGAAGGTGCGATCTTTGCCTGGCTGTGGTTTGAAGATTTGCCCATGACCGACTGGGAATTTTACAACGAGCTGAAGCGCTACGGCGTGATTATCGTGCCGGGTAGCCCCTTCTTTCCCGGCTTAAAGGAGAGTCTCAGAGGAGAAGATTGGCCTCACATGCGTCAGTGCTTCCGGCTTAGCCTGACGGCGACCGATGAGCAAATTGTCACGGCAATCGGGCATCTCGCAACCCTCACGAATAAGGTGTATTCGGCTCAGCCTGCGATGGCGACGGCGTAGGCGAGTATGGCAGAAGCGCAGGACTGGCTGTTAATCGGGCGAATCGTTGGGGCTCACGGGCTGAACGGACATGTAAAGGTATCGGCCGAGAGTGATTTTCCGGAGCGGTTTGTGGTGCCGGGCGATCGCTGGCTCAGAAAACCGACCGATCCCCAGCCAGTCCCGATCCAGCTTGTCAGTGGCCGCTACTTAGAAGGGAAAAACCAATATCTGGTGAAGCTCGCCGGGGTGGACTATCGCGATCAGGCGGAAGCGTTGCGGCAAGCGGAGCTGTTGGTGCCGGAGAGCGATCGCCTCTCCCTGGAACCGGGCGAATTTCATGTCTCTGACCTGATCGGCCTAACAGTCGTCATGCAGGCCGATCAGACAACCGTTGGAACCGTGACGGATGTCTTTACCACCGGACATGACATGTTGGAGGTGACAGTTGAAGTCGCACCAGATTTGGAACGAGAAGACGAGGCAGCCTCAGCAATGGCCGCAGAAAAGTCAATTCCCCATGCTTCTATGCGAGCCAAAGCAGCTCAGAAGCTCAAGCGTCAGGCCAAGCGCAAAGCGAAGAAAAGAATGCCCAAAACACTGCTAATTCCTTTCGTAGAAGAAATTGTACCGGTCGTAGATGTCGCCGCAGGCCGCATAGAAATTACACCACCGTCCGGGTTAATTGAGCTTTAGACTTCGGCTCGACATGGCGATATATTCACCGATTTCGAAGTAATATACAAGCCAGCTCAATATGCCGACAAGTTTGGCACCGTCCTCAAATAGGTACTCATGAAAGGGAGAAGACGTAGGCAGGATATTGATATCTATCAAAACTGAGATAAAAAAGAAGAATAGCGACAGCATCAAGGGTATATACGCTGTTCTGAGGATAATCGGATAAAATTTCAAGAAGTAGAGAACGATCAATGCTCCATAGACACCGAATGTAACTGCTTGAGGTATCCCTAAGTATTTCGGCAGTATCACTTCGTGAATCAGAAAAAGGTCGTCAAGTCCCAACAGGGTGGTCAACAGTGCAGAAGCCAAAAAGAACGTTTTGAAGGTTCGATAGCCTACCGCGTCTGAGCAGAGTCTAAAGCTAAATAGGCAAACGGTGACTGAACCAGCCCAAAATAAGATACCTATCTGGGACAGAAAGCCATAATAAACAGGAAAGTCTGCCAGGCTAGCTAGGTCTCCGGTCAATGCCTTCATTGGAGCTTCTTCCCAAAAGTGGAGCAATAGAATGACCCCTATCAGAAAAGCTGAAATAACAAAAATGAGTTTGAGTGAAAACCAGCTCACTTTAATCTTAGCCAATAGAGCTGAAAAAAAATTCATGCTGCAATCTTTCCAAACTTAAGAAATGAGTCGAGACGGCATAGGCTGTGAGCTGATCTTAGGCGGCTTGATAAGTTCCTTTTTTTGATCAGCAGCCGCTAAAAAGCTTTGAGGGTGGGAAATCGTACCCTCTTGTTTCCGGGTTGGAGTCCGTACTTTAAGGTTAAATTTTGGTTAACTCAATCTGACCTTAGAGGCTTTATCTAAAATTCTAACGGCTGTGAAGTTAGCGTGTTCTCGTTATATTTTCTGTCAATAGCCTTCACGAAGTGATATTGAGGCTATTGAGTGTTAGAGAAGCGTGGTTTACAAAAGACATTATCGGAAATAGTGTGGGCAATAGAAACAGGCACGCCCTTTCCTGACCTTTCCTTTCCTATGCG
>JBARVU010000382.1:0-2673 GCA_049646425.1 Phormidesmis sp. | reverse complement strand
TTTTGAACAACTCAATGGCTTTCGCTATCATGACCACTGGCTGCGCAATTTACTGATTGCTTCCTCACTCAATGGCAGGCGTCCGTTGCCTAAAGCAACTCAAACAAACTGAGTTGGAACCAGAATTAATCGATTCTTTCTACTGTGATAGTGATGTATAGTTTTTCAGGAGCAGAAGATGACTGATCTAACCCATAGAGATTTCAGCAAAATTTTGAAGTTTCTAGAGAACTTGCACGAACTCACAGACCTATCATCTCTAGCACCACGCGTCATTTCGTCTTTACCGCAGATCATTGGCTCAGAATTAACCAGTTGGAGTCCCACAATATTTCCAACGCATGAGGTTTCTGATAGTGTGCTCTCTAAACAAATTGGAGACTTACCACAATCAGCGGAGCAGATAGCTAAACAGAAATTCCTTGAGCATCCTATTGTCCGAAACTATTTACAGACCGGCGACGGCAGTGCTCATACGTTGAAAGATTTTATCAGTGACACAGAACTGCATCAATTGGAGGGAATATATCAATCGATATTGCGCCCGATTAGTATCGAGGAACAGATGGTAACCGTTTTGCCGATTCCTAAATCAGAGAAAATAGATGCTTTTTCAGGCATGGCTCAAGAAATTGTGGTAGCGCTACATCGACCTCAACGCAATTTTTCGGAGCGCGATCGCTTAATTCTAAATCTGTTACGCCCCCATCTTGCACTAGCCTATTGCAACGCTAAGGCGGTTACCCACATACAGCAAAAATCTGCCCAGCTCAACCAAACGTTAGAAGAGATAGGCGTCATCACATTAAATTCCTCTGGTGAGGTTCAGCTCTTAACACGTCGCGCCTGGTCGTTATTGAGTCAATATTTCTCCTGCCCCTCCGGGCAGGCTGGTCAATTGCCCGATACCTTACGACGGTGGGTTCTCTATGAACTGAAGAAAAATAATACGGTAGAGTCTGTCAACAGTCCCTGTCTTCCTCTAAGGATAGAATCTGAACATAAACAATTGGTGATTCGGTTGGTTCCCAGTCGCGAATGGCATCAGTATTCTCTATTGTTAGAGGAACTACCCCCAACGCAGTTTTCGCCAGAATCTTTAGAGTTAGTGGGTTTAACCCGCAGAGAAGCACAGGTACTATTTCACATTTCTCAGGGTAAAAAAACACCTGAAATTGCGGTAGCACTCAAGATGAAAGATGGCACTGTCAAAAAGCATATTGAGCACATTTATGAGAAATTTGACGTGGGCACCCGAGCAGCAGCCGTTACGTACGCGTTTAGACAGCTTGGATTGGTGCCCTAGTTAAGTCAGTGCCATTGATCTTTGGACTAATACAACAGACTATGAATGTTCGGAGAACCATTTCGAGATAGCGTCCGTGAATGCAGGCGCATCATCAGGATGGCGAGACGAGATCAGGTTGCCATCGATGACTACCGGCTTATCGTTATGCCACTTTCCGCCTAACTCGGTAACAGTCTCTTCGATAGCTAGGTCGGGGAATCGGTCTGGGTCGTAGAAGCCGGTAATGTTGCGCCCTGCTGCAACGCCAGACTTAGCAGCTAGAAGCGCACCTCGGCAGATGCTAGCTACAAGTTTGCCTTCTTTATTGATGGCTGACACAAACTCACGAACCTGTGAATTCTCAGATAGGGTCGCTGGACTCTTCGCACCGCCAGGGATGAGAACGCCTACGTAGTCTTGAGGACTCACTTCTCCGATAGTCTTATCGACGGCAACGCTGCCGAGGATATCGAAGAAAGACCACATGCTCACGGGCTCGTTTTCGATAGACACAATCTCAGTAGCGATGCCCATCTTCTCAATTTCAATCTTTGGCAAAAAGTATTCAGAATCTTGAAAGGCATCCGCGATAAGTACTGCTATCTTCCGGTTGGGATTATCGGCTCTTGCATCAGTCATGGGTTGATTGCTTGTTAAAAGGGCTTCTTTTGACCTAAAAAGCGTAGCAATTGCTAAGCTATAATTCAAATTGATTTTGTCAATTTAATTTATTCATGAAATGGATTTGCGGTCTTTTGATCTGAACTTACTTGTGGTTCTAGACGCACTCCTGACAGAGCGCAGCGTGTCGAACGCAGCTAAACAACTGAGCCTGAGTCAGCCAGCGGTTAGCGCTGCGCTCAATAGGCTTCGAGCAGCATTAGGCGATCCTATTCTGGTGAGAGACGGCATGAAGATGGTGCCGACACCGCGAGCTGAGCAACTAGCTAGCTATGTCAGAGATATTCTGGTCGATGTAGAAACCGCCTTGACTTCTCCAGCTACGTTTGACCCAGGTGTTATAAAACGAAAATTTCGGATCGCAACTAAAGACTATGGCGCATTCCTCTTTATTCCAGAACTGATGCGTCACGTCAGTGTGATTGCGCCTGGCGTTGATATAGAAATTTGGGACACTGGGCAAGCCGTTGAGCAGAGCCTCAGCAGCGGCGACTTCGACATCGCGATTACAGATGCTTGGGAACTCAGACATTGCAAACGCATCGAAGTTCTCTTTCAAGAAACCTTCACCTGCTTAGCGAGAGTGATCTGAATTTTGTGTAAGCGCTTTTTTCTTAAGCGGAAAAGCGTTCTGGAAACAGGATAGCAAAATGTGACAGAGCTGCGCGCCAATTCTTAATCGGCCTGTTCCACTTCTTCGAGAT
>JBARVU010000381.1:0-2193 GCA_049646425.1 Phormidesmis sp. | reverse complement strand
TTTTGAACAACTCAATGGCTTTCGCTATCATGACCACTGGCTGCGCAATTTACTGATTGCTTCCTCACTCAATGGCAGGCGTCCGTTGCCTAAAGCAACTCAAACAAACTGAGTTGGAACCAGAATTGCTCAAGGCCGACTTTCCGGCCCTGGCCACCTGAAGCACGAGCCCATGGATTCGACAAATTTCCCGGTGGCTGGCACTGTAGGCGAACCTCGGTAAGTTTCTCAGCCTCACCCCCTAGCGATTGCCCTATCGGTGATCGCGTTGACTACCGTTAGGAGAACCGCCCATGAAAGTTGCCCATGACATCACCCAGCTGATCGGTCAAACGCCGCTGATACAGCTCAATCAGATTCCTCAAGCGGAGGGCTGTGTTGCCCAAATTTTAGTCAAGCTGGAGGGTATGAACCCTGCAGCCTCGATCAAAGACCGAATTGGGGCCAACGTGATCCAGGCGGCTGAAATCGCCGGTAGCATTACCCCAAGCGAAACTGTGTCTCTCGTTTTTATCGCCCGTGAACTGGCTCAACAGCTAGGGCTGCGTCCTCAGACTCAGGCTCAGACATAGCGGCTCAGAGATCGCTAGAATCCCCTTACCCTCTTTTATTTCTTAGCGCGGTTATGTAGCGTAGTTATGAAACGTCGTCACTTTATCACTTCTTCTCTAGCTGGACTGCTCGCCAGCTGGTCGATCTCAGCTTGCAGTAGTCCCTCCCCAACGCTGGAGACTTCAGCAGCGGAGGACTCAGCTTCTTCAGTAATCATTACCGTCTCAGCAGCGGCTAGCTTACAGGATGCGTTGGCAGCGATCGCCCCTAAATTCAGCCTGGCCCATCCCAACATCACTGTAGACTACAACTTCGGATCTTCCGGCGCCCTTCAGCAGCAAATCGAGCAAGGCGCCCCTGTTGACATCTTCTTCTCAGCAGCCACACAGCAAATGGACGCCCTCGCTCAAAAAGAGCTTGTCCTTCCTAACTCTCGCCAAAACCTCGTCACGAACGCTCTGGTACTGATTGCGCCGACCTCGTCATCCCTCAATATTACAGATCTCAATCAGCTCAGAGATGCCGACATTCGCCGATTCGCCGTCGGCGAGTTTCGCAGCGTCCCAGCTGGACAATATGCTGAACAGTCCTTAAAAAAGCTAGCCCTCCTAACGCCTCTCCAGTCCAAATTTGTCTTCGGTAGCAGCGTGCGCAATGTGCTCTCTGCGGTTGAAAGTGGCAACGCTGATCTGGGGATGGTCTACGCTACCGACGCTGCCCTCTCCGACCAGGTCAAAGTTCTCCTAACCGTACCCCAAACAGCGCATTCACCCATTGTGTATCCGATTGCGATCGTCCGAACCACAGCCCACCCTGAAGCCGCTCAAACCTTTATCGACTTTCTCACAACAGAGGCCGCCCAACAGATCTTTGAAAACTTCGGATTTGGCCGAAGCTAGCCCCTATGGTCGACCTCTCTCCTCTGTGGATTTCCCTGCGCATTGCGGCGATCGCCACCCTCGTTACCTTTCTCCTCGGCATCGCTGCTGCCCACTTCATGCAGCGCTACCGGGGCCGCTGGCGATCGCTTCTCGACAGCCTTTTCCTCGCACCCCTGGTGCTGCCCCCGACCGTCCTCGGCTTTTTACTCCTGCTGCTGCTGGGCAAAAATGGCCCGCTGGGCAGGCTGCTCTGGGCCGCTGGCATCAACGTCGTCTTCACCTGGTATGCCGCCGTAATCACAGCAACGGTCGTCGCCTTTCCGCTGATGTACAAAACCACGCTAGGCGCGTTTGAGCAAATTGACCGCAGCCTACAGCAAGCCGCTAGAACCCTGGGCGCAGCAGAACCGACCGTTTTCTGGCGCATCACGCTACCGCTGGCCCTACCGAGCCTCCTAGCAGGCACTACACTGGCCTTTGCCCGCGCGCTAGGCGAATTTGGCGCAACTCTAATGCTCGCAGGTAATATTCCTGGCCGCACTCAAACGCTCCCCATGGCCATCTACTTCGCCGTCGAAGGCGGCGACTTTCGCGAAGCCGCGCTGTGGTCATCAGTCATCCTAGTGCTCTCTTTAGGCGCAATTGTTCTGGTCAATCGATCCGCCCATCCTAAGATCCTCTCAAAACGAAACACTTTTTTCACCTTCAGTCACCAAACTAACCCCCTCTCTCCCCCTCCCCCCCTCTCCCCCTCCCATCT
>JBARVU010000380.1:0-7336 GCA_049646425.1 Phormidesmis sp. | reverse complement strand
AAAAGGAGAAGCGTTTCTAGCGCAGGCTAGTGAGACCATGGCGCTACGAGAGCAAGAGAACTGTGCGGGCAGTGCGACCTCTCCCAGCGAATCTGTAGCAAATCGAATTGTAGAATACGCCGAAGCGGGCCATTTAGATGTGGCTTTACACACTGCGAAGAGCGTTGAGGTCTCGTTTCATTCGCTCGTTGCGGCGTTTATTGTAGTGCAGGTTGCCGAAGAGTCTTACGAGGCCGGACGGCAAAAAGAAGCCAAGGAAATTATAACGCGCTCGATCCAGGACATCACTGCAATGGCAGAGCAAGAAGCCAATCCTACTATTGTCAACCAGACAATCCTCGGAGCCGCAGGGTATTTTAGCGCCGAGGAAAATGCTGAGCTGTCAAAATTTGTTTTAGAAGAAAGCGACCTTGTAGCGCTTCAGCTATCAGCAGATAATGATAGTGATAGTTCAGCTCCTCTGCTTGAACAGTATCAAAGCCTCCAGCTGGCACGCATTCTAGTCGATATTGAACAGCCACAGCAGGCCCTGGACATTCTAGAGGCACTCACCGCTAATATTCAGGCATCGTCAAAGTTTCCTACAGAAATAGTTCGCACCTGGGTGGAGGCAGCGACGCTATATAGCAAATTGGATGGAAAATTGGGCAGTGAGAAAGCCGATGACGCCATAGCAGCGGCTAACGCGAGCCTTTCACAAATGCCGGATGTTAGAAGCGTGGACGAAGCAAAAACTATTTTGGTCAGAGGGTACGCTGAGCTGAGCCAGTTCGATCAGGCTAGCGAATTGGCGAAGTCTATTGAGTCTGTCAAGGCTCGCCAGAGCGCCTATATCGCAATTGTGTCCGCATATATCAGAGCAGGCTTAGTCGAGGAAGCAGAGCAATTAGCCGAGTCGATTGGCATGAGCGAGTCTGTACGGCTTGATATGATGCGGGCCTATTTAGAAACTGAGCAGTATGATAAAGCGCAACAGATTGCCGAGCAGCCTGACATGCTAGACTACCTGCCAGAAGTTGGGCAGGCTTACTGCCGAGAAGGGATGCTTGAGCAGGCCGTTTCCCTGATTGACCTTCTAGAACCGGCAGAGCCCTCAACAGACTGGCTGCGCGGGTGCACTGCTACTGCATTTGCTGAGCAAGATCAGTTTGACCAGGCGCTAGAGATAGCACAGTCTATGGCAGCGCCAGAGCGCAAGGCAAACGTACTGATTGAGATCGCCGCTCAGCTCACCGCACCTCCTGACTCCTTCTGGCAACGCTGGATAGCTCAGCTGCCTAGTCCATTCGACAGTTGGCTCGGCGGCACGCCAGCCTCAACCGAAGCCGTCGAACTCTTAGATCAGGCACGTAGCCTGATTGAGCGATAGGGGGAATCGAGAAATAGGGGGCTTTTTGCGCAAACCCTCAAAAAGCTGCTTTATCCGCTGATAGCACTTGCTTCGATTTCGCCGCTGTAACTCTCTTAGCACCTTCTTGGCTTAGTCGCTCTCAAAGCAAAAGTGTTCGCTCAGTGAGCCGATACCTTGGTTGGACTCACCGAAGCGGTGCTTGAAGTAGAGTTTAACGCCAAAACTACTCAAGGGCCATTACCATTACCATTACTATATCAAACCCTTGAACAGCCCCTGAGGATCTGGAAGTGAGAAATTTTTACCCAAAGGTTTCCAAAGGATTGATTATCGCTGTGATTTTGCTAGGCGTTGGGTTCCGATTCGTTAACCTGGATCGAAAGGGCTACTGGCACGATGAAGTCTACACGACAATACGAGCCGCAGGCTTCACCCGCTATGAAATTGACCAGGAACTGTTTCAAAACCATTTTGTCCCAGCTCCAGCCCTTCAGAAGTTCCAGCAGCTTAAATCCGAAAGTTCATCCATTGATACGATAGACTCCCTGGTGACAGAAGATCCGCAGCATCCACCGCTGTATTTCTTGTTAGCACGATTTTGGATGCAGCGGTTCGGCAGCTCTATCCTCGCTTCTCGATTCTTGCCTGCTCTGTTGAGCTTACTCAGCTTACCTTTGATGTATCAGTTAGCAATGGTGCTATTTGCCTCTCAGAGGGTCGCCCTGCTTGCAACCATGCTACTAGCCCTCTCTCCCTTAGACATTCTATTTGCGCAGACGGCTCGACAATACGGTTTATTAACAACAGCAATCATTGGCACAAACTGGGCGCTGTTGCGAGCACTACGTCGCCCTACTCGACCAGCCTGGGGATGGTACATACTGGGAACAACCATTGGGCTCTATACCCATCCCTTCTTCAGTCTTACTCTGATCGCCCAGGGAATTTATGTATTGCTCGTGATTCGAGAAGACCCAGGGCATGAAAAGCGTCAGATGGGACAGCCTTCTGATAGCGAAGAAAACCAGGACAAGATAACAGTCGATGAGCCACCTTTGGTACTCACACAATCTCTGCCCGAGGTTCGTCCGCAGTCATTCCTCCCATTTGCAATCGCGGTGACGATTGCTTTCGGCTTATACACTCCCTGGCTCACGGTACTACTAACAAACCCACAGGGAATACTGGGTGCAGTGGGCTGGACAAGCGCCGAAGTGCCGCTGCACTACCTGACACAGCAGTGGACGCTGAATTTTACCGCTCTGTTCGTGAATTTTAATGGTGGGTTTGACAATCCCTGGAATAGACTACTCTGTCCGCTTTTCGTTTGTTTGATCCTGAGTGCTCTGTACGCTGTCTCCCGAGGCACTGTTCGATCAACTTGGCTGTTTATCTTGACCGCGAGCGGAGTTCCATTCCTAATCTTTGTTCTGCCTGATCTGCTACTGGGTGGTAAGCGTTCAGCAATCAGTCGTTATCTCGTCGCTTGCTATCCTGGCATTCAGCTGGCGGTTGCTTACCTGTTAGCGGTTGCGCTGGCCCGCAGCCAGACGGTTGGACAGGGGCTTTTCGCTCTGACCCTAACCGGTAGTCTAGTCTCTTGCAGCCTCAATGCTTTAGCCGATACTTCCCAATATCAGGAAACCAGCTATACCAATCCAGAAGTGCTCCATCTACTCACAACTCAGACAGCAATACCTGCACCCATCGTGGTTAGCGACACGGGAGATGGCGATACTAATATCGGAGATTTGATTGCCCTCAGCTATGCGTTGCCTGATAACATTCAACTTTTTATGGCAAGTCGCCCCCCTGATTTAGACGTCCTGCAAAATAAATCAACGGTGTTTGTGTTCCGACCTTCTGAGCAGATACGGGAAGTCTTAACTCAGCAAGGTTGGCAGCTGGAAGAAGTGGTTCGATTTGGCACGCTCTGGCGGGCTGACAGTCGGATTACTCAAAGGTAATGACACCCCCGAACTTCTCCACACTTTGACTATCTTTGCCACTTCTGGCCTCACAAGATCGCCGTTATTGACTGATAGAGAAGGCGAGCTATACGATATCGGCCAGGTGAAAAATCAGGCCAATCAGGCCACCTGCTAGCACTAGCCAGGCAGAATTTGTTTTGTATCGGAAGACGGTGATCGCACTCAACCCTGCCAACACAACCGTGACCCCATCGATCAGTGCCGCCTGCCCTAGCGTGTAGGTGACGCCTGCCATCAGTCCGAGAGAAGCCGCATTCACCCCATCTAAAAACCCTCTCGCCCAGGGCGACTGACGCAGCTTGGGTACCCACGGGTTGACCAGGCCCACCAGCAGGAAAGCGGGTAGGAAAATGCCTACCGTGCCCGCAATCGCCCCCGCATGACCGGCCAACAAATAGCCGACAAAAGTGGCCGTGGTGAAAACCGGGCCAGGGGTGAGCTGGCCGATAGCGATCGCATCCAACAACTGCTGCGAAGTCAGCCACTGGTTTTGCTCTACCAGATCTCGCTGGAGAAAGGCCAGCAGTACGTAGCCGCTGCCATAGAGCACACAGCCAATTTTGAGAAAAAACAGGAATACGCCCGCCCAGCCCACCGAGACTGCGGCTGTGGTCGTGCCCACCTGTGCCAGCATTCCAGCAGGCAGCAAAAGTACGCCCATGCCAGTGCCCTGTGATCGCCAGTTCTCTACCAGCATGACGGCCACGCCCGCCAGCAGCAGCAAGAGAATTTCGTTCAGGCCCGAAAAGTAGAGTCCGACCGCGACGATACCAGCCATCACCGTCGGCCCGTTTTTAGCCGCTTTTTTAGCCAGCTTCCAGAGCGCCTGAAGCACCACAGCAATAATCACCGGCTTAATGCCATACAGCAGCCACTCCACCTGCGGAACGGTTTGATAGCGGGCATAGAAGGCCGCGAGTATCCAAACCATCGCCATCGCTGGCAAAATAAAGCTGCTACCGGCCACAAAAAGGCCGCGCCATCCGGCTCTCTCGTAGCCGATATGAATTGCCAGCTCGGTAGAATTGGGGCCAGGTAATAAGTTAGTGACGCCAATCAGGTCGAGCAGATTTTCTCGGCTCATCCAGCGCCTGCGCTTGACGACCTCATCGTCCATCATCGCGACGTGAGCCGCTGGCCCTCCAAAAGCAATGGTTCCCAAGCGGAAAAATACGGTGGCGAGTTCGGTTAAGCGCTGCTTTTGCTGGGCGGGCGGCAGCGCAGTGTAAGCAATCGCCTCAGGTGTTGGCTCCGATGCGGTGGGTAGCGCGTTGTCTGCGTCTGAACTCATCCGCAACTTTCTCCAGATCAACTCGTCAGGCTCAGCACCTTAAAATATATCGAGTTTTGGGAGAAAGCTTTGTATTTTAGAAACCTGCTAGCGCTTCAAGATCAGCCCTTCGTAGGCGACTTTGGCATTGGCAAAGTGATCGCTCACTTCCTGCTGAAGCCGATCTAAGACGGCATCGTCCTGAATGGGGCTGTGATGCAGCAGGGCAACCTCCTTGATGTTGGCTTGCTCGGCAATTTCGACGCCGAGCTCCCAGGGCTGTCGCATCTCCGGGCTATCGACTGTATGTAAGTAGGTCAGATCGCGATAGGTGCCATCGTAAATAAGAATGTCCGCTTGATCGACAAACTGAAGGAAATCTGGGTCGATAGAATCCGGGCAGGTGTCGGTTGCATAGACCACGGTATACCCTTGCCACCTAAGCCGATAGCCCAGTGCTTCTGTGAGGGCATTGGTTCGCATGACGTCGACTTGAATATCGTCAATTTGAAAGCTAGAGCCATCGCTGAGGGTATCAAAACTCAAGTCCGCCCGCATGTGCTGCAAGGGCATCGAGAAATGGGGTTGCAGCATCTGATCGGTCAGACAATGCTTGATCGAAGCGCCGTTGGGAGCAGTCCCTCCGTACACTGCGAACTGATTGCCGGGGACAAAGGCAGGCTGAAAGAAAGGAAACCCCTGAATGCGATCCCACTGAGTATGGGTGAAAAGAATATGGCCATTGCTCAAAGCGTTCTGCCGCTGGAGGTGGTGGCCCAAGTCCACAATACCGGTGCCGCCGTCAAAGATAATCCGCTGATCGCCCAGCAAAAGCTCGACGCAGATGGTGTTGCCGCCATAGCGCTGATGGGTAGCAACTGGGGTAGGCACGCTGCCCCGCACGCCCCAAAACCTGACAGATAGCTGAGCAGTTTCTGGAACCATTGACTGGGTACGCTGAGCGGTAAGCGGATAGGCGGTGTTGATCATGACGAGCAATTTAGGAAGGTTGCTAGCGAACGAAACCGGCTCATCTAAACGGTGCGTGAGCATCAGTGTGTGCTAATTCAGTGAACCCAAGGTAGATGCCAGGGGATCTCAGTGTTTTCATCGATTTTCATAAAAGCTGTATTTTTCATAAAACTTGTATGAAGCTAACATAGGTGTGACTCAGACCCTTTGAGAGAAGGATGCTTCAAGTCCTTTCAGGATATTTGCTGATATCAGTGAGGCGATGGAGATGAGCGGTAGCTAAAGAATTGACGTAGATGTAACGAGTTTTACTACCTGTGTATTGCTTTATGACTTTTGGTGGTCGATAGCCTAAAGCAGTAGATATACTGTGGACATCACTCAAAAAACAAGCGATGCGGTGGATGAAATGCTGCAAACGCTTCGAAAGAAGTTGTTAAAAACGAAAGCGATCTAGAACAGATTGCTGCAAATAGAATCTCAGAACAGAAATTCATCCACCGACAAAAGTTGTGTGGAGATAGATATTTCCGCTCATAACGCCTCAGCTTGCCTGTATATCTTGCCTGTATATCCGCTATACATATCAAGCGTGTGTAGGCAGGGTTGCTACTGGAGCATTTTACGGAGAAAAGGGAGAATTCTCTCTTTTAAGTAATCTCAATGTTTTTGCCTGACAAAGAAGATATCTATACGGCCCCTGCTAATGAAAGTAAGGTAAAAGCCTGCCGAAAGAGAGATTGCGGTATTAAGCAGGCAGCAGTGTATTTGGGGCGATCGCTCCCTTCACTCCTCGACGAAGGCTGCGAGCTAAGCCAAACGGATGCTTCCCGTTCCACCTGGCTTTCTCTTCGTCTCCCCTTTATCAAAAGACTTGCAAAAAAGAGCCTGCCTGCAACGATCGCCCATCACAGCGGCGGGCAGTGGCAGCGCTGGACGCTACCGGAACTCAGGCAAGCTGCTGAAGAAGTTGCATTGGGCTTAGAGCAGCATTTGACGATTGAGAAAGGCGATCGCGCGGCGCTATTGATGGCCAGCAGCGTACCGTTTGTAATGGCAGATATTGGCTGTTTGCTCGCTCAGCTCGTGACGGTACCCATTCCTCCAGACCAGCCCGTAGAAACCTGGGAATACATGCTAAAAGAGACCGCAGCAAGTGTGCTGTTTGTCTCCCAGCTAGCACAGGTGAAACCTCTATTGCCGAAGCTTTCCGCCCTGCCTGCCCTGCGGCTGATTGTGGTCGCTGAGGGCACCAAAGGTTCCTCAAAACATAGCTCAGGCGATCGCTTACAGAACAGGCTGACCACGCTCCAGGGGTCTTTGCCAGAAACGATTGAGCTAATGACTTTGGAGACGCTAAGACAGCAGACATGGTCAGCAGCGGCGGCAGCGAGACTGCGAGCCGCGCTCCATCCGCAGGACCTGGCCACGATTGTTTATACGCTCAGTGCCAGCGGTCGGCCATTGGGCGCTATGCTGACTCATGAAAATTTGTCGGGCAGTGCTTTAGCTGCTTTTAGTACGCTGCCCTGCCTGCGCAAAGGGTCGAGCGAGGTGGCGCTGTCGTTTTTACCCCTGCATCACGTTTTTGCCAGAGTGTTCGTCTACGGTAGCTTGAGCTATGGGCAAAGCCTCTACTTTTCCAGCCCCAGACGGGTCATGACCCACCTGCGCGAACTCAGGCCGACGGTCTTTTTTGCCGTGCCCCGACTGCTCGAAAAAGTGTACGAGAGCTGGCAGGCAGCGCTACAG
>JBARVU010000379.1:0-2765 GCA_049646425.1 Phormidesmis sp. | reverse complement strand
CAAAAGTCCTTATTAACCCCCTTTCATAGAATGGCTACTACCTCTACTGCTTTTGCGAGTTTGCCTGGATTAGTTGAAGGACTGCCCAACATCTGCGGCTGGGAGGACGAGATTACAGCCGCAGTCGGTCAGCGCAACCCGGTTTTCTTGTCGCAGACACCGCTCAAGCTGGCAGACGTGTCAGCGGGGTTCGCCGTCGCCCTCCACATGCACCAGCCCACCATCCCAGCCGGTCAAAATGGTGAGCTGATCAGCAATTTACAGCATATGTTCGAGCATCCTTACGAAGGAGACAACCACAACGCTGGGCCGTTTGTCTATTGCTACAGCCGGGTAGGCGATTTTATTCCTGAGCTGGTAGAGGAGGGCTATTGCCCCAGAGTGATGCTGGACTATGCAGGCACGCTGCTGTGGGGCTTACAGCAAATGGGCCGAGAAGACATTTTGGACAAGCTGCGAGGGGTGACCTGCGATCCCAAATATCAGCCCTATGTAGAGTGGCTAGGCACTTTTTGGGGGCACGGCGTTGCGGCTTCAGTTCCCCTACCTGACATTAAGTTGCATATCCAAGCGTGGCAGCACCACTTTGCCGCTATCTTCGGCCTGGAAGCGCTGGGCCGCGTGCGCGGATTTTCACCACCAGAAATGCAGCTACCGAACCACCCAGAGACGCTATACGTCTTTGTAAAGGCGCTGAGAGACTGTGGCTACGAGTGGATGATGGTGCAGGAGCACACCGTAGAAACGTTAGACGGCGAGGGGATTGCCCAGCCACATATACCGCACCGGCTGGTAGCCCGAAGCACCTCCGGAGACACTGCGGAAATTGCGGTGCTGATCAAGACACAGGGATCAGATACCAAGCTAGTGGGGCAGATGCAGCCATACTACGAAGCTAAAACCCTGCAGCCGGTGACGTTGGGTGGTAAACAGGTGCCTCCGCTGGTAAGCCAGATTGCCGATGGCGAAAATGGGGGGGTGATGATGAATGAGTTTCCGAGTGCGTTCAAGCGAGCCTGGCATGAGATTGGTAGCAGCGGGCAAGGAACGGTCGCCTTTAACGGAACGGAATATCTAGAGTTATTGGCGAGCGAGGGCGTCACTCTAGCAGATTTCCCCAGCTGTCAGGCGATAGGTCAGGCGCGGCTATGGGAGCAAATTTCAGGTGAGGTTACGCCCGAGAAGGTAGCGGCGGCGATCGCCAATGCACCTGACGATCTCAATATGACAGGAGGTTCCTGGACGAACGACAGGAGTTGGGTAGAGGGCTACAGCAATGTCTTAGAGCCAATGGAGGACTTGAGCTACCAGTTTCACACTGCGGTAGATAGTTTGGTTTCTGGCCATCCACCGTTGCGACAGCAGTACCGATATCGCAACGCGCTGCTGCATAATCTACTGCTGCAAACCAGCTGCTTTCGCTACTGGGGCCAGGGCGACTGGACAGACTATGCCAGGGAAATCTACCGGCGAGGGCTAGCGATTTTGGAGAACGATTTTTGAAGCTGGCACATAAGTTGGGTTGACCACCAAGCGTTGAATAGCAAAGACTGCGGAAAGAACTGCCAGCGAAAGCAAAAACACAGCAGCGCTTAACAGCAACCAAGAGATATCACCTCCACAATCGCTGGTTAGGGTCGAAACTAACACTCAGGGACGATGACAGGGAAAACATAAGGGCTGGACTATTGGGAGGTAGATAGCCCGTGCACCCTGAATAGATATGGCACCCTCCCACCAAAAACCAGAGTCGGCCGGAGACTGGATTTCTTATTTTGCCCGCTTCGGTTACGCAGCAAAAGGGGTACTTTATGGCGGCATTGGCGTTTTAGCGCTGCTGCGAGCATTAGACTTCAGCTCAGGGAAAACGGTGGGCTCAAAAGGCGTACTGGTGACAATCGCCAGTCAGCCTTATGGACAGGTGATGTTAGTTATCTTGGCGATTAGCCTGATGGGTTATGTCATGTGGCGCTTCATCCAGGCATTTGTAGATCCCGAACATAGCGGCCACGATGCCAAAAATATTGCCCGTCGGATTGGCTATGGAGTTAGCGGATTGGTATATGCCAGTCTCGCCTTTAGTGCCGTAGGCATCTTGATTTCTTCTTCATCGGGGGGTGGAAAATCATCTCAGGAGTGGGCACTAACGGTCATGCAGCAGCCTTTTGGACGCTGGGTGGTGGGTGCCGGTGGACTGTTTGCCGCTGGTCTGGGCTGCTACTACTTTTATCGGGCGATTAAAGCGAAGTTTCGCAAACATATGAAGCTGCATGAAATGAGCGACACGGCCAAAACATGGGCAACGATTGTGGGCCGAGTCGGTAACACGGCTAGGGGTATTGTCTATGTTGTGATTGGTTTCTTTGCAATCAGAGCAGCTTGGACGTTTGACCCGTCTCAGATTAAGACGACGGAGGGGGCGCTGGCGGTTTTTGACGACAACCCAGCAGACGAATGGATTCTCAGCATTTTAGGAGTAGGGTTCATCGCTTACGGTATTCATATGGGATTTCAGGCGGTGTATCGTCGGATTCGTCCCGAAAATTAGCAGCATAAAATATGGCTCGATCCACTCCGTCTAAAAGGTCTTTCGAACGCTGGATTGAGTACTATGCTCGCTTTGGCTATGCGGCTAAGGGCATTATCTACGGCAGTACAGGCATTCTGGCAATACTGGAGGCTTTTGACTTCGCTCAGGGTGACACAGTAGGCTCAACCGGCGCACTGCGAACGATTGCCCATCAGCCTTTTGGTCAGGCGATATT
>JBARVU010000378.1:0-13961 GCA_049646425.1 Phormidesmis sp. | reverse complement strand
CACAAACGCCATCATCGCCGCAACTAAATTTGGCAAAGGCAAAGAAGCACTGAGGACGGCTCATGCCTACATCGGCAGTACAGCGCTCGTTTTGCTTATCGTTCACGCTTTCTTTGGCACTCAACTGGGCCTTTCTATATAGAACTTATACAGAGATAGCGATCGCTGATACCTGGGCTCTCTAACCTTTGAGAACTCGACGAGGTTTTAGCATGACACCTTGGGGATTACTGGTGGTTAGCTGGGCCTATCTCTTAGGACTGCTATCGACGGGGACCACTGATTTCACTGTCCTGGGAGAAATCTCAGTGGCCGGCTGTGGCCTTCTAATCGCAGGTATCACGTTAGGAATAGTAGTACCTCGCTATTGGCGGTTAGGGCCGACTGCAAAGCAGTGGTGGATAGCTGGATTGGCCGGTCTGATCGGGGCTAGCTATTGCCTTTGGACGTCACCGCAGCCAGCATCAAACGACGTTAGCCGCTTTGTTTCCCAGCGAGAACAGCGGGTAATTGGACAAATCTTGCAAATGCCGCAGACGACGCGTCAGGGAAAGGAGCGGTTTTTCCTTCAAGCTCAATATGTTCGAGAAATAGACAGCCAGAGTGGCCAGGGTGCACCTGAAAACGTCAGCGGAAAGCTATACGTCACTACAGGGCCGTTGCCCGACGATAAGCAGCTATACCCGGGCCAGCTAGTAGAGCTAAAGGGAGCGATTTACGGGATAGAAAACTCTCGCGATCCCGACAAATCTAGCTTTGGTGATTATCTGGCTCAGCAAGGATGCTTTGCGGGCTTTAACGCGCGTGAGGTCGCCCCTTCACCCGGTCAAGCACCGCCACGCTGGGCAATGTGGCGGCTCAGACAGCGGATCGTATTGGCGCAGGGACGCTGGCTGAAGGAGCCTGCCGAAATAGAGACCGCAGGAAAATTATTGAGTGCAATGACGCTGGGCCGACGAGCGGTAGATTTACCCTATGAGGTGAGAGATAGTTTTATCCAAGCCGGATTAGCCCATACCCTGGCAGCATCGGGGTTTCATGTGTCTTTGATCCTGGGTTTGGTGCTGGGGGCTCTGCGATCACGCCAACCTCAAACGCAGGCGATCGCCGGATTCATATCTTTAGCTGTCTACGTTGGTCTCACCGGATTACAGCCCAGCGTAGTCCGAGCTGCGGTGATGGGCGCGGGTGCATTGACTGGCCTCGCCTTGCAGCGAAAAGTGAAGCCTTTAGGCTGTCTGCTGGTGGCAGTGAACCTGATCTTGCTCTGTAATCCGCAGTGGATTTGGGATGTGGGCTTTCAGCTCAGTGCGATGGCGACTTTGGGACTGATTTTGACTGTGCCCAAGCTCATGGAATGGTTGGACTGGCTACCGGTTAATGTCGCCAGTGTATTAGCTGTGCCGATGGCGGCGTATTTTTGGACGATTCCGCTACAGCTTCACTATTTTGAGGTGCTGCCTTCGTACAGCATTTTACTGAATATGCTGGCGACGCCGCTAGTAGTTCTGATCAGTATCGGTGGGTTCGTAAGTGCGATCGCTGCGATCATCTATCCGGTGGTGGGAAGTGCGATCGCAGCCAACCTCTACTACCCGATTCACTTACTCATGTGGCTAGTAGAGCGATTCAACCAGCTGCCGGGAAATTCAGTTGCCGTGGGCGGGTTCAAAGCAGCCCACGTCGCGGCCAGCTATTGCGTATATGCAGCCATCTGTGTCTGGCTGTGGCAACGGCAAAAGGCAGACAGCGCCATAGATTTGGCCCAGATCAGCCGGTAAATAGGTGTAAGATATAGAGCATCAGTCTACACTTTTGGAGAGGTGGCAGAGTGGTTGAATGCGGCAGTCTCGAAAACTGTTTTAGGGTCAAACCTAACGGGGGTTCGAATCCCCCCCTCTCCGTTTTTAGCAGCCTGTTTTAGTGGCTCAGACCCATGCCCTCACCTTTTCCGGGAATGGATCCGTATCTAGAAAATCCTCAGCTGTGGCCGGAGGTACATAGCCGGTTGATTGTGGCGATCGCCGATACCCTAGCCCCCTCCCTTCACCCTAAGTACTATGCTGCCATCGAAAAAAGGACTTATCTAGATACCTTGGAAGACAGCATTCTGGTTGGCATCCCAGACGTTTCAGTTGCTGACAAGAACGAGGACAAACCGGCATCGAAGCAGAGCAACCCATCAACAGCAACGTTATCGCAGCCAGAAGTTGTCACTCTACCGATACCTGAGGAAGTCACCGAACGCTACCTCGAAATTCGGGATACAGAAACCGCTGCTGTTATCACCGCCATTGAAATTCTATCTCCAAAAAATAAACGGCCTGGAGAAGGGCGAACAGCCTACGTAAGAAAACGTCAGCGAGTTTTAGCGACTCAAACCCACTTTATTGAGATTGATCTGCTGAGAAACCATACAGCGATGCCAGTGGGTACTCAAACTCAAACGGATTACCGCATTTTAGTCAGTCGTAGCGATACTCGCCCCAAGGCCGAACTGTACAGATTTAACATACAAAATTTGATTCCTCGGTTCGCCCTACCGCTCAACCTTGACGACCTTGAACCTACGTTAGATCTGAAGACTATCTCGGATGAAATCTATGATCGCGCAGGCTACAGCTTTCGGATTGACTATCAAAAACCTGCGCAGCCAGCTTTGTCTCTCGAAGACCAACAGTGGGCAACCCGTGTGGTTAACGCTAAGAGTTAGGGAAGCCAAAACTGTGGAAAGACCTGTTGGTTGATATTGCGAACAGTACGGTTAACAGCGCGGGCGACCTGAATGTGAGGTTCGTCTGGGATAACCGGAATAATGTTTGCGGTGCTACCGCTGCCGAACTTAGCAATCACACAATTTGCTGCTTCTAGCCCGGTTACGTAAGCTTTCTCTTGAGACCAAGAGCCATGACGAGTGACAATCCAATCCCCACTCATGAAAACGTTGCTGAAGCTGGTATTGCCAGGAAGTAAATAGCGATAGCTGCCCGGGGCAAAGTGGCTGACGCCTTGGCGGATGCGGATGACGCTGTGGTCTGTAATTTTGGCATCGCCGAAAGCCGAAATGCAGCCGGCAAGATCTTTTTGTACCAGAGGAATTATCTGCTCGTCGCTGAGGGTTAGCAGTTGATTGGCATGGTAGTAGTCCACTTCAACGACGGTGCCGGGTTCGTCTCGATATTCATCGTGTAGAGCGTTGAGGTCGAAAAATGTCCAGCCGGTGGTTTCGTGGAAGCCGAAGCAGGCGTTAGAAGGTAAGGGAATGTCAATTTTGCGGTCGAACCAGAGGCGGGCAGCGAGAACGTCTATGCCGTTTAGGTTACTAAGGTTGCAAAATTCGGGGCGATTCTCCCAGGGAGAGGCTTCGCCAACGCGCAAGCCCTCACTCTGTCCCACAATCTTCTTCATCCCAGTGATCCCCACCGAGAAGATGACCGCATCTGCTTCGAAGACTTCATCGCCGCAGACGACCGCGTCAATCGTATTATCAGCACCGACTTTCACATTGGTTACCCGGTGGTTAGCCAGAATACGTCCGCCCGCTTTTTCGATCTGTTCCACCCATGGACGAAATATCATCTCACCAACCGTCCCGCGACACCAGCGCACGTCAAAATCAGGCTGATGAGCCAGGATGAAGTAGTAAAGCATCCCTAAAGCGGCGGCGGCAGAGCACTGTTCTCCCGGCGCAAACAAACCGACCAGCAGCATGGGTTCAAACGATTCTTTGTAAAGACGCTCTGAAACGCCAAACTGCTTAAACAATTCACGCGCTGTCACACAGTCATAACGCCGCCAAGCTTCGTCAGAATTATCAAAATCGATCAGGGCATACAGCAGCGGCAAAGCAGAAAGCCGGTCTATCAAAGGCAGACGCTTAAACTGGGTGTAGATAAACGTGCCCAAGGGCGTAGGTAAATAGGGCTGGCGTTGAAAAATCGGCGATTCTACTTCCAGGCCAGCGGGAGAGTATTGCGATGAGCGGGTGTAGGGCGTGAAGGGTTGAATACCCAGGTCATCAGTCAATGCAAAAATATTATTGTACGGATACCAGAAGCCATGAATACCTGCTTCAACCGACCGACCCTTTTCGGTCTGCCATCCGGCAACTAAGCCCCCTGGATGAACACCCGCCTCTAATAAAGTCACCGCATAGCCTTGCTTTGCCAGATGATGAGCGGCCCCTAAGCCTGCCCAACCGGCACCGACAACAATGACCTTTTTCTGAGCATCAGACTGGGACATAGTCAAAATTAAGGATAGAAGGGCTGGACAAATCGAGAAAAAAAGCCACGGAACTTTCCGTGGCTTTAACTTACGCATCTAAGCTGCATCAATGGAAGAGGGTCAACCTACTTCTTCGCGCCTATCAAAGCAGGTTCGCGCTCGGGCAAAGCAACGATCTCACCGTCTTTGTCGACATCAAAGATGACCGTATCACCATCTTTGAGAGTGCCTGCCAGGATAGCTTCGGCAAGGTGATCTTCAACCAGTCGAGCGATTGCGCGGCGCATGGGCCTAGCGCCGTAGCGCTGGTCATAGCCTTCGTTGACGAGCCGTTCTTTGAAGGCGTCAGTGAGCTTGAAGGATAGATTGCGATCACTCAACCGGTTACTCACTTGCTTCAGCAGAACCTCGGCAATTTCTTTAACCTCATCCTTCGTGAGCTGACGGAAGACAATGATCTCGTCGATCCGGTTGATCATCTCAGGACGGAAGAACTGCTTCATTTCCTCATTCACAAGATTGCGAATGTTGTTATAGCGACTGGTGACAGCATCGTCTTCATTCAGCTCAAAGCCCAGGCCGCCACCGCCTTTTTCAATGACCTTAGAGCCGATGTTGGAGGTCATGATAATTAGCGTATTCTTGAAGCTAATTTCTCTGCCTTTAGAATCGGACAGACGACCGTCATCTAAGACTTGCAGCAAGATATTGAACACGTCAGGATGGGCCTTTTCAATTTCATCCATCAGGATGACGCTGTAGGGCTTACGGCGCACAGCCTCGGTCAGCTGACCGCCCTCGTCATAGCCGACAAATCCCGGCGGAGAGCCAATCAGCTTAGAGACCGTATGAGACTCCATGAATTCGGACATGTCTAGTCGAATCATCGACTCTTCAGAGCCAAAGACCGACTGGGCAAGGGCCTTCGCCAGCTCAGTTTTGCCGACGCCGGTAGGGCCAGAAAATACCAAGCTCGCAATCGGTCGATCCATTCCACGCAACCCTACTCGGGCTCGACGAATTGCTTTAGAAACAGCAACCACAGCCTCATCCTGTCCGACTACCCGCTCGTGCAGGGTATCTTCGAGGTGCATCATCATCACTGATTCCGTTTCAGTAATGGCGTTGACTGGGACACCCGTCCAGGAAGAAACAATATCTGCAATATCCTCATCGCTAACTTCAGGAATGCCGGTAATCGTTACGTTCCCTCCCAAGGTGTCTTGAATCTGCTGAGTTAAAGAAGACTCAGTCCCTCGCAGGTCCGCTGCCTGATCAAAGTCTTGACGCTGTATTGCTTCTATGATGTCCTTCTGCACTTGGCGCAGCTCGCTCCGCAGCTCGCTAGCAGGGATATTGCGTGAGTAGCGCAGGCGGACCCTTGAACCCGCTTCGTCGATTAAGTCAATCGCCTTGTCAGGGAGGTGGCGATCTGTGATGTAGCGATCACTCAAAGCAGCCGCAGCTTCTACCGCGCCATCGGTAATATTCAGCCGATGGAACTGCTCGTAGCGACTGCGCAAGCCGTAGAGAATTTCTACCGTATCTTCAACTGAAGGCGGTTCGATCATCACCGGCTGAAAGCGACGCTCCAAGGCAGCATCTCGCTCGATGTGCTTGCGATACTCATCCAGAGTGGTCGCGCCAATGCACTGTAGCTCTCCGCGCGCCAACGCTGGCTTCAGCAAGTTCGCTGCATCCATTCCACCTTCTAAAGAGCCCGCCCCGACGAGCGTATGAATCTCATCAATAACCAAGATGACATCTTGAGACTTACGGACTTCTTCAATCACCTGCGTAATCCGCTCTTCAAAGTCGCCTCTGAAGCGAGTACCTGAAACCAGCAGACCCATATCCAGGCTGATGACGCGGCGGTCGATCAGTGCCTCAGGAACATCTTGATTGACGATGCGCTGGGCTAAGCCTTCGGCGATCGCCGTTTTACCGACACCGGGCTCACCTACTAGCACTGGATTATTTTTAGTGCGGCGACCCAAAACTTGAACCACTCGCTCGATTTCTTTCTGACGACCGATCACAGGATCAAGCTTGCCCTCAGCCGCGACAGCCGTAAGATCAGTGCCATATTCCGTCAGCACGCTGCTATTAGACTTGCGCTCGGACTTGCTGTTCGTACCAGCGCGACCTGAGGGCACTGGCGTACTTTCGCCAATCACTCGGACAAGCTGCACCCGGATCTTCTCAGGGTCGACCCCGAGGTTGGCAATCACCCGGTAGGCGACGCTTTCAGAGTTCTGAGTCAGGCTCAGCAGTAGGTGTTCGGGCTCAATATAGGGATGGTCAAGCTTGCGAGCCTCTTGAAATGCCTGCTCAAACACCTGCTTCACTTTCGGCGTAAAGGGAATCTCTACCGGTCCATTGCCAGAGCCTCGACCAATGATAGATTCTACTTCAGTGCGAGCGTTGGCTAGGTTAATGCCGAATTCATCAAGTACCTTCGCAGCAATACTCGTATTTTCTTTGATAATGCCGAGCAGGAGTTGCTCACTGCCGACAAAGTTGTGACCCAGGCGACGGGCCTCTTCTTGCGCCTGCATGATGACCGCGATCGCTGTGTTTGTAAAATGCTCAAACATATCTGGAGAGACCTCAACCAAGGTTTAATGGCTTAACGTACTGCTTTGACATAGCTGCCTCTGATCTAACACAGAGACTTGAGGAGGCACCTACCCGTAGCAGACGGCCCATTGTTTGCGCTAACTGTCTGCGCTGGCATTCGTTAAGTTATTTATCTACTTATGTCAATATACTTGCATTTCGGGTGTTCTGGCACTAGAGGGAGCCGTAATCTATGGTGTGTTTCCCGTAATACACATCCTCTGAGCAACTCACTATCAGGGCTATTTAAACATGCCCGTTCTGAGCGCGAAGCTATAAAACCCCACCGTTCTGAAGCATTTGCTCAGTCACCGCCAAGGCAATTGTAAAAACTGCAGACTCTCAAAAGCTTGCTATTGAGACAAATCGGCCTGACAGATTGCTAAGATCTCTCGATCTTGTTCGCTCAAAGTATCGAGCCGATAAAAGCCTTCGAGGGTATAAGCCCCTGCTGCATGCCCAGCGGTTAGCGACTCGTCTACGGTCAAGGCAATAGAATAGGGGTAGACAGTACCCTCGTAGCTGTCGACAATGTCAATGGCTAGGCGGTCAGGCAGAACCTCACCAGAAAAGCAATCAAACGAAGATCGAGGCTGATAAAACGCGCCTATCGTTTGATTATTTTGCACTGAGACAATCGCGTAGGTCGAGCCCATCACATCGGGACTCGGGCTTTCGCTAAATAGATAGGTACCGTCTGCCAGAACAGAAGGAGCAGCAATAGGTTGAGAAGCCGGAGAACTGGAGGTGACATCGGCGACCGCCGCTTCAAGCTCTAAAGATTTTCCATTGCCTGAAGATATCGAGCTATCAATAGAGGCTTGAGCAGTATCTACCCCAGAGATGATAAGACTGGCAGCCGTCAATGCTAGCAGGGACTTTTTTACCAGGCGGAGGGGGGCGACACTTTTCAGGAAAATCATTGGAGCTGGCTCGTTTACTTATTCAAAGGGGACTTAAAAGAAGAATTCTTGAAGGGCAAAGACAGACTCGGAGATAAAGTCAGGCGTTTGCAAAGGCAGCATCTGCACTCTTTGACTCAGAAAGATGTAAAAATTGATACTGCTTGAGTGTTTCTATCATCCGCTTTTCAGCGCTTCTGATGATTCAGAATCGTAGCAAGCATAACGATCCTTAACTTATGGACACATCTGTTATAGGTAAGGTTTTTATTCATCAAAAGAGAAATAGAGTGACCGCTGAACGCATGGCAGATTGGCAGACATTTCAGCAGCAGCTGATCGATTTAGAAGGCAGCAGCTATCGAGACTACAAACGCATCAAAGGGGATTACGAATTTCCTGGTTTTGATTTGGCCGTGGACTATGTGCAGGGAGACCCCTTTGCAGCGCCCAGCCGAATTCGGCTGAAAATAGCCCAGCAGGCGGCACAGTTTCCCCTTCACTGGCTGACTGATTATGAGACGCAAATAGCGATCGCCGATTACCTGACTAGACAAGTAGCTCAAGTGGCCCAGTCTTTAGCGAGAAAGAGAGGATCTGGCAAGAGCGGCAATATTGAGATATCGGCCCCGAGCCAAGCGATTCTGCGGCGCTCCGCCATTTGGATAGACGCTGAAGGAATCGAGGCAAGACTGACAGTTGGCCTACCGGCCTTTGGTCGGCGCATTGCTGGAAAAGCAGCAGCAGCTTTGCTCTGTGAAGATATTCCTCAGCTAGTAGAACGCTCGCTCAAATATGAAGCGCTAAAGGTTGCTGAGCTAACGCGCCACATCCATACCTTTCAAGACGCCGAAGCGCTCAGGCGACAGCTCGCCCCCCGTGGACTGGTCGCTTTTATCGCGGCGGCAGCCTGTCTGCCCCGTCGTAGCGGTGTTGACGAACGACCGCTGGTAGAACAGGCCGATCTTTTTGTGCCGCCTGCCGACGGCAGTATCGTCTTGGAAACACCTCACAGGGGCCACGTCAAAGGTCTTGGTATTCGCAAAGGGGTGACTCTAATTGTCGGCGGGGGCTATCACGGCAAATCAACGCTGCTAAAAGCGATTGAACAGGGCGTGTACAATCATGTGCCTGGGGACGGACGTCAGCAGGTTGTGACCGATGTAGGGGCCTTCAAACTGCGGGCGGAAGACGGTCGCAGTGTCGTTGGGGTGGATATCTCGCCGGTGATTAACCATCTGCCGCGAGGTCGCCAGTCAGATAACTTTTCAACGCCGAACGCCAGCGGCAGCACTTCCCAAGCCGCTGGTCTGATGGAGGCCGTAGAAGCCGGGGCAACGGTAATTGTGATCGATGAGGATACGGCGGCAACGAATTTTATGATTCGCGATCGCAAAATGCAGGCGCTGATTGCGCCCGAAAAAGAGCCGATTACCCCTTTTATAGAAAAGGTTCGCTCGCTGTACGACGACCATGGCGTTTCGACCATATTGGTGATGGGCGGCAGCGGCGATTATTTTGCGGTTGCCGATACGGTGATTGCTATGGAGGACTATCAGCCTCAGATCGTAACAGAACGGGCTAAGGCGATCGCGCAGTCAGTCCCTCATTCCTCCCGGTTAGAAGGGGTTCAGCCGTTCGGCAAAGTGACGCCTCGGGCGATTTTACCTGAGAGCATCCCGGCAGGCCAAGGCGATCACCCGCTCAAGATCAAAGCGCGTCAGGCGGTACTGATGCTGGGCAATGAAGCCATCGACCTGAAAGCAGTCGAGCAGCTTGTCGAAACTCAACAGGTAAGCGCAATCGCGCAAGCAATCATTTACGCGCAACGGCACTACTTCGACGGTCAGCTGCCGCTAGGGACAGTCCTGGACTATGTGATGGCAGATATTGCGCAGGGGGGGCTCGATATGCTGTCGCCGGGGATAGAGAGCGATGAACCTCGTCTGTCGGGTAATCTAGCTGAGTTTCGTCGGCTTGAACTAGCAGCGACCCTAAACCGATTGCGAAGCTTAAAAATTGCTCAAATTACTTAACCCCAAAGTTAAGAACTTATTAAAGCGCAGCCTCAGCTTTCGGTAGGGTCGATAAGGTGTGGTCAAGATACCTCCTAACGACGTCTTCCGCTCCACTGGCTTTATCCTCAAATGGGATTTTCCTGTGGAGCTTTTTATAGGGCGATGCTAGGAGTAACCTGCCCGCACTGAACACTCCTCGATAGGAACGACTTCTTCAGTCGCGCACTGCTCCCAGGTGATTCGAGTCACGAGGTCAGGGGGCAGCTGCTCAGCATAGTCTAGCGCCCGCTGAAATAGGGCTAAGCTGTCTGCTTTGGCACCCTGACGTCTGAGGATTTGGGCCTTGAGATAGAACAGTTCAGGATTGTCGGGGGCAGCGGTGATCGCCCGGTTCACAGCGCTGATCGCATCGCCATACCGCTCCAGGTCACGGTAGCCAAGGGCAATGCCTCGCTGAGTGAGATAGACAGGACTGCCGTGCTCAGACATGTTGGTAATCGCCGCTTCTGGATTAGAAAACGGCAGGTTAACAGCCAGCATCAGATCCATGTATCCCTTCAGCAAATTTAGCTCTGGATCTTCCGCGTTGATACGTTCAGCAGCATCCAGCTCGCTAAAGACTTCCTGCAACATGCCCAATGCTCGGGGGGTTCCTCTAGCAACCCCTTGAGTTTTAAGCAGGTGGGCACCCTCTAGAAAAATTCCAACCGCCGTATAGAGGTGACCTCGCAGCGGGTCTGTAGCGACTAGAGCCTGAGCCGTCTCTTTAGTTAGGGCAGCGCGGCTAGCGACTTCGGGCAATCCATCTTCACCCTTCAGATAGGCCATAGAGGCCAGCATGGCATGAACCAACGGCTCATCGGCTTCACTCTCTGCGGCTGACGCTAAGAAGCCTTCGGCCTTGTCGTAGTTGCCCTCTTTGAAGATCGCTTCAAAAGCATCTTCAGTATGCTCTCCAATATTGTGAGATGAGTCATTTGGTCTGAACGGGTCGGCCGCTAGGGTAGGCAGTGCCATTCCCATGCTTAAGCTAAATGCGGCTAGGCCGCTGGTCAGACGGGTAACCAGCTTGAGCGGTAATCGGTTCAGGCGCTGAGAGTGACAGGACGATTTCATGGAAGAATTGTAAAAGGCCATTGCACTGGGTGTTATACGGCATGGAAGTGGACTGCGCTCAAGAAAAATAGGCTGTGGCAACAGACGACTGGGCAGACCCTCTCTGGATAAAGTATAGCCAGTCAAAATTCGGGACTCCCACAATCTGTGGAGATCTCGCAGGTGGCATAATGCTGTTACAAGATTAAGGATTGATGACAGCGGATGAGCATTGTTCTGGCGGGTGATCGCAGCGGCACTGGCAAAACAACGCTGACGCTGGCACTGCTCGCTGCCCTCAAAAAGCGCGATCGCCGGGTTCAGTCTTTTAAGGTCGGGCCAGACTATATCGACCCCATGTTTCATGCCGCGCTCACCGGTCGGCCCTGCTATAGCTTAGACCCGGTGCTCACGAGTGAAAGCTATGTGCGGCAAAGCTTTCACTCGCACTGTGCCGATGCTGACGAGGCGGTGATCGAGGGCGTCATGGGTTTGTTTGATGGCGCTACGGGGATTGATGACACGGCGAGTACGGCTCATGTTGCGCGGCTGCTGGGTTTGCCGGTGCTACTGGCAGTGGACTGCGCGCGGATGTCTCGCTCGCTGGCGGCTTTAGTCCAGGGATATCGAACCTTTGACCCTCGGGTGAGCGTAGCGGGGGTGATTTTGAACCGGGTGGGGAGTGATCGCCATCTTCAGCTATTGCGCGATGCTTTGAAGGCGATTGACATGCCTATCTTCGGCGTTTTTCGTCGAGAGCAGGATATTCACCTGCCGGATCGTCATTTGGGGCTGGTGCCGACTGGGGAGGTGAGCGGGTTTGAGCAGATTGCGGAGCGGCTGGCTGTTTTGGGTGAGCGGTGTTTTGACTGGGAGCGGTTGGAGCTTCTGTTAGGAGTGAAGGGAGGAAAAGGGAAACAAGGAGGCAAGGGAACAGGAGAGCAGGAGTGCAGGAGTGCAGGAGTGCGACAGGTAAGGATTGCGATCGCTCGGGACTCTGCTTTCAACTTCTATTATCCTGACAACCTCGAGACGCTGAAAGCACAGGGCGCAGCGCTGATCTACTGGAGTCCGCTTGAGGATGAGAACTTGCCGGCTGCTGACGGGCTTTATTTTGGCGGGGGGTTTCCGGAAGTGTTTGCTGCTCAGCTCAGTGAAAATCGACCGATGAGGGCAGCGGTTCAGCGGGCGGTGGCGCGAGGTGCGCCGACGTATGCGGAATGCGGCGGGCTAATGTATCTCAGTGAGCGTTTGACCGATTTTGAGGGGAAGTCCTGGCCGATGGTCGGGAGCATTCCTCATACAGTAAAGATGGGCGGGCGACTGGTGCTAGGGTATCGGCAGGCGATCGCTGCTCGTCACGGGCCGCTGCTAAAGCAAGGACAGGCTGTTGTCGGCCACGAGTTTCATCGGTCAGTCGTGGTGGAAGCGCTAACTCAGCCAGTCTATAAGACGCAGCGATACTGGGGTGAAACGAATCCAGCAGCGCCAGAGGGTTATCACCAGAGAAACCTTCACGCCTCCTATGTTCACCTGCACTGGGGTCACCGGCCAGAGATTGCTCACGGCTTTGTTCACCAGTGCAGAAAGTTTGCACTCACGCAAATAGCAGCAAAACAGTGATCGTTTTCGACCGGTAGGCTAGCGGATATCGATGGTGACGCGTTCGTCTAGCTGGCGCGATCGCGAAGGCGTCGTTAGCTGACAGATCCAATCTCCCGTTTTGCCGGTTAAGAATGGGATGATAGTGCCGTCGCTGGCTAAGGTGCGGGTGCGATTGCGGCAGTTATAGACTTCTAAGGGCTGTTTTTGACCGTCAATACTCACCACCGTGCGATATTCCCAATAGCGGGCAGCGCTGCGCCGAATGCTAAGCGCACAGATTTGATGGCCACTGACGACGTGACAGGTGGTTGCGTTGGCGGGTGCCGAGCTGACGTTGATCAGCCAAACGGCGAACGGCAGCGCCAGCAGAATGATGACAATGGCCCACCAAACGGTTAAAAATTTATCTACCAGCAGAGATTTAATAGACATGGCATTGGCTAGAAGCCAACCTGTGAACCTTTGTAAATTCTACCGCTTCGTCGCCTTTGCATTGGCGGCGGTAGCCAGAGGCTAGAGACTGCCAGGGTCTTCAGCCGCCGAGCCGTAGGATCTTATACGACAGCGGCGAGCCTGTATCGCAGGCACCAAACCATCCCGATAGAGCACTGCTACCATGGATAACCCCACTAAAAATAGATACCTGGGCTCAAATACAGCAGCCTCCTGACTTGGACGGTTCACCTTCTTGCACAACGTTGGGTTGTGCTGTGACAATGACGGCTCAAACCATCCCCCTATTAGACCTGAAAGACTTTGTAAGTGGTCAGTCGCAGGCCCACACAAATGCTTTTGTGGAGGCGTTTGGCAGTGCCCTTTCAGAAGTGGGATTTTTTGCTTTGGTCAATCACGGTGTGGAGCAACGCCTGATCGATGCTGCCTATGGGGCCACAGAAGCCTTCTTTGCGCTGCCCGAAGCGACCAAAACCAGATACGAAATTGCCGAGCTCAAGGGACAAAGAGGCTTTACTCGATTTGGCAAAGAGCATGCCAAAGACAGCGCGGCTCCCGATCTTAAAGAGTTTTGGCATCTTGGCCGCGAACGGCGTACGGCCCATCCGGTTAGCTACCCAGACAATATCTGGCCTCGGGAAGTTCCTCAGTTTCAGCCGGTGATGGCCGCTTTGTTTCAGCAGCTTGAAACCTGCGCGGGCCACCTGATGAGAGCCTGCGCCTGGTACCTGCAAGCGCCTGAAGATTTTTTTGCGACTCAGGTGACAGAGGGGCAGACTATTTTGCGGGTCATTCACTACCCGCCCGTGACCGAAGCGGCAACGCCTTCTAGTCAAAGAGCAGCTCCCCACGAAGATATCAACCTGATTACGCTGCTGTGCGAAGCCACAACGCCGGGACTGGAACTGCTGCAGGCCAACGGTGAATGGCTGCCGGTTCAGACCCAGCCAGGGCAAATAATCGTCGATACGGGCGATATGCTGCAATCATTGAGTAACGGCCTGCTGAAAAGTACGACGCACCGGGTCGTCAATCCTAATAG
>JBARVU010000377.1:0-6011 GCA_049646425.1 Phormidesmis sp. | reverse complement strand
ACACGACTTTGAAAAGTTCGATAGAAGTCGAAGTTATGAGTTAAGACGACTAGGCGAAACGAATCTTCCTCAGCTAGCTCTTTTAGATATTCTATGATGGCATATTTATTTTTATAGTCGAATGAGTCGGCTATATCATCCACAACAATTACAGTGTTCTTTCCACTGGACAATCGAGTCCTAAACTCAAAAATTATGTACAAAAGGTACATTGACCGCCGCTCACCAACAGATAAGATGTCGAGCGAGTCAAGCTGGCCACGATTAAAGCAGATTGATTCACCATTCTCGTCATCAAAAGTAAAGACAACGTTTGGAGCTGTCGTTCCTAATATTGCATTGGCATGATTTTCTATCTGCATTGAAAATGGAACGTGAAATCTTTCCATAAACGTTGCATGGGCTTGATACCACAGTGTTTCTTCTAGCTGCGCGGCTTCCTCAATGGTAGCTAATTCAGCTTTGTTTGCTTCATATAGCGATAGTAGTTTCTCGAACTGCTCCTTATTGCTTTGACAATAAGATGCCCATAGTATCTTTCTCAAGCAATCGAGATCGCCCAGCTCTGAAGCAATTTCCGGGAACTCTTCCAAAAGATCTTGAAATGATTTTATAGAGGCTACACCTCCGATTATTTTGTCTGATATCTCTTGTAAGGTGGCGTCATTCAGGATGCTCTCTTTTTCTGCCTGGATTTTCCCCTCAAAATCTTTGTGATTCCCAATCTGAGAAGGTTGGCCATTCAACATGACCTTGTGATCTGCCTCAAAAAAATTTTCTTTTTTGAGCGTTTTAATTACAGAACTGGCTTTTGCTGGATTGAAAACACCTTTCTTAAAAACTGACGATTTTTCAATCAACTCGTTGTATCTAACCGTGTAATTGCCAATATTTTCTTGTACTGATGGGCTCTTTAAAAGCTCTACAACATTAGGGTCGAATATTTTTTGGTACTGAACTTTTGAAAGCTCGGCTACACCATAGTCCGCCTCGCTCAAGATCTTCGCGGCGTCAAAGATATTTTCGCACCCGAGATCCTTATTAAGCTGACCTTCAATATCGACCTTTTTGATTTTAGATAGTTTGTTTAATACGGTGATAATCCCGGACTTTGTAGCTGCTATCTGTTTAAAGACTTCGTCGTATCTTCTCTTCTTCTCGCTATTCACTAACAGCGCTGATATGTTTTGAGTTTCGTAGCCTGGATTAAATGGCTCAACAACTAAAATGTCCTCGCCACAAATTTCTACACCATCAATACTAATGTCAAACGTTGATGGCTTATTGTAGAGTTCTTCTTTAGGCTCTTTCCCTTCGGATATTTTTTTGAATGTTTTTGCGAATGAAGTCTTCATGACTCCGTTAGGCGCATACACAAGCACTGCATTTGACTTCTCAAAATCGAATTTATGTTCTAGGGAAGCTATTCCGTAGCAATTTGCTAGCTTGACTGATAGCGATCGCATAATGTTTGTGGTGATTGTGAGCAGTTAATTTTGGGGCAAGACATAGAATCGCAGGCTAGCTACATCAGTGCAGTTACTCACGTCACAAGAGCGCACCAAATCTTATCTAGCAGATCATTGATGAAAGTAGCTGGGGCACCTATCCTTACGATTGGTTGATCTATAATCCTTTCGCTACCTATGTCTACTGCTCGTCATCATGCTGAATGGTTATCGCTGGTTGAGGCTTCGGGGCCGTTTGTGAGTATGCCGGTGCTGCTGAAGGCGTTTCCGCAGGGGCTGGATGCGCATGATTCGGAGGTGATGCGGCAGGTACGGCTGGCGCATGATGAGTGGCAGGACAATCAGTTGAGCACTGCGCCAGATGCGGGCATTCATGGGGCGTGGGTGGAATTTGTGCTGCGAGAGGTGCTGGGGTTTCCAGATCAGGTGCTGCTGAGCGGGCAGGAAATTCCGAGCGGGCTGGCGGTGACGGTGGCGGAGCAGGGGGAGACGCTGCGGCCTGATTGGGTGGTGGGCCAGACGGCCAAAGGATCGGCGGTCAGGATGTTGGTGCAGATGTATGGGCCTGGGCAGAATTTAGACCGGGCGGTAAGGGGGTCGCGGTGGGCGGCGAGTGCGGCGACGCGGATGATGGAGCTGCTGCATGGGTGTGATGTGCGGCTGGGGCTGGTGACGAATGGCGAGCACTGGCTACTGGTGAATGCGCCGAAGGGAGAAACGACGGGCTACATTTCCTGGTATGCGACGCTGTGGCAGGAGGAGCCGCTGACGCTGCGGGCGTTTCGCGCTTTGCTGGGGGTGGAGCGCTTTTTTGGGGTGGATGAGTCGGAGACAATTGAGGCGCTGCTGGCCGAGAGTGTGAACAGTCAGCAGGAGGTGACCGATCAGCTGGGCTTTCAGGTGCGGGAGGCGGTGGAGGTGCTGGTGCAGTCGATTGATCGGGTGGATCAAGATCGGCATAGAGAACTGTTGGCGGGGGTGTCGGAAGGGCGGCTGTATGAGGCGGCGCTGACGGTGATGATGCGGCTGGTGTTTTTGTTTTCGGCGGAGGAACGGGGGCTGCTGCTGCTGGGCGATCCGGTGTATGACCAGTTTTATGCGGTGAGTACGCTGCGGGAGATGCTGCGGGAACAGGCGGATCAGAGTGGGGAGGAGATTTTGGAGCGTCGGCAGGACGCGTGGTGTCGGCTGCTGGCGGTGTTTCGGGCGGTGTATGGCGGGATTGGGCATGAGGCGCTGAGGTTGCCTGCCTATGGGGGGACGCTGTTTGATCCGGATCGGTTCGCGTTTTTGGAAGGGCGGGCGGAGGGGTCGAATTGGCAGGCGGTGATGGCAGAGCCGATCGCGATCAATAACCGGACTGTGCTGCATTTGCTGGAGGCGTTGCAGATTTTGCAGGTGCGGCTGCCGGGGGGTGGGGGCGTAGAGCCGCGTAAGCTGTCGTTTCGGGCGCTGGATATTGAGCAGATTGGGCATGTGTATGAGGGGTTGTTGGATCATACGGCGGTGCGATCGCAGGAGCCGATTTTGGGGCTGGTAGGGACGAAGGATAAGGAGCCGGAGGTGGCGCTGGCTGAGCTGGCGGGCTTTGACTGCGCTCAGTCCTCGGGTGAGGAAGCACTGCTGACGTTTTTGAAGAAGGTGACGGGGCGATCGCTCTCTGCTCTAAAAAAGGCATTGGCGGAGACAGGCGGGACGCCTATCGCACGGGAGAGGCTGCGGGCGGCCTGTGGGAATGATGAGGGGCTGTTTGAACGAGTGTTGCCGTTTGCGGGGCTGATTCGGCTAGATACGTTTGGCTATCCGGTGGTGATTGCGGGGGGGAGTGTGTATGTGACGCAGGGGAGCGATCGCCGTGACACTGGTACGCACTATACGCCGCGCAGCCTGACTGAGGAGATTGTGAAGTATACGCTACAGCCGCTGGTGTATAAGGGGGTGGCAGAGGGGAAGCCGAAGGAAAAGTGGAGGCTGAAGGGTGCGCCAGCGCTGCTGAGCCTGAAGGTGTGCGATATGGCGATGGGGAGCGGGGCGTTTTTGGTGGAGGTGTGCCGGTATTTGTCGGCGCGGTTGGTGGAAGCGTGGGAGAGTGCGGAGGAGAAGTTGTCGGATGGCCCTCACCCTAGCCCTCTCCCTGAGGGAGAGGGAACCGGAGGTATACGGGTGTTGCCAGATGGGTCTCTTTCTACAGGGGATGCCAATGAGAGATTATTGCCTGCGGATGCTGAAGAACGGCTAATTATGGCGCGGCGGCTGGTGGCGGATCGGTGCCTGTACGGGGTAGATAAGAATCCGCTGGCGGTGGAGATGGCGAAGCTGTCGCTGTGGCTGATTACGCTGCAAAAGAATAAGCCGTTTACCTTTTTAGACCATGCTTTGCGCTGTGGCGATTCGCTGGTGGGGGTGAGTGTGGAGCAGCTTTGGCATTGGAATATGGATACGCATGAGACGACGCCGGAGCTGTTGGCGAGTGATATTCGCGCTCAGCTTGGCGAGGTGGCTGAGCTGAGGCGGCAGCTTGAGGCGGTAAGTGTAGAGACGACGGCGGATCAGGTGCATAAGCAGAATCTGCTGGGTCAGGCACAGACGCGGATGACGGGGTTGCAGCTTGGGGCGGATCTGTTGGTGACGAGCTATTTTCGGTCGTCGAAGAAGGCGCGGCAGGAGGATGCGCGGCAGGTGATGCTGTCGGCGTATCGGGGGGAATGTGATGTGCCGGTGGAGCTGCAAGATGTGTTGGAGAAGGCGGATGTGCGGCCTTTTCATTGGGAGCTGGAGTTTCCGGAGGTGTTTGCGGCAGGGGGTGGGTTTGATGCGATTGTGGGGAATCCGCCGTTTCAGGGTGGGTCAAAAATCACTGGAGCTTTAGGGACTGACTATCGAAATTTTCTCGTAGATTGGATTGCAGAGGGAAAGAAGGGTAATGCTGATCTATGTGCATACTTTTTCTTAAAGGCAGATCAATCGCTGCGAGTCGGGGGCGATATGGGATTAGTTGCTACAAACACAATTGCCCAAGGTGACACACGAGAGGTTGGATTAGACCAACTAACAGCAAAAGGTAGAAAAATCTCTCGGGCAGTTCCTAGTCGTAAGTGGCCAGGAAACGCAAACCTAGAGGTAGCGTATGTTTGGCTTAGTAAAGGCGCTTGGGGACAAGACTATACGCTCAATGCAAAGCCTGTAAGTGGTATCACCTCCTTCTTGACTGAGCCAGGAAAGATAGTGGGAAATCCGTACAAGTTAGCTGCAAATCAGGGCAAGTCATTCACAGGCAACAAAGTTTACGGAGAAGGTTTTGTGCTTACTCCAACAGAAGTCAATCAACTGATTCAAGAAAATCCTAGGAACTCTGATGTGTTATTTCCTTATCTAAATGGCCAGGATCTCAATACTAATCCCGATCAATCGCCAAGCAGATGGGTAATTAATTTTGGTGAAGCATCTCTTGAGCAGGCGATGTTCTATCCAGATTGTTTAGAAATAGTTGAAAGGCTAGTCAAACCCTATCGAGAAACAGTAAAGAGAGCACATACAAGAGAGAAGTGGTGGCAGCACGAACACACGCGAAAGGAGCTCTATAGCGTGATTAAGGAGTATGGTCGCGTATTAGCTCGTAGCCGTGTTGCCAATATTCATAGTATGTGCTTTGTGCCAGCAGATATCGTATTAAACGACAGACTGGCAGTATTTGCATTTGAGAAAGATAAAGAATTCTCTTTATTACAATCAGATATACATGAATCTTGGGCTAGAAGGTATAGTAGTACGCTCCGTACCGATATGATGTACGCACCTTCCGATTGCTTTGAAACCTTTCCCTTCCCCACCAACTACAACAACCTAAAATCCATCGGCACCCGCTACTACACCCACCGCCAATCCATCATGCACACCACCCAACAGGGCCTCACCAAAACCTACAACCGCTTCCACACCCCCGAAGACACCGCCCCCGACATAGCCACCCTCCGCACCCTCCACATCGAAATGGACACCGCCGTCGCCGCCGCCTACGGCTGGCAAGACCTGACGCTCGATCACGGCTTTCATGAAACCAAGCAGGGTTTGCGCTTTACCATTAGCGAAGCGGCGCGGCGGGAGGTGCTTGACCGGCTGCTGGCGCTGAATCATGAGCGGTATGCGGAAGAGGTGAAGCAAGGGCTACATGATAAGAAGAAGAAAGGCAAAAAGACGAAGCCTAAAGCGAAAAAGGTAACGCCTCAAAAAGAAGCACCGCCAGAAGATCAGATGAAGCTGTTCTTTTGAGATGATGGATGGGGGCGTAGTTTGCTGAAGGCCCACCTCCCCCTTTGCTACGCTGCGGGTACTCCTCCCAAGAGGAGATTTACTCTAGGCAGTACGATTGAGTGGGCTGAGCCTGCTGCTCCCAATTTTCGACAGATTCAGGTGGTCTTAGCGCTCTTTAATGACTCTAGGCAGAGGAAAAGAGTGGAGGGTACTCGAAAGGCGCACCTCGGAACCGATTCATCAGTTCTATCAGTGTTTTGAAACCTTGCTCTAGCTCAGGAATCGGAAAAA
>JBARVU010000376.1:0-5220 GCA_049646425.1 Phormidesmis sp. | reverse complement strand
CTTCGCAATTTGTCCCATCAGCCGCTTACGGGCAGACGTTTCCGAAAACCAAGGATCGCCTGGAAGTCCGCCGGAGTCCGGACTGTTTATCTCTTCTTTCGATTGGAACACAGCCGAACGAGATTCGCTTTGGTCACGCCGTAAGTAAGGATGGGTCTCAAACATCGGCGGATAGCGGCGAGATACACGATTTGATTGGGTATCGCGACCGCTGCGACGCTGCTCAAAATCAATCGTTAGCTGAGTAACCAGCTCACTGAAGCTCTTTTGCTGCTCAAAGCGCGCGCTCACTTCATCTTTTTCAGGGGTAGGCTCAGCGGCAATTCCTAAGAGCTGCGAAACTAGCGGGTGAGCGTGGTGCTCCGAATACCAGTCGAGCCACCGCACCTGTGAAAGATCCTCTGGCAAAAGGCCTAAGCGAGTTTCCAGCAGTCTAAAGCTACGTGCGACTGCGCAAGAGTTAGCCGTCAGTGTCTCTTCGGTGTAGCGCCTTTCAATGGCATCAGCGAGCTGTTCAGCATAGTCCACCGGGCAAAAGGCCAGAATATTGCCGCCAGTGGAGTAGATAATCAGTTCAGGAATAAGTGCGTCTGAGAGCCCTTTAAATTTTTTCTCTTTATCTAACCATTCTCCTCGGACAACCTTGCTACAATACTCTGCGGCCTGTTGGCACTGAGGAAACTGATCGGATGTTTCCGCGTGAAAGAATGCCGGAAGATCGACTAGATTAATCCGATCCAGCAAGTCTGAGGCACCGCGAATTTCATGCAGATCGGCGGACTCAAAAACATAGCTTTTGACTTTTGTGACACCGCCATACACCAACCCAATTTTTGATGCCCACAGCACTTCGTGAACTGATTTTAGCTGTTCGAGTTCAGTTGGGTTTCTCGGAAAATCAAAATTTCTCTCTGACAAACTCAGTAGTGCTTCTGTTTGTTTTAATACATCTTGCACTTCAGGGCTATCAGGTGTCTTTCCTTCGGAAATCGCATGTCGCAGTATGTCGGCTTTTACAGGGTGCTTGGGTTCGCGCGCTTCACCCCAGGCTAAACACCAGGCGATCGCAATCTGGACTGACTTGTTCTCTGACAAATTAGGCATCAAAAGCAGCTCAACTGGAAAAATACGGATACGAACATAGGCTACAGATCTACTGGCTTACTCGTACTTACACTGAGAAACCGCGCATAGATACTATATGGCAGCCATATTTCTCGGAGTCATGGGATATTCTAACGCCCTCATGTCATATTACGGAATTCCGTGAAGTTTTCAGATGTTAAAGTCAAAAAATATTGATGAAGTTGTGGTAAATGTAAGAAAGGCTGGCTTGTCCTTCGAGGAAAGTGATCGCCCGCACTACGCAGTTGCACTATCTTTTCAACTTCCTGCCAGTTATCCTCAAAACACTAACCCGTCTTACCGATAGCAGTCTAAAACGAATAGCCGGATCGAGCGAGCTATCGTCATGATGATCCCAATGTTCGCCAGCAGCTGAGGGCTTGGCGGCCCTATGTGGAAGTGCTGTTGCCCTAGGATTTGCGAAAGCAGGTGGCTGAAGAAGTCAAGCAGGAGATGAAGTTTTATCAAAACGATAGAGGATAGATAGGGCCTGCTGAAAAAGTCTGATCTTTGAGGATAGAGGCCACACAGACTGAAATCACGTGGCTGAACCATTCGTTTTTTTCGATTCCCTTAAAAAATCGTCATAAAGTGCAAGGTTGTGCCGTTCAAGATCACAACCTTGTACTTGGCTATCGAAAAAAACTCGAATCGCTCTTCCTGCCTGCTTTCTATACTTTTTCAGCAAGCCCGATAGATAGACCTGTCGATAATATTTGTCGTCACTGCTTTAAGTTCATCTTTCCTCGTTCCTGCTTTTCTTCAGTCTCCGTCCCCTTGCGGGGTAATGGAATTTGAACCCAGCCTCGTGTGGGTGGTGCAAATGCTCATGCGGTTTCCGTCCCCTTGCGGGGTAATGGAATTTGAACCCCACAAGGCATGTTCTACACATGTTCACGCCGCTCTAGTTTCCGTCCCCTTGCGGGGTAATGGAATTTGAACCCGCGCTAATGTGGGGATTTATCACATTGTTTTTTGGGGGTTTCCGTCCCCTTGCGGGGTAATGGAATTTGAACCATGAGGATACGGAGACAATAGACCCATGCTGGAACAGGGTTTCCGTCCCCTTGCGGGGTAATGGAATTTGAACCCCCCACCCTTTGAAAGCCTGACGGACAAAGGCTTTCAAAAGCTAAATTCGCGGGGGTCTGTACAGTGACCCTACAGTCGAGAATAAGTCCTAATAAACTGCGCTCAAATAGGACTCTATCCCTTGCACAGCAACTGATTCTCTAGGGTCAACGGAATAATCATATTCTCAAGGTTCCGTAAACCCCCACGAATTTGGAAGCTCTAGCTCATATTAGCCCTAGTATCAGCAGATGTCGATAGGTTACAGCATTTTTTCAACCTTTTTGAAGAAATGCTCTCAGCCAAGGATATTCGGCTGAGGGCAACTCACCTCGCTGTCGTCACATCCCGGCCAGCGTGATTCAAACCACTGCGTAATGATCAAGTCGTTGCTTTCGCTCAAGCGTTTCAGCCGCATATCTTTTAAGCGCTTCTAGAAACAACTGAGCTTCTTCACTGATAGGTTTCGTTGCTTTGCGTACCTATGGCTTAGCAGCGTTGAGCCTATGGATAGATCTTTCCTTCTGCGCCTCTGTAATTGCCCTAGCACTTTCAGCAATCAAGATCGCAACCGTCGGCGGCAGCTTAGGAATCGAAGCCATATAGCCACAGGCGCGGCAAAAACTATCGCCCAGATTAGTTGCCGACAGCAGACGCAGCGTTTCTGCGTCGCCTGCTTTTACAGCATCTAGCGCTTAGTTATGAACTGGCAACCAGGGCTCACCCAGCTCAGCTAATAGTTTGCTGATGATGAGTTGCGGGTCTAATTTTTGGGATTCCGTCTCGGACATAATTTTTCCCCTTCTTCTTAATTGTGAACTGCCTGAGCTAATACCTGACGTATAAAAGTCGGGCTAGACTGCTTCGCCTTCGCCTCGTTGGCTGCAATCAGTGCGATGCCAGCAATACGAATGGTAGATTCAGCGATCGCAAGCTTTCTCAACTTACTAACGCAGATAAGGTTGCTTGAGTCCGCAGTGCTCATGGTTGAGTATGTGCTGAGTGATATGTGCGTCTGCTTCTGGCTTTCCAGATCGCGGATCTGGGGAAATATTCATGCGGGCAGCGAATCGGTCATGAAAACCAATAGGGGGAGGAGTTTGGTTAAAAATGAGCCTTGCTTTAACTGCCCTTATCCTTTTCAGCCTTATCTAGATACTCCCTTAAGGCTTCTTCCACAAGCTCACTCATTGTTTTGCCAGCCCTTACGGATTGGAGCTTGAGCTTTGTTTTAACCTCTTCGCTTACATCTACCTGTAACCGCATGTCTTCTGGCTCTTGATTTGCAATCACGATCTTACCTCTCTGGTTGAAAAATACTAAGTATGCTACTACTATTAGTAGTATTACTATTAATAGTAGTCAAGTCTCAACGCAGTCCATTATTTGTAGAGGTTACTGAATGGCAAACAAATTTCTTCCTCTTCCCGACCTAGACGCGATCGCTCGCAACCTCACCTACCTAGACCTCGCCCACCTCACACCCGAAGAAGCCACCGCCTACGAACACGAGTTAAGCGTGATCGCCTCTCTCAACGAAGCCCTCGAAACCGCTTCTACTGTCCTGCGCATCGCTGACCCACCTGAATGCTGGCAGCGCCTCTACCAGATGCTCTCCGATGCCACCGCTTTACTCAGCAGCCAGCTCGCTCCCCTGCTTGACCTCAACGCCGAACGCAGTTTTTCCATCTCAGAGCGCCCCGTCGAACGACCGCTCGCGATCACTACCCACTCATCTCCACGCTGACCGGCTGCTTTTTTATTTCCCGATCAATGCCCATGGCTGTAGCGCGGTACATCCGAAGCCTATCTCCTACCCGGACACGTTTGACCACCTTCTCTCATGACCCAAACTGCCATTTCTAAGCCAATCAACTGTGCCGCCACTCGTATCGACGACGGCTACGCCAAAGTCACAGAAGTCGCCGCTACACTGAACCGTCATGAGCGTACGATTCGCGGCTACATTCGGCTGCTGCGTGAGGATTTCGGCCATCCCGACTTTCTAGAAAAGCTCGACGGGCGATCGCTCAACCGTCGCCAGCAGGCAATCCTTGCTGAACTCGCTCACTACAAAGCCCAGAGAACGCCGCTGAGCCAGATTCGCGACTTTCTGATGAGTGACTGTAGCTCGCGGATCACCCTCCGCGAAGCCTGCGACTGGCTTACCCCTCGTATTTCTCCCACCCTGCTCAATCAGTTTCAGGAGCACTTCAGCCCATGCAGTTAAACCATCTCGCCGATCAGCTTGGCGCAAAGACTATTCATCTAATAGCAATCGCCAAAGCGCTTGAGTTCACTGATTTGCCCAGTCCTCACGGCGGTACGCCCTTAAGCCCTGAGCGATCACAGCAGATAGCCGCTGTTTTTCGGTACATGCGCGATCGCCAGATAGCAGAACCGGCAGCAGCGATCGCGCAGATGCAGGTCGCTGACGCTGTATCTACAGAAGAAATCGTCGTGAGCTTGCGAGCGTCAGTGGCCGATGAGTTGTGCGATCGCTATCCAGACGGTTCGATGAGCGATCGCATTCTCAAGCTATTAGGTGCGGTGCAATCGCTTGAGCAACTACACACGCCCTTTCGCCTACAAAAAAACGTTGCCCCAGGGCAGTAGCCGACGAGCCGCTGACGACTACTACTTGAAATTTTCCAGTTCTACAGGTGCATCATGTCCAACGCTAATATCCGAAACTTTCTGAAACGCTCGTTTCTAGCTGGCGTTCTGCTAGGAGCAACTTCGCTCAGCTTGCTAGGGGCAGATAAAACCGCGCCTACCTCGTTGCGGAGCAGATCTGGGAGCGCGAGCGCTCAAGACTTCACGCCCTCTGGCGAGGATCGCGCAGTTGTTATCGACCCAGTTACTTACGGCGTCACTCTCGAAGCTATAGACAGCAATTGACCGAGTAACTAATTCACACAACTGAATAAAAAAAGACTGAAGGGCCAGGGAAGAGAAGCGCGGTATGTCGCCGCTGCCCGGTGCGGATAAGGGGATAAAGATCTATCTGCACAGTGCTAACAG
>JBARVU010000375.1:0-25711 GCA_049646425.1 Phormidesmis sp. | reverse complement strand
GTCCTGCCAGTCGAACGTATTCTCGATCAGCTGAGCCGCTATCACTTTGGCCGTTCTCTCAATTTGCTTGAGACCGGCTTTGTGGGCAGGGAGGCCCAGGGGAATTCGCTGCTGGGAGGGGCGCAGTTTGGGGCTGCCCGGACGGGGCGGGAGGGTGCCGCGAAGGTTGAGCTTTTCACCGCGTCGCTCCACTTGCAAACCAAGCTTGGCGGCTTTCAATCGCCGGTTGAGGGCGGTTACTTGAACATCCAGAGGGTGGGGGGAGGTAGAAGCAGTCATACAGCTAAAGGCATAGACGGTAGAAGCATCTTAATGATTTCCATTGAAGGAAATGTTTCAGGTACAGCGTTAGTTGTTACGATAATTAAATCTAAACGAAATGCTAAGCGCAGGGTACGCGATTCATTATGGGCCGTGTGGGAGTTTTACTGCTGAATTTGGGTGGGCCGGAAAAACCGGAAGACGTACAGCCCTTTCTGTTTAATCTGTTTTCAGATCCGGAAATTATTCGGATTCCATTTCCTATTCTGCAAAAACCGCTGGCCTGGTTTATCTCTAGCCGTCGCGCTAAAACCTCTCAGGAGAACTATCAGCAGATTGGCGGCGGCTCGCCTTTGCGGCGCATTACCGAAGAGCAGGGGGCAGCCCTGAAGGCCAAGCTGGCAGAGCAGGGGAAAGCGGCTGAGGTGTATGTGGGTATGCGCTATTGGCATCCTTTTACTGAAGAGGCGATCGCTCATATCAAGCGCGACGGTATCAAACAGCTCGTCGTCCTGCCCTTGTACCCGCAATATTCTATCAGTACCAGCGGTTCGAGCTTCCGTCTGCTAGAGCAGCTCTGGCAAGAAGATCCTAAACTCGCCCCAATTGACTACACGCTGATTCCCTCGTGGTACGCTCGCCCGGGCTACGTGAATGCGATGGCGGGACTGATCCGCACCGAGCTAGACAAGCTGCCCAACCCTGATAGCGCTCACATCTTTTTTAGTGCCCACGGCGTGCCGGTGAGCTATGTGGAAGAGTTTGGCGATCCGTATCAAAGGGAGATTGAGCACTGTACCGACTTGATTATGCAGACGTTGGGACGGCCCAATGATCACACCCTGGCCTACCAAAGTCGGGTTGGCCCGATTGAGTGGCTACAGCCCTACACGGAAGATGCCATCAAGGATCTCGCTGAGAAAGGGGTGAACGATCTGGTGGTGGTGCCGATTAGCTTTGTCTCTGAGCATATTGAGACGCTGCAAGAAATCGATATCGAGTATCGCGAAATTGCTGAAGAATCTGGCATTGAAGGGTTTCATCGGGTGCCTGCGCTGGATACCGACGAGACCTTTATTGCCGACTTGGCGGCGATGGTGGATGAGGCGATCGCCGCTAAACCCATCCACTTTTCAGACCTTGAAAAGCCCGAAAAGAAGGTAAAAATTTACCCCCAAGACAAGTCGGCCTGGGGGATGACGCCAGTTGCAGAAGTGTGGAACGGGCGGCTAGCGATGCTGGGCTTTCTAGCGCTGATTGCAGAGATTGTCACCGGTCACGGCCCACTTCATCTAATCGGGCTGCTGTAGGGGTTCTGGTTGCTCTCAACCCGCTGGCTAGCAAGTCCGAGTGGAGAGTGGACAAGGGGTGTCGCTCGCTCATCCAGCGGTCTGGAATGATGAATCTGTAAGGTGTGTTCTGGAAAAGGTATAAAGGCTCTTCACTAAAATTTAGAAGCTAGAATACGAGGAAAGTTTTTATGGAACCCAAGCGCTCTATCACCAGAGAAATTAAGACCCAGATCGCCACGCTACTGGGCTTGGTCATTTTTTTGTGGGCGGTGGAAATCATTGATTGGCTCATTTTTGGCGGTGAGCTCAATCGCTTTGGCATTCGCCCCCGGATGGTATCGGGGCTGTGGGGCATTCTATTTGCCCCCTTTCTGCACGGTAACTTTGCTCACCTGCTCGCGAATACGATTCCGCTGGTGACCTTAGGCTGGCTGGTGATGCTACGGGAGACCGGGGACTGGCTGGTAGTCAGTGTGATTGCAGCACTGTGCAGCGGCCTGGGAACCTGGCTGATTGGCGCACCGGGCTCAGTGCATCTCGGCGCCAGCGGCGTTGTTTTCGGCTACTTTGGCTTTTTGCTGCTGAGAGGCTATTTTGAGCGCAGCGTGACGGCGATCGCCTTTTCAATTCTCGTTGCTGTTCTTTATGGCGGCATCATTTGGGGCGTACTGCCCAACCAGGCCGGAATTTCTTGGGAAGGTCACCTGTTTGGCTTCTTAGGCGGTGTCCTGGCCGCGCGGTTACTATCTGTTCCTCGCGGGCAACCCAAGAAGTCAGACAGTTGGGATATTTAGCTCTCTGGATTAAGCTGACCGACATCCAAAGTTTCAGCGACAGCCTCTGTGAGGTAGTTTGCAGCAACAGAAACCGCTGCTACCGCGTTTTCATACAGCATTCGCGTCGGCCCCAACACGCCTAAGCTACCGACTGGCCCCGGCGTTCTACCGTAGGTCGAAGTTACCAGCGCGCAAGACTGCATGGGCGCCACGGGGTTTTCAGTGCCGATCCAGATCCGCAGCCGCTGATTTGAGGTTTCCTCGCCCAGTAGGTAGTGGTTGTCTGCCTGGGCCGTCGTTGAGATCAAAGGCCACAGCTGGTCGCGGCCATCTTCTAGGAGTTGCACCAAACTGAGGAGCTGGCTGCGCTCGGCAAATTCGGGCTGACCCAGAACTTCGGCTAGGCCGCTGATGAGGATTTGGGTCGCAGGAGTGGTACGCGATCGTCGGGATAGATCAGTGATCGCCTGCTGCAAATCATGGGCATAGCGCTGAAAAGCCTGATCGAGATCGATCCAGTCTAAAGTCACCTCCTGTAGAGATTTTCCCTTGAGCTGTTCGGTCAAAAAATTGGAGAGAATTTGCAGCTCTCGGTCGATTCGCTCATCGCTATCGGCTGTCTCTGTAGAAGGGGGGCTCGGTCGCGGGAGGGGCAGCAGCGCCGAGTGGTTGCTATAGCTATCGAGCACCACCAGCAGCACCTGATCGTCACTAACCCGGACAAGCTGCAGGTGTTTGATCACCGCCTCGTTCGTTTGAGGTAGGGTGACGAGTGCAATATAGCCGCTAAGGCCCGCCAAAATTTGTGCAGACTCCTGCAGCAGCGCCTCTATTGCCTGATGACCCTGCCAGCCGATGCGCTGATTGAGCGTCGTCTCCATTTTACGTATCAGCGGCTCGGACGGCGCCATTAGCTCATTGACATAAGCGCGATAGCCGGAGTCGGAGGGAATTCGTCCGGCAGAGGTGTGCGGTTGATAAAGTAGACCAGAGGCTTCTAACGCGCTCATGACATTACGAATCGTTGCCGAACTTACCCGTAAGTTATAGGCATCAGTGGCCAGAGACTTAGAACCCACCGGCTCGGCTGTATTGACATAGTGACGTACGGTGGCCCTGAGAATATTTTGCTGTCTAGAGTTAAGCTTCATGAACGCGCTGCTTTGGGAACTGTCTGCACTTTAACAAAACCGAAACCGGCCCTGGAACCAGCTCCAAAACCAGCTAGCTTGCGGCGTAGTTACCTCGCCCCGCTGTTTTGTTTCTATGGTATGCGGCAACCGTTAAGTGTCATAGCAGCACAGACAGAGCATACTTTTCAATTGTGCCTCACCTTAACAGATCGTTATCCGGTGGCTGTGACCTCCACTACAAAATGATCCCCGATTCTGACGTCCCCGTAGGTGAGTTACTATCTACCAACTCAATCCTTTAGGCAATCATCTCAATATCCTGGTAAATTCAGAGAGTTACATCAATTGTGTCGCAGCAATCAGAGCGCAATGGTAGTGGCCCAGTAGTAGGTAGGCTTGTCTTTTTATTTGCCAGAGCTGCGTTCTCATCCTCACTGGATTCCTGCTTAGTCAGGTTACGCCATCATGTCAGACCTTCCTTTTACCCTTGATCAGCTCCGCATTTTAAAGGCTATTGCTGCCGAAGGGAGCTTCAAGCGCGCTGCTGATAGCCTTTATGTGTCTCAGCCAGCGGTGAGTTTGCAGGTGCAAAATCTGGAGCGACAGCTGGATGTTCCGCTATTTGACCGAGGCGGGCGGAGAGCGCAGCTGACCGAAGCCGGTCATTTGCTGCTGGCGTATGGCGATCGCATTCTCAGCCTGTGCCAGGAAACCTGCCGTGCCATCGAAGACTTGCAGAACCTGCAGGGCGGCACCTTAATTGTCGGTGCCAGCCAAACGACCGGCACCTATCTGCTGCCGCGCATGATTGGCTTATTTCGTCAGCGCTACCCTGAAGTCGCCGTCCAGCTTCATGTGCACTCCACGCGCCGCACGGCCTGGAGCGTCGCCAATGGCCAAATCGACCTGGCCATCATCGGCGGTGAAATTCCGCTTGAGCTTCAGGAGTCTTTGGAAGTAGCGCCCTACGCCGAAGATGAACTAGCGCTGATTATGCCGGTGTTTCATCCGCTGGCAACCAACGAAGTGATCGCTCGCAGCGACCTCTACAAGCTGAAGTTTATTACGCTGGACTCTCAGTCCACGATTCGTAAGGTCATAGACCAGGTGCTGACCCGAGGTGGAATTGAGACTCGGCGGCTGCGGGTAGAGATGGAGCTGAACTCAATTGAAGCGATTAAGAATGCGGTGCAGTCAGGATTAGGCGTCGCCTTCGCCTCTACTTCTTCGATTGAGAAAGAGCTGCAGATGGGCGTGATCCACAGAGCCCGGATTGAATCGGTCGAAGTCAAGCGAACGCTATCGGTTATCTTTAACCCCAATCGCTATCGCTCGAAGGCAGCAGAAGCGTTTACCAAGGAGATTTTGCCGCAGTTTACTAACCGTGAGCTAGCTTTTACAAAAGCGACAGCCAAGGCGAACGGTGAGAGTAAACCCGTCGCAGCTAAGAGCACGCCGACTAAGACAGCCTCTGCTAAAGTGCTTGATAAGGCCAGAACAGCAGTTGATGCTGACGCTGCTAGCCGCTAGCGGCTGTGCCTGACGTTTTTTGGGCCTATTAAGCGATCCTTGCCCATGCAACTGCACTGCACCCGTCCGACCTGTCCCGCGCCAGTTAATACCTTCGCTGATCTCGACAATCCTAAAATTCCCCGGCCACTGAAGCCCAAATACTGTAGTGCCTGCCGCATGGAGCTGATATTGCGAGGCCGCTATCTGCCGGTGAGTGTTTTGGGTCAAGGGGGCTTTGGGACGGCGTTTTTAGCGCGAGATTTTGACTCGCCTAGCTTCTATTCTGCTAGTCAGGGCCAGTGCGTGGTGAAGCTATTCAAGCCGCCCGTGAACCTCACTCCGAAGCAACTGGCGACAGCGCTCCGGCTCTTTGCTAAGGAGGCCGAGGTCTTGGAGCGGTTGGGCAGGCGGCATCCCCAAATTCCCAATCTCTATGCCTACTTTCCGCTGCCGGTCACCAATCCGCTCAATCACCAGTCAGAAGAGCTATTTTATCTGGTGCAGGAGTTTATTGAGGGGGAAGATCTCGAAAAGATTCGCCACCGTCAGGGTAAGTTTTCAGAAGCTGAGGTCGAAAAGCTGCTGGGGGCAATGCTAGATGTGCTGGGGTTCGTTCACCGCAATCAGGCAATTCACCGGGATGTAAAGCCCTCTAATATTATTCAGGGGACGGACGGGCAACTGTCGCTGCTTGACTTTGGGGCGGTCAAAGAGGTGACGACGCCGACCGGCGTTCAGCGCGGCCCTACGACCATTTGCTCGCCGGACTACGCGCCGCCAGAGCAGATCTTGAATGGCACAGTGGATGCGACTTCTGATCTGTACGCGCTGGCGGCGACCTGTGTAGTGCTGCTAAGCGACAAGGATTCTGGCGAGCTGCGCGACAGCTCTAACAATACCTGGCAGTGGCATCCATATGCTCGGGTGTCAGCGGGACTGACTCAGGTACTTGACCGGATGCTGCAGGCGCGGCCAGGCGATCGCTATCCCTCAGCCGAAGCGGTGGTCGAGGCCCTCAATGCATACAGCACTCAGGCGGCGGCGGCCCCGACGCCACAAACGGCTCCGCAACCTCAGCGATCGCCCACTCAGCCCCCAGCAGCGACCCCGCCCGCTCAACCTCAGTCGATAGCCACACCGCCGCCGCCGATTCGCATTCCACCTCAGCCGATCTCACTGACTCGTTTTCTAGGAAATGCGGCGTTTGCTGGGGCGGAGGGAGGTTTGCTAGCGATCGCCGCTATCAGCCTTTTGGGCACGAGCCTTCTAGGCGGTGGGGTTTGGCTGGTCATGCTAGGCGTGCTGGTATTTTTGCAGATGCGCCGCGCGATTGAAGGCATGGATTTGGTGATTATCGCTGGACTGACGCTGGCAGCGGTGATTTTTTTTCCGCCCTTGCACAGGATCTTAGGGGGCGCTCCAGTGGTAATCGTAGTGGCCGCAGTGATGGCTGGCGGCGCGATGGTGGCGATCGCCGTTATCTTCCGCCTTATTTATCGCTTGGTTTCCCGTATCATGTGAATCTAAACCGAAGTCTTTAACCAGCGTCTTTATAAATTAGGGTATATCTAGTCACATGGCCAAACGAAACGAGCTGCCGGCCCTCGTGGCCTCCCTAGTGATTACCGTTGCACTCATCGGTGGTGGTGCTTGGTGGCTGAGAGGTCAGTTTCTAGGGGCAGGCGATCTGGGTTCAGGCAATCCAAGTTCGGGCCCTCCGAGTTCAGGAACGACAGCCAACCGATCTACATCTGGCATCGATACTGCTGGCGCGGATGGTAGCTCAGGTCAATCGGTGTTACCGAATGAAGTTTCTGAAGCCAAGCAGAAAGGGCTCGATGCCTTAGCTGCCGGAAATTACGAAGAGGCGGAAACCGAGTTTACGGCGGCATTACAGGCCCAGCGAAACGATCCTGAATCCCTGATCTATCTTAACAATGCCAAAATTGGCGACGAGTCAGCCTACACGATTGCCACCTCAGTCCCGGCAGGCACTGTGATTAATCCAGCACTGGAAATTATCCGAGGAGTCGCCCAAGCCCAGACGGAGATCAATCAGGCGGGCGGCATTGAGGGGACGCCCCTGAAAGTGCTGGTGCTCAATGACAGCGGGAGCGATGAACAGGCAGCAGCGATCGCCACAGCTTTGGTCAGTGATAAGAATGTGCTGGGTGTGGTCGGTCATTTCGCCAGCGATACGACCCTGGCAGCAGCTGAGGTGTATGAAGCCGGCAAGCTGACAATGGTCTCTCCGACCAGTACTGCTGTAAAGATTGCCAATGCAGGCGACTATATTTTTCGGACGGTGCCCAGTGATCGCCTTGCCGCTGCAACCCTCTCTCGCTATGTGGTTAATACGCTCAATAAAAAGCAGGCAGTCATTTTTCACGTAGGCGAAAGCACCTACAGCCAGTCGGTCAGGTCAGAATTTACGACTGAGCTGCTGAGCAGTGGGGGAGCGGTGGTGGCTGAGTTTGACATCAGCAAACCGGGGTTCAGTGCGGGCAGAGCTTTGCAAGAGGCAAAAGATCAAGGGGCCGAGGTGATTATGCTGGCGCTGACGGTAGATACGGTCGGCACTTCTAATCGAATTATTAATGTGAATCAGCGATCACTACCCATGGTGGGCAGCGATGGTCTCTACAATCCCAGTGTGCTCGATGAAGGCCGAGAGAATGCTTTAGGGCTGACGGTGGCTGTGCCCTGGCATATTCTGAGTAATCAGCAAAGCCCGTTTGTGCGCGAGTCACGGCAGCTATGGGGGGGCGATGTCAACTGGCGGACGGCAATGGCGTACGATGCGACACTGACGCTAGCAGCGGCAATCGCCGAAAATCCGACCAGGGCAGGCGTGGCTTCAGTCCTGGCTGATTCGAGCTTTAGCGTTCAGGGTGCGACTGGGACGGTGAGCTTTTTCCCGACGGGCGATCGCAACCAGCCCTCACAGCTCGTCACCGTAGTCGAAGGCAACCGCTCCGGCAGCGGCTACGACTTTGTACCCGTGCAGTAGTTCTTAGGCTAGTCAAGACATCACTGTATCAGTGACGGAACCACAGGTCATAAACCGACAGGACGATTTCTATCACAATCAAAATGACGATATACCACTCCACCCGGTGGCTGCTGTCACGCTGCAACACGCCTAAAGCGGTTTCGACGGTTCTAGAAACGAGGGCTAGCTTTTGCTCTAAGGCAACCAGTCGCTCTCGCAGTTCGTATTCGTTTTCCAGGCGCAAGTAAAGCCGGTCTAATTCGGGATAGTCCCAAACGGGATCGGGTTTCTCACCGACTTCAACAATGCCTAGCATTTTTTGCTGAATCAGCAGCGTACCGCCAATGTAGCTGAGCAGTTCTTTCTCTTTGGGCGGACGCAGGTTCTTGCCTTGAATGGCGGTAGTAAAGGGCTTGATCCGCTCAAACAGGCTGGAGACTTCGGTTTCGTAGTAGTCTAGCGCAACACTTTTGCCCAGTGCTTCGGCTACGATTTGCAGGCGTTCGGCGCTGCATGCTTGCAGCCAGAGGGTATTGCCTTCTAAGCGTTCTTTGGCCTGGGGGCGGAAGGCGATCGCCAATTCTTCTGAAATGGTTGAGGGCAGCGGTTCGCGGATATGAGCCTGCAAATCCTCGATCAGGTCGCTTTCTTCCTCCGCGCTCAGATCAAAGGTAACGATAATACCGTAGCGGAGGAGAACGGCGCAGCCTGTAGCCCCGGCCTTGATGACTAGCGGGTTAGTTGCCACCGGATTTCTTTCTAGCCCCTTTAGAACAATGCGTTCGCCGACAATGCGGGCGCGGGCAGTGATCGCATCCTGATTAGACCAGTGAATATCGATGGTTGGGATTAGCGTTTGCGAGCCAGAACTTTGAGTAGCCGTGTCGCCTGGAGAGAGCATAAGAATGGTGTTAGAAAAGAAGTGACACGAAACTTACTCAGTCTAAGCTTTCTTGTTTAAAAATAGGCAAGCTGTTACTGCTCTGGGAATGTTCGTTCCTTAAAGAATCATCAGCGTCAGGTTGTGACGGCAAATGTGTCAGTGACGAGCTCCAGCTTTGCTAGCTGCAAACGCTGACACATCCGCAGCTGCCGGTAAAGCGGTCGCCAGTTCCAAAGCGCGTTGGCCAGGGCTTCCCAAAAGGTCAGCCAGCCGAAGACGGTCACCCCCTGACTCACGAGCAGCAGTCCAATGCCGGTTTCAACAGCGGCGTTGCGAACTTCTAGGAGAGCAGACAGCCCTAACGCGCTTGACCCTAATAGACCGAGTAGGGCCGCGTCCCCAGCAAGCTTCTTTAAGCTTTGGCGGCGGACGTTCTCTAAGTAGGCAAAATAGCCTTGAATAGCGGTGTGCAGCGCCTGTTCGGAAAGCCCTGACGATTCATCTGAGGCTTCACTAAGCAGGGTAACTCGCAGCAGCAAAGATTCATCGCCAAGTTCGGCAATGCGGGCAAAGAGATAGTCGACAAAGTCCTGGTTGAGGTTGAGGACAGGGGACGTTTCGTTAGCTGCACAGTCGCTGCCGAAGTTGACCGGGAAGCTCTCAAAAGGCATCAGTAGGGCAGCCGGTGAACTCAGGCGCAGGCGGATAATGGCCCGGCCTTCGGGCGATCGCGCATAGCATTCTCCCATCTCCTCGCGGTTAATGGCTGGGCGACGCTGCGGGAACAGCCGAATAACCCGTTTCATAGGCGCAAACCTTCACGAACGTCAGTGCTCAATATGATAAGCCTGTAGCCGTTTCGATACCGTTACTCCCAAACCCACACTGAGACCACTGGCTCAGCAAAAGAAACAGATTGTCATCACCAAGGCGTATGGTCGCTGCCGTAAAATCCGCGATCGCCCCCTACCGTCGGAGTCGGCGGACGATATTCCGGTTGAGGAGACTGATACGAACTATTCACATCCCGCAAGGTAGGATCCTGGCTAGGGTCAGAATACGAACCAGCACTGCCCCCAGCGAAAAATTCATTGAGGGCAGCGCCTACTACAAACAGGGCGAGTGGATTAAAGACAGGCTCTAATTCGGTTTGGGTGCTTTGAGCAGTGGCCCGTGGCGCGCTGAAGTTGCGCATAGAGAGCCGGTAACCGCCGCTGCTGAGCGGTGTAAAAGAGGTGGTCACTACCGTATAGGTGCCGTCGGCAGGTAGGGTCAAGGAAATATAGGAATTGGGATTAGAGTCGCTGGCATCGTCATTGCTGGCGAGCAGATTACCTTCGCTGTCCATCAAACCCAAAAAGGTATCGAATTCTGAGCTGTCGAGTGAGATAGAAACTCTTTGCCCGGCGCTCCCGGCGATTTCGTAACTGTCAAAATAGCTGCCGTCTTCTAGCTGAGGGTCGGCAGCGTCTAAAACGCCAAGCTTGTGGACAGGCGGGCTAGACTGAGCGCGGGCTGGGTTCGCTGTAAGCAGAAAGCCAACGCTCAAACCACTAAAAATCGCAAAAACTTTGCTTAGCGCCATTTTCGGTGTCCTTTTGCTTCGATTTTAGGAATATGAAGATTTTACCGCTCATTTTGACGAATGCAAGCGTATGAGAAGCAACGATTGACCTGGATTCTTCTTCCCAATTCCAGCAGCACAGCCGATCAAATAAAAGTTTGAGAGAGACCCCTTGATCCTCACGTAGCGTCAGGTTCTAGGATAAATTCGTCAGCGGCATTCGACTGAGAAAAAACGCTTGAGAGGCAAGGCAACCATGCGTGGCGTGATGAAGATTGGCGAACTGGCTAAGCAAACAGGGCTCTCAATTCGAACGTTGCACTATTACGACGAGATTGGGCTGCTCTCACCTTCGCATCGCACTGAAGCAGAACATCGACTGTATACCGACCAGGATATCATCCGGCTACAGCAGATTCTGTCACTCAGACAGCTTGGATTTTCTCTCAAGGAGATTCGCGAGTGTCTGGAAAATCCTGATTTCTCGCTGCTGCGGGTGATTGAGCTGCACAGGGCTCGGCTGCGTGAGCAGATGACCCTCTCGCGTCAGTTGAGTCAGCGCTTGGAAGCGATCGCCCAAGAACTTCAAACGTCTCAATCAGTGGCCGTTGAAAACCTGATTCAAACAATGGAGACCATGACCATGACCGCACGGCAATACTTTACACCGCAGCAGCAGGAAATTCTTGAAGTTCGATTTCGCGAAGGCGAGACAGAATGGCAGCAGCTACTGGAGGAAATTCGCGCTGAGATGAACAAAGGCAGCGACCTCAATAGCCCCGCAGTACGGATGCTAGCGAGGCGCTGGCTGTGGAGCATGAAGACTTTCGTCCAGGGCGATGGCGAGATCTATGAGTCGCTGGTGAAAATGTACCAGCAGGAAGGCATGGTCGCGGCAGAATGGGGCATGGATAGTGCCGCCTTTGAGTTCATTCTGAAGGCAATTTTTTCCATGGCGCTGGGCGATTTTACAGATGCAGCGATACCGAGAAACAAGCTTTTCACCGCCAAGACGCAGGAAGTGATTCGTTTGGGAGAGCAGCCCATTCGCGAGATAAACTTTTACGTGATGGGCACAGAAGGTATCTTGCTCGGATTGCTAGCAGAAGGGCGCAGTGTGGCTGCCCAAGCACTTGCTGCCGCAGGAGTCAGCTATGAAGCCGCGCAGCCGATTGTGGTGAAGTGGTTAGGAAGTCGCCCAGCGCCGCCAAAAGGGACTTTTCCGCCACAGCTACCCTTCGCACCGAGAGTGAAAAGGGTCATTGAGATAGCGCTCGATGAGGCGAAGCAGGTGGGGCGATCGCGCATCTCTCCCGAACTCTTTCTCCTCGGCATTTTAGAAGAACGCAAAGAATGTCCACCGCCCGGCGGCGTCGCCAACTACATTTTACAAGAAGAACTTGGCGTAGATTTACAGCAGCTTGAGCAACAGATCAGAGACGCCATTTGACCTATCCTGCTGCGACAGGCCGCCACTTGAAAATGTGGGTAACAGAGCCGTCATCATTGCGACGGCTCGCGACCTTTTTCATTCCAACCTTCATCAGCACCCGCCGAGCAGCGGCATTCTCAGGCGATACGGTGGCGATCACAACAGACAGATCAAAAATACGCTTACCGTACTCAAGCACCGCACCCACGGCCTCAGTAGCCATTCCTTTTCCCCAAAACTCGCGTTTGAGCGCGTATTTGATTTCGGCTTCAGGCTGCTCGCCCGGATGGACAAGCCCGCAAAAGCCAATTACGCTGCCTATCTCTCGACTGACTAGTGCAGACATGCCGTAACCGCGTGAGGCGTAGTTTTTCAACGTGATCCCCACCCATTTGACGCAGTCGACTCTCGCAATCGGCTGACCGTCATCTACCCATCGCATGGCATCCGTATCGCTATACACCGCATACAGCTCATCTGTAGCGTTGGCCACTTTGCTCACCACATAAGTAACTGCTGAAACCGTTGTAGACTGAGGGCAAAGTGGCGCGCGAGCATACGAATGCATCCATACGCTCGCTATACGTCAGATGAGACCAGCCTGCGACACCCTATTCGTTTTGTCTCATACAGAATTTCTGGCAGATTCATGAATCGTTTGCAAATGCGCAACAACTATGTGAGCCATCCTACCTTCAGACAGGCGAGTCATCCTACTTTGTACTGAAGCAGAATGACGCCGTTCGAGTATTCTTTCCTATTGACCAAAGTCAGGGCGGTTTGCGAGATGTCTCCAGAAAAAAGCGGAATGCCTGACCCCATCAGGAATGGATTGACCTTCAAAATGAGCTTGTCAATCAAGTGGTGAGTGAATAACGTGGTTGCCAAAGCGGCTCCGCCACAGAGCCAGATATCTTTACCAGCTTCAGTCTTCAGTGCTGTAACCAGCTCAATCGCATTCTTCGAGACCAACTCAACATTCTGATCCGGGCTCTCTGCTATGGTGCTGGAAAAGAGATACTGCTTCAGGTGAGAATAGGGACTTGTGATACCTTCTTTAAGCCCAATCTCATACGTTTTTCGGCCCATCAAAACAATATCGAAAGCTTTGTTCTCACCCTGAATATCCATCGCATCACGAAAGTGAGTTGGAACAGTTTCAGGAAAAACCGAAAATATCTGTGCGAGATACTCACGGTCTTGGGAAAATCCATCATGGGAACCGTCGTCATGAGCAATAAAGCCATCAACGCTACAGGCCACATAGTAAATCAGGTCTCGCATCAGGATATGCCTCCTATCAAAATACTAAAACTTAATCATTCAATGAAATAAATATACAAATAACTTATCAATCAATTGCGTAATTGGCATTTTACAGCCTGTGGTGCGCTGCGCCATCATGAAGGTAACAGTTTAGTAACAATAATCTTGTTGCAAGGAGATCTTCATGGTTGCACTGGTTGATTCACAGCGTATCAAGCGTCCTCAGGGTCGGCTGACCCTACAGACCGCTGAGATTGCCCCAGAGACCACCGCCTTGCGCTGCCTGGATTGGGATCGCGATCGCTTCGATATCGAATTCGATCTCAAGAACGGCACCACTTACAACTCATTCCTTATTCGTGGTGAGAAAACGGCACTTGTCGATACGTCACACGGCAAGTTTCGTGAATGCTACTTAGAGTACATCACCCAGGAAGTCGATCCGCTCGAACTGACTTATCTAATTGTGAACCATACCGAGCCCGACCACAGTGGCTTGATAAAAGAGATTTTGGCCTGGGCTCCTCACGTGGTGGTGGTGGGCTCTAAAGTGGCGACTCAGTTTCTAGAGAATATGCTTCATCAGCCCTTTGAGTCTATTGTCGTCAAAAGCGGCCACAGCCTGGATTTAGGCCGGGGTCATGAGCTGTCGTTTGTCTCTGCGCCCAACCTGCACTGGCCAGATACCATCTTTACCTACGATGCCAGCACCCAGATACTGTATACCTGCGATGTGTTTGGCATGCACTACTGCGACGACTTTCTCTTTGATGAAGCGCCGCATCTGCTCGAAGCTGAGTTTCGCTATTACTACGACTGTTTGATGGGGCCAAATGCTCGCTCTGTGATGATGGCGCTGAAGCGTATTGATAAGTTTGAAGTAGACCTGATCGCTACAGGACATGGGCCTTTGCTGCGCGAACACCACCAGGATTGGGTCGAGAAGTATCGCACCTGGAGCCAGCAGCAGGCCAAAGCTGAGACGTTTGTGGCGCTGTTCTATGTCGAAGAGTATGGCTATAGCGATCGCATCGTCCAAGCGATCGCCGAGGGCATTACTAAAACAGGCATTGCCATTGAGCTGGTCGATATGTCTGTGGCCGATTCTCACGAAGTGCGAGAGCTGGCTGGCACTGCTGCTGGGCTAGTCGTGGGAATGCCCCCTCAGCTCAATGGCGGCGCGGCCACTCACCCCGCCTTGAGTACGCTACTGACAACGGTCACCCCCAAGCAGACCGTCGGGCTGTTTGAAACGGGCGGCGGCCAGGACGAACCGATCTATCCCCTGCGCAACCGATTTCAAGAGATTGGGCTGAGAGCCGCTTTTCCGCCGATTGCGATCAGGCACGCGCCTGACAAAGTTACCGACCAGATGTGCTACGAAGCTGGCATCGATCTAGGACAGTGGCTCAACCGGGATAAAACAGTGCGCCAGAGCAAGCAGCTAGATTCTGACCTGGATCGGGCGCTTGGGCGAGTCAGTAATGGTCTATACATCGTCACCGCGAAAAAAGGCGATGTGTCGAGTGCGATGCTGGCGTCTTGGGTGATTCAGGCAAGCTTTGAGCCCTTGGGCGTGGCGATCGCGGTCTCTAAAGATCGGGCGATGGAATCGCTGCTGCAAGGGGGCGATCATTTCGTGCTGAATGTTCTAGAAGAAGGCCACTATCAGCCGTTGATGAAACACTTTCTAAAAAGATTTCCGCCGGGCGCGGATCGCTTTGCTGGGATTGAAACGCGGGCCGCAACGAATGGCGCACCGATCCTGGCGCAAGCCTTGGCCTATATAGAATGCGAGGTTACTCGTCGGCTCGAATGTAGCGATCACTGGATTGTTTACGGCACCGTAGAGACTGGGCGAGTCGCCAAACGAGACGGCCTCACCGCCGTTCACCACCGCAAGGCTAGCAACCATTACTAATGTCGCTCAATCTGACCTCTCAACAATCTCACAACATCACTCATGGCATCTTCTCTTTCTCATCCGCAAGATCTTTCAACCCCGTCAATACCGCAGACGCCTCGGCCCCGTGACGTGCAGGTTGCGAACATTGGCTCGCATACGACTGTGTTGCGATCGCGTGCCTGGGAGAGACTCAAGTTCGAGGTGGAATATAGCCACCGTCGGGGCACCACCGCCAACTCGTATATCGTTCGCGCCGGGTCTACTGCCTTAATCGATCCGCCGGGCGAATCCTTTACGCAGATGTATCTGCAGACGCTTCAGCCCTTTTTGGCAGAAGGGCCGATTGACTACATCATTCTCGGCCATGTCAACCCTAACCGCATGGTTACTCTAGCAGCATTGGTCAAGCAGCTACCTGACGTGAAGATAGTTTGCTCTCGGCCTGCCGCTCAGGCGATCAAAACCGCTTTCCCAGACTGGGAAGACAGCCGCATTCAAGCAATTCGTCCGCCCCAGGCCAGCCTGGACTTAGGGCTGGGCCACGATTTAAAGCTGATAACGGTACCCACCCCACGCTGGCCAGATGGGCTGTGCACTTACGACCCGGCCACCCGTGTTCTCTTTAGCGACAAACTATTTGGCACGCATGTTTGCGAAGATGCCCTCTTCGACGAAAACTGGCGACAGCTGGAAGTTGACCGGCGCTATTATTTCGACTGTTTGCATGCCTCCCAAACCAGGCAGGTAGAAGTCGCTTTAGATCAGCTAGCGCCGCTGCCGACGAGATGTTTGGCCCCCGGGCATGGTTCATTAGTGCTCTACAGCCTCAGCCGGTTGCAGGCTGACTATCGCCAGTGGTGCCAGCAGCAGGCACAGCAGCACCTACAGGTAGCGCTGCTCTACGCTTCTGCCTATGGCAATACCGCGAAGATGGCAGATGCGATCGCCCAGGGGCTGTTACAGTCTGGCATTGCCGTAAAATCGGTGAACTGCGAGTCTATCGATGCGGACGAACTCGCCAAGATTATCGAGACTAGCGACGGCTTTATCATCGGCTCACCGACTCTGGCAGGACATGCGCCGGTGCAAGTTCAGACTGCCCTGGGCACCGTCCTGTCATCCGCTGTAAAAACCAAGCTGGCAGGCGTTTTTGGCTCCTACGGCTGGAGCGGAGAGGCGATAGACATGATCGAACAAAAGCTGCGAGACCACAACTATCGCTTTGGATTCGAGACCCTTCGCGTTCGCTTCAACCCAGATGCAGAAACAATCACAGCGTGTCAGCAAGCAGGCGCAGCGTTCGCTCAGCAGCTGCTCAAGCAAAAGAAACAAACGCCTCGCGAAGGGGTAAGTGAGACCCAGGCAGGTCGCACAGAGCAGGCGGTCGGGCGGATTGTAGGCTCGATTGGAGTGCTCACCACTTACCAGGGCGATCGCCCTATTGGCACGCTATCGACCTGGATCTCTCAGGCGACTTTTAGCCCACCGGGATTGATGATAGCGGTCGACTCGAATCATGCCGCGCAGTATCTCTCTCAACCAAACGCGCCCTTTGTCTTGAATCTTTTGAAGGAAGGCCGCACGGTGCGACGGCATTTTCAGTCACCGTCTCCGGGTGACGATCCGTTTTTGCAGGTGGCCCACCGACCTGCTGCGAATGGCTGCTTGATTTTGGAAGATGCCCTGGCCTACTTAGACTGTACGGTTCAGGACTGGATGGACTGCGGCGATCACCGACTGATCTATGCAGCCGTTGACTCGGGCGAGGTGCTGGAGACGACTGGCGTCACCGCTATTCAACATCGCAAGTCGGGCAGTCAGTATTGACTTGCTAAGATTCGCACAGCTGCCGCTACAATTGCGATGTTCTTAAATTTGATATTCGGATTTGATGTTCGGATTCGATGTGTCGGCAGATGTCAGCGACTTCTCTCTTTGCCAATCGGACGGCGGTGATTGCAACAATGCATCGTAAAGAGCAGGCGATCGCGCCCCTAATAGAATCTGCCCTGGCGGTCAAAACGCTGGTGCCTCCCAATTTCAACACCGACAGTTTCGGTACCTTCACCCGAGAGATCCAACGCCCGGCCGATCAGCTCGCTACCGCCAGGCTCAAAGCAGCGGCAGCACTGAAGCTGACTGGAGAGACTTTGGCGATTGCCAGTGAGGGCAGCTTTGGCCCGCATCCTCAAATTCCCTTTGTCGCCTGCGGCCGTGAACTGGTCGTGCTGTGCGACTATCAGCACCAGCTAGAGATTGTGGGAGAAGTGCTCTCTACCGAGACCAACTATCAGGGCCAGACGGTTCACAGTCCCCAAGCAGCTCTAGCGTTTGCTCATTCGATTGGCTTTCCTGAGCATGGCGTTGTCGTCATGCGCGCTTCTCACCCGCAGCCTACAGAGTCGGTGGCCAAAGGGATTACAGCAGAAGCCGACTTAGTTCGAGCCGTGACTGTCGCACTTGAGCAATCTCCTGAGCGAAAGGCGCATGTTGAAACCGATATGCGAGCGCTTTACAACCCGACTCGGATGGCGGCGATCACCCAAGCCACTCAGGCCCTGATCGAAAAAGCACAGTCGCCCTGCCCCCACTGTCACTATCCAGGCTTTTGGGTTGTGCAGCACCGACCTGGGCTGCCCTGTAGACTTTGTCAGGCACCGACGCTGCTGCCGCTGTCTGCACTTTCTCGCTGTCAGCACTGCCAGTTCCAGCAAGAGCAGCCATTCCCAGATTCGGTGCAGTTTGCCGATCCAGCCCGGTGTTTCTACTGTAATCCTTAGGTCTAAGATGCGAATGAAGTCCTTACTGCTTAACAGATTGCATAATTTCAATGAGTTTTTGCTGCATTGTTTCTGTTGCCGAAACAATAATTTCTGAGTAGCGGTAGTCCTTACAGGCAGACGGCGGTGGTAAAGGGCGACCGTCGTATGTGGTGAGGCAGTAGCCCATTTCCTTAGCCATCCAGGCGAGCGCAGCCGTGTCAATCAGCTGCGCTTTAGCCAAGATAACGCCTGCAACTTCTCCGGTGAGCAGGCCGTTGATTGGCGGGACGGGGCGGTCAGGCGAATAGTCTGTTTTCAGGTTAATCACAGGATAGTGCGATCGCACCTGCGCCGCCAGGCCACTCAGCGACCAGCCCAACACGACCTTACTACCGGGTTCAGTAATCTTCAAAGGCTTACACTGGTGCAGGTCGTCGTCCATGCTGCCAACAAAGGTACCCTGGTCGCGCAGGCTGTAGTAGTAGCGATCAGTGGCCGGACTGAGGGCGATCGCCGCCTCGAAGCCATCTGCATTCAGCACCGTCAGAATGATCAAATAGTTGGGATGGCCGTCCATGTAGTAGCGCGTGCCATCAATCGGGTCAAGCGTGATCAAATAGTCGCCCTGAGGCCCTAGATCAATCGCTCGAAAATACTTGGTATTGTAGGATTTCTCGTACTCTTCACCGTAGAACCGCGAGCTGGGAAATTTGGCCAGCAGCGTCACTTCCATGAATGTCTGGATAGAGAGATCGGCGTCGGTGAGCGCGTTCGCAAAGAAATGATCTCCGTCAAATTTATCCGGGTGACTGGCAATTCGCTGCTGAATCTGCTGAGCGTAGGCGCCGGCAACCTTTAAAGAGGGCAATAGTGCCGTCAAGATCTCCCTTGCAGTCTCTTTGGGCAAAGGATCTTCGGACATAAGATTTTCCTCTTGTAAGCGGGCAATAAGTGTTGACGCTGTCGCTCAACCCTAACATCTGTCGTCATCCTTCACAGCAACGGGCGATACTTCCCACTCAAATAGGGGGATATCGTTCACAAGGTAGTCGTCTCAGGCTGGGGAATGTACTAAGCTATGTCGTATAGACGACCTGATATTGTCCATTTCTAGCCCTTTGCCCATCACCAACCCTGTGATCTCTACCAACCGCCGCGAACGCAAAAAGTCGACTGTCAAAACGGCGGCGATTTTAGAGGGCGCTATGCAGGAGTTTTTGGCGAATGGCTATGCCGCCACCAGTATGGATCGCGTTGCTGCAACAGCAGGCGTTTCAAAAGCGACTGTCTACGGCCATTTCCAAGACAAGGCCGGACTGTTTGCCGCACTGGTTCAGCAGCTTGCCGAAAGCAAATTTCGCGCTGTGTTTGACCCGCGTGATGAAAATGCGCTGAAGGGAGAGCCGCGCGCTGTCCTCAGCGATCTGGCTCAAAGAGTGCTCGACAATGCGGCCTGCGATCCACAGTTCTGTGAGTTTATGCGGTTGATTGTCGGCGAGTCGGGACGATTCCCGGAGCTGGCCCATCCCTATGTCCAGAATGTGGCAAAGCCTTTGCTTGACGGACTGACGCGCTACTTGAGTTCATGCAGTGAGCTACAGCTAAAAGATCCAGCCGCGACCGCCCGAACGTTCGCAGGGACGCTGATTTATTTTGTACTCTTGCAGCGAGTGCTTGGGGGCGAGGCGCTGATGCCGATGGAGGGTGATCGCATCGTCACTACCCTCGTCGACCTTATCGTTCCACCGAAGCCCTAACTCTTCTGACGTATTCCAGTGAGTGAGCCAGCGCCTGTGATAGAATCCCCTCGATTGCACATCCGCTCAGGGCAACCCAGCGATATCCCCGCTATTTTGAGCTACTATCGCCAGAATCAAGCATACTTAGCACCCTTTGAACCGCTTCAGAAGCCGAATTTTTATACGTCGGACTACTGGGTAGAGGTACTCTCTGAGCGATTACTAGACGCCCAAGCAGACAGAGCGCTAAAGCTCTTTCTATTTCTCAAAACACCCCCGCAGTCGCTAATTGGCAGCTTAAACTTTGCTAACTTTAGCCGAGGCGTGTTTCAAAACTGCACGGTGGGGTATAGCATAGCGGCAACCTATCAAGGTCAGGGCTATATGAGTGAAGCCTTGCGGGCTGGCATCGACTACGTCTTTTCACAGCTTCAGATGCATCGGATTGAGGCTAACTATTTGCCCTGTAATCAGCGTAGCGGCAACCTGCTCAAGCGGTTAGGCTTCACGGTCAATGGCTACGCACCTGACTATCTCTACATCGCGGGTCGCTGGCAGGATCACATTCTTACCAGCCTAATCAATCCGAAAAGTGATTTTGGTCAGTGATTTTAGTCGGTAATTTTGGGTAGTCCTATACAAGGAGCCGCGCTAGGCAATCGCTGGGGAAACCGACTATCACATGGATGTTTTATCAAGTCTTCTACAAAATTCGCTGGTTGATAGTCTGCCTCGGCTAGCTTGGGATGGGCTCATAGCGTTGGGCACAACCACCGCCTATGCAGCTTATCGATCAGCGCTATCTCAACGCTCCCAGGGAAACAGCCCTCTAGCCACAGTGCAGCAGCTCAGCACGCAGTCCCAGGTAGGCAATCTACCGCTGTCGCTCTTTCGACAGGCGATCGCCCATTCTGCCAACGGCCTGATCATTTGTGATGCCCAGCAGCCAGCGCTGCCGATTGTGTATGCTAGCCCTAGCTTCGAGGAGCTGACGGGCTACACTCCAGCAGAAGCCCTGGGTAAAAGCTGCTGTTTTTTGCAGGCGCAGGATACTCAGCAAGCGAGGATTGAGAGTATCCGCAGCGCGGTGAGCGTCGATGCCAGGCATAAGCTGCTGCTGTGTAACTATCGCAAAGATGGCGGCACTTGTTGGCACGAGGTTACCTTCTCAGCGCTGGTCAACACCGCCGGAGAGATTACCCACTATGTTGGCACTCATATTGACATATCGCACTACCTGGAGACTTTCCAGGCCCTGCAAGAGAGCGAGTCACGCTACCGCCATCTCTACGAAGAAACGCCAGCCATGCTCCATTCGGTAGACAGTCAGGGGCGAATTGTCAGTGTCAGCCACGATTGGTTGGAGAAGCTCGGCTATCAGCAGGGCGAAGTCATCGGCCAGCACTTGTCAGCGTTTTTAGCCGATGAATCTCAGCCGCAGGTCGATCAGATGCTCTTGACGCTGGAAGCGAATATTGCCTATCGCGATCAGCCCTGTCAGTTTATCAAAAAGACCGGTGAGCGCATGGACGTACTGCTCTCTACGATTGCTGAGTGTGACGACATAATTTGTTCTAGCAGCGCTCTGAGCGTTCTCGTCGACATCACAGACCGTGAAAGAGAAAGAGAAAAGCTGCGCCGCAGTGAGGCGTTGCTGCGAGCTATCAACAACCTACCGCCCACCGGCATTTTCGTAATGGATTGCCAGACAAACGAGGCGCTTTTTATCAATTCAGAGTTCTACCGCATTTGGCAGTTGGAACATTTGAAACCAGCAGTCGTACAGGGCCATATCGACGGCGAGCAGCTCTTGAGTGAGTGCCTGAGCAACATCGATTTAGGGACGTTTGTCAGTACCTCTACGGCCCAAGACTTTACCGCTGGCAACAAGATTATCGAAGATGAAGTGCCCCTACTTGATGGCCGCACGCTGCGTCGCATCTATGGGCCGATCCAAGAGAATCACTCTACTTTCGCCTATCTCTACGTGTTTGAAGATATTACTGAGCGTAAGCAGGCTGTGCAAACCCTAGCGAGTGCTACTGCCACTGCCGAAACGGCTAATCGGGCGAAGAGCGACTTTTTGGCCAACATGAGCCACGAGCTGCGATCGCCGCTCAACGCCATTTTGGGCTTCACCCACATTCTCAAAGAATCGCCGCTCAGCGCTGAACAAAAAGAGAAGTTGGAGATTATCTACAACAGCGGCGAACACCTGCTAGCACTGATTAACGACATTCTTGATATTTCAAAAATTGAAGCCGGACGGGTCACCTTGAGCGAAAGTGAGTTTGATCTCTATCGCCTGCTCGACGAGCTTCAGCAAATGTTTTATAGCACGGCCAGCACAAAAGGATTACAGCTCAAGGTGGAGCGATCGCCCGATCTGCCCCGGATTGTCTATAGCGATCGCCTCAAGCTCAGGCAGATTCTTATCAACCTGCTCAGCAACGCTCTGAAGTTTACCGCTGCTGGTACCGTTACCCTTTCCGCTATTAAATCCGCCGCTCAGAAGCTCACCTTCGCGGTCACCGACACCGGATTTGGCATTGCAGCTGACGACCAAGCTCGCCTGTTTGACGCTTTTGTGCAGACAGAATCGGGCCTCAATGCGCATGAGGGCACCGGACTCGGACTAGCCATCTCCCGAGAATACGTCCACCTGCTCGGCGGAGAACTCGCGGTCACTTCGGCCCTTGGCAAAGGCTCCACCTTCGCTTTTGACATTTCAGTAACCCTCGTAGAAACCGCTGCAACGATCAATGCGTCCTATCAGAGCCCTGCTGTCGGTCGCGTAATCGGGCTAGCGCTCAACCAACCAACCTACCGAATTCTGGTCGTCGACGATGTTGATCTCAACCGCAAACTGCTGACCTATCTACTCAGTAATGCAGGCTTCGAGGTACGAGAGGTGATCAACGGCAAAGAGGCGATCGCCCAGTGGAAAGCCTGGCGACCCCACCTGATTTGGATGGACTTACGGATGTCGGCAATGAGCGGCGAAGAAGCCACCCAAGCAATCAAAGCGCTCGATGTGGAAGGCCATACCCGCATCATTGCTCTGACGGCTAGCGTCTTCGATGACAACAGAGCCGCCGCCTTGGCCAGTGGCTGTGACGATTTTGTCAGTAAGCCAGTTCGAGCCACTGAAATTTTTGAGAAAATAGAGCAGCATCTCAATGTTCGCTATCAGTACGCGGAAGCAATCCCAAAGACGCCTGACGAACCGATCACGCCAGCACTTTTGGCCCAGGTCTCCGGCGAGTGGAAACACGCGCTTACTCAGGCCACCCTCGACCTAGACGATGAGGCTATCCTAGCGCTGGTGGAACAGCTCCCGCCAGCGCAGCAAGCCCTCGCTCGAACCATCGAAGCCCACGTCAAAAACCTGGCCTATCAGAACCTCCTAAACTTTCTTCAGGAAGCCGAAGCCGTTATGCCATGAGCATTGCTGCCGTTTTTGACTTGCAGCAGCAAAGAGAGAAAAGCCTCATAGTCCGCGATCGGCTTGTAGCAGAGGCAGTCGGCCATGGCCTCACTCAGCAGAGTCGTCCGGTCCGCGTCCATCGCGTGGGCCGTCAGCAGCACAATCGGCAAGTGGGCTGTCTCAGGCTGGAGCTTGAGCAGGCGTGACAGGTCGATACCACTCACCTCTTCACCCTGCCAAAACGTCCCTGGCAAATTGATGTCCATAATTACCAGATCTATCGTGCCAGCCTGACAGAGCTTAAAAACATCCGTCGCTTTGTGGGTCAGCCTGACGCGATGACTTCCCAGTTTTTCTAGCAGTCTGGCCGTCCCCCGGCCCAACAAATAATCATCTTCTACCAACAAAATATTCATAGGCGACGCACCCCAGCACCAAACGTAAATGAGCAGATAAATCAATCAATAGCGAGTAAAAATAAGGCAGTCCTAACAGCCCACAGATATTTCCAGCAGTATGACTCCTTTTCTTTCACATCCTAATCTACTAGACTGCCCATCTCTAATGCATCAACGACTATTGATAGCAACGTTGGTGGGTTCATAGATGTACTCAACAATACTGAAACGGGCACTATAAAACTGACTATCACTTTTGCTATGAGCAGCTATAGGCTTGAAGGGCATGGGAAATACCTCACAGGGCGATCGCCTCAAAATCTTAGTCGTAGATGATCTTTTAGAAAATCTGCGGCTGCTGGCAACGTTGCTGATGGAGGCAGGCTATGAGGTGCGGCGATCGCCCGACGGCGCCCTAGCGCTCCGCAACGTGCCTCGCTTTCAGCCCGATCTGATTTTGCTCGACATCATGATGCCCGATATGGACGGCTACGAAGTCTGCCGCAGACTCAAGGCTGACGCGCAAACCAAAGATATCCCCGTCATTTTTCTCAGCGCCCTTGACCTCACCTTCGACAAGGTCAAAGCCTTTGAAGTCGGCGCGGTCGACTATATTCACAAGCCTTTTCACCCAGCAGAGGTGATGGCCCGCGTTAAGAACCAGCTAAAAGTGCGTCAGCAAGCGGTACAGCTCCAGGCGCAGCAGGCCATTATTGCCACCCAGCAGCAGCAGCTAGAAGCTGCCATTCAAGCCCGAGAGGAGGCTGAAGCAAGGTGTGAGAAGCTGCTTGCCAAGGTCTCAGCCTAGTAGTAGGCACCTAATGGTGAGCTTCTAGTGTTAGGCTCAGTGGCAGTTTTGTCTTTTAGCATTTCTGCCATTGCCATGCCGCTGCTTCCTTCTGTTATGACTGCTAGCGCTCTCGTCGTCGGGGCAACTGGGGGCATCGGTTTAGAATTTGTCAGACAGCTTTTGCGAGATAGCCGCATTGCGCACCTATTTGCGACCTATCGCTCGGCGCATACCGCCAACGCCCTGTTCGAGATGGCCCAGCAGCAGCCTGAGCGGTTGCACTGCATTCAGATGGATCTGAGCGAAGAAGCGCAGATTGAGCAAGGAGTAGCCGAAATTCAGCGGATTGCAGATCATCTGCACATTGTTATCAACTGTGTGGGCCTGTTGCACAGCGACCAGCAGCAGCCCGAAAAAGCGCTCCGCCAGCTCAATGCGGATAATCTCATTCGATATTTCCAGGTCAACAGCATCGGCCCGGCGCTATTGGCCAAGCACCTTTTGCCCCTACTCAAGCACAAAGAACCTAGCCTGTTTGCCACGATCTCCGCCAAGGTTGGCAGCATCGGCGACAATCGTCTGGGCGGCTGGTATGGCTATCGCGCTTCGAAAGCCGCCCTCAATATGTTTTTAAAGACCGCTGCGATTGAATACAGCCGCCGCAGTCCTCACACCACGATTGTGATCCTGCATCCGGGCACCACCGATACCCAGCTCTCTCAGCCTTTTCAGCGAGGCGTACGGCCCGAGAAGCTTTTTTCTCCAGAGCGCACCGTCAGCCAGCTTATGGATGTTCTCACAGGGGTTAACCCGTCAGATAGCGGTGAGTTTTTCTCCTGGGACGGTAGCCGGTTGCCCTGGTAAGTTTGTCGGGCTGCTGGCACACCTGGACCCTGAGGCTAAGTCGAAACCAGCTTACGGGCCTTGCGAGCGAGGCGCTGCCATTTGTTCAAAGGGGGGGGCATGTAGTCGGTGGGCGGGCCAATCAGCTCAGGCCGGTTGGGGGCTTTCAGGTAGCGATAGTGTAAAAACAGATCGCGGTACGGAAACAGAATATTTTCTCCGGCGCAGACTCTTCTAAAAAACTGTGAGCCCACACCGATGTAATGCAGATAAATCAACCGCTGCTGCTGGTCATATAAAATATGGTCGCGCTCTTCAAAGTGGGGAGACGTGACGCAGCAGCCAGTGCGCTCTTCGGCAGGCAAGGTTCTCGACAGATTGATTGCTTTAAGCCCTGACTTCATCACCATATAGTTCAAAATGGACTGATCGGGGCCATTGGCGTAGAGAATGTCGGCGTCGCCTGCCTGCAAGCTGCTGAGTAAATCGGCCAGCATTTGATCGGTGAAGATGCCTTTTTTGGAGGCGTAGAGTCCGGCGCAAAAGATTTCGGTTTCGAGGCGATCGCGCTCAAACACTTCGCTCAGCCGTTCAGAAGTCACATCGTACACATGCGTGAGATCTTTATACTGAAAGTCATAAGTAACAAAGTCACTCTCATCTAGGCTGTCGAACAACAGATCGAACGAATCCATCGCCAGAATGTCGGCATCCAGATAGACAAACCGTTCAAAC
>JBARVU010000374.1:0-48441 GCA_049646425.1 Phormidesmis sp. | reverse complement strand
GGCCTTCGATGACACAGGCATAATGGCTGAACGGACATTAGAGCGTTGGTACTTAACCAGGCTCTAGCCGCACTAAACGGCCATTTGATTCATCCGTCAGAACGTAAATAAACCCGTCTGGGCCTTGGGCGACCTCCCGTACTCGCTGCCCAATGTCGATAGGGGTTTGGCTGACGATGGCACCCGAGTCATTGAGCTGAATATGCGCAATAGACTGTGAAACAAGTCCACCGGCAAACAAGTCGCCTTGCCACTGGGGAACCAAATTGCCTCGATACACCATCAGTCCGGAAGGGGCAATGGCAGGTGTCCAAACGACTAAGGGATCTACCATACCGGGACGAGATCGCTCCGATGAAATCTCTCCACCAGAATACTCACGGCTATGAGTCACCAGCGGCCAGCCGTAGTTTTCACCGGCGACTATCCGGTTCAGCTCATCACCGCCCCGAGAGCCATGTTCTGTTGCCCACACCTGTCCGGTCACTGAATCAAGGGCCACCCCTTGAATGTTGCGATGGCCATAGCTCCAAATTGTGGGGTCCGCACCCGGTGTATTGACAAAGGGATTGTCATCAGGGGCTGAGCCATCATCGTTGAGCCGTACCAGTGATCCTAAATGACTGCCTAAGTTCTGGGCCTGATTGCGAATCAATTCGCCCTCTAGGGTCACAGGTGGATTACCCCCGTCGCCAATCGAAACCAGCAACGTGTTGTCTGGCATCCAGAGCAAACGGGAGCCAAAGTGCTGCGTCCCTTCTTTTGTCCGATTCACCTCAAAAACCACCTGCCAATCAGAAAGGGTACTCCCGTCAAACCGGGCGCGAGCAACCTGCGTACGATTGGCTGAGCCAGTGCCATCGGCATAGGTAAAATACACCCACCGATTTTCGGCAAACTGGGGGTGTATAGCAATATCCATGAGGCCACCCTGCCCTCGGTCTAACACCTCAGGCAGGCCGCTCACAGGCGTCGGGTCAAGTACCCCGTCTCTGATAACGCGCAGTCGCCCCGGTCGCTCAGTGACCAGCAGGGTGCCGTCGGGCAACCAAGCTAGCCCCCAGGGATGCTCTAGCGACTCTACTAGGGTAACGACCTGCGGCGTGGGAACCTGTGTGAGCAGTTCATTTGAGGGCGCTGCCTCCGAGGACTCCGAGGACTCCGAGGGCGCAGTGGCAGGCGAGGCGCATCCAGATAGCGCCAAACCAATGATTAAGACCTTAGCCACGCCAAGAGAACAGCTTCTAATACTTGCCATCATTAAACCGAATTGAGGGGATCGTGAGACTCATAAAGCAGCCCTCTGTTCTACTTTCATTTAATCGGATTTTGGCTATTTCGACATTGACTCAATCGTGCAACCGGCTGCGCTATCCCTAGCAACCAGTGATCGCTGCCAGCATTCACAAATAGAACGGACGAATGGAGCGATCGCCACCACCTTCCACAAACTCAGACGCTGTAAGCCAAAATAGAGTCATCCCGGATTCCGTTTGGATAGCCTTATGAACGTAAACTTGCCGAACAAAATAGGATTTGGTCGCATCAGCCGTCGTCGCTTCCTGCGGCGATCACCTCCCTTCCTAGCAGTTTTCACGTTTGCGGCTTGCAGTCAAACTGCCCCGAAGTCCAGTCCGCACCTAACCCATTCAGATACTCATTCAGGCACTAGCCCAAAAAGCCTGTCACCCACCCCTACCTGTGAAGATAGCACCCTCACCACCCCTGCTCAAACGCCTGGCCCTTTTTATAGCGCCCACTCACCTCAGCGCCAGTCGCTACTAGAGGCGGATACAGCAGGCAGCCGACTGATCATGACCGGTCAGGTGCTGACAACAGACTGTGTACCGCTTGCCAACAGCCTGATCGATGTCTGGCAAACCGATGCTCAGGGGCGGTACGACAATACGGGAAACAAGTTACGAGGACACCAGTTTACAGACGCAAGAGGTCGCTACTGGCTCGAAACCATCGTTCCAGGGCCATATCCGGGGCGGACTCGCCACTTACATATCAAAGTGCAGGCACCCGATCACCCGGTGTTGACCACTCAACTCTACTTACCTGAAGAGCCTCTAAATGAGGGAGATTTTCTCTTTCAGCCGGAGCTGACGATGGCCATTCAGGACACTGCCGACGGTAAGCAGGCTCGATTTGACTTTGTTCTTCAGTGACATTTTCTAACACTGGCGATGGGGGGGTAACCCAGCAATTCCTCTTCTGCTCGAATTGCCGACATCGTTGGCCGATTCAAATCCAACGCGCTCACTGTAGCTCTGCCAGTTGCAGTGAGTCCAACAACTTGTACTCCCTTCCAACTGAAGTGTTCTTTAAATCATCCTAGCGTTTGACGCTGTTGAGTCTAAGCGTACAGCTCAAGGTAGCCGCCAAAAGCGGATAGACTCAATAGTCAAAATGGCTGCCCATACTAAGATACTGAGGCCAGTTGCGGCAGCGGAGATATCCTTAGTGATTCGGATACGCTCATTTCTTTGAGGCTCTACAAAATCACACAAGACTTCAATAGCGCTATTGAATAGTTCGGAAACTAGCATGAGTCCCATTGCTAGCAATATTATGCTGACATCTACCCACTGTTGGAGAAAGAAAGAAACCGCTAGGACTGGCACTGACAGGATTACTTTGTAAGCAACACTAAAGTCGGTAACTACCGCAACATGCAAGCCGGCTAAGATTACTTTTACTTTTCGAATAGGATGATAGCCAGGAGTGCGAAATTTTCTATTCATAGGTGACTATCCCAGTACTAAAACGAACGAAGCATACGACTGACAAAGTGTCCTTCATGCCATTGTCCTAAAGACAAGAGTATAAGTAGAAACGGTGCAGAAAGGGTCCCTAAGCTGTCCAGTTTGCTGGACAAAGCCAAAACAGAAAGAAGCCGAAGCCTTCGCGCCGCAGAGCGCCGCTGCTCATCAGTTCCCTGGCCCAGCCTCACCCTCGACGACTGAACGATACCGCGCCTGCTCACCTGCTTACACCCATAGCTGAGCTTGGGCTTGGCGGGAGATAAGCTGGCGGCGACGGAAAGGACTTGACGCATACAGACACTCAAAAACCTTGATTTCCCGTTCGGATCAGATCACGGTCAAGCCTAAAACCCATTGACTTCGTTCCACATGGCCGAAAAATCATGTCTGCAAGCTGGAATTTGGAATTGCTGGGATAATAGCTAGCTTTGTGCTATCGAGGCTGATGAGTCGCTAGAGCGTGAACAGCCCATCATTCCCAATAAGGTCGTTGTAAAGGCTCCAGATTCATCGGACAAAGCAGACGGTTCATGCTCTGTAGCTGCTCGGCAGTGCCCAAGCAGATCAAGAAATCTTCTGACTTTAGCTGAACCTCTGCCGTCGGCCCTATGATCAGCTCATCCTGTCGGCGGATGGCGACGATCAGAACCCCGGTGCGCGATCGCATTTGAGAGTCTCCGATAGTTTGACCAATGAGCGCGCAAACTGCCGGGTCGAGGAAGAACTCTTCAATATAGTAGGTGTGCTCGCCCCCTGAAAAAATGCCATCCATGAAGTCCATTACCTGAGGGCGCAGCGCGGCGGCGGCCATGCGCTTACCACCCGTGATATAGGGCGAGATCACCGCATCTGCACCGACCCGCTGGAGCTTTTGAATGGCTTCTTTGCTGCTAGCGCGAGCAATGGTTCGCACCTGCGGATTCAGCGTTTTGGCAGAGAGCACGGTGTATAGGTTCTGAGCGTCGGAGGTTAAGGCTGAGACCAGGCAAACCGCCGACTCAATCTTCAGCAGATGGAGCGTGTCATCCAAGGTGGCATCTCCCTCCACCGCCACAAAGCCCAGCTCCTGAGCCCTCTGTACTGCCTCCAACTCGGCATCTACAATTACAAAGGGAATCTTTTGCAGCGCAAACTCTTCTGCAATTTGCCGACCTATTCTACCAAACCCGCACAAAATATAGTGGTTGGAGAGTTCTCGCATGAGCCGACGGCGTTGGTTTAATCGTACCCCTTCTTGAAAATAGCCTCTCACAATCGCTTCTGTAAATCGGTTAGCGATATACCCGACGGCAAAGATGCCTAAAAAGATCAGTACAACGGTAAATATTCGGCCGCGATCACCCAGCGGATGCACTTCTGCAAACCCGACCGTCGCCAGGGTAATCACCGTCATGTAGAGGGCTTCGGTCAGGTGCCAGCCTTCGATTAGCCAGTACCAAAGGGTTCCTGCTAGTACGACACCTAATAGCGCCAGCAGTCCCAAAGAAAGCTCTTGCTGAGTTTTTCGATACCTCTGCTCAAGCGCCGCATGGTAGCGCTCGCTCTCTTCTGATGTTCTGGTGAATCTCTGGCGTGGCAAATTGAGGAAGTCTTTCTTGGATAAGTCGATAACGCTGGATCACAGTCTGAATCTATCATCAATAGCCTACTAAAGAATCCTCAGCTAGCAGCAGTCAGTGAGCGTTCAGCTCGCCCCAGCATGATTTCAGCTTCTCCAGTAACAATCATCGTATCAGCAGCGGCTAGCTTACGGTATGCGTTGGAAGCGATCGCCCGTGCCAGCAAAGTTTTTTCAGTACCCGGCGGGCCGACTAGAAGCCATGCTCCACAGTAGAAACAGCAGCATCAGCGGAAACAGCAGACCGATCAAACCGCCTGCCCAGCCCGAACCACCGGTAGAAATCACCGTTACTTCAACATCGTTAGCCCGTAAAATACCCGCCAGCTCTGAATCTGCGGGCAGCGGCCAGTTCAGGTAGAAAGTTTGGAGAAATTGTGAGTATCATCCCAACTGCGCCTCACAAAATCCTCATTTTCAGGTCATGCGCTATGGCTAGAATACATTAGGAGACTGCTGTGAAGCGCTTTGACTACGTAATGGGTGCAGGACTAGAAGGGCTCTCAGCGGCGGCTTGCCCTTCTTTAATCCCTCGGTGAAGCAGCTGCTAGCTCTTCGATTTGTTTGTTCTGCTCGTTGAGTTGAATAGAAAGCGTTTCGCAGACAATTTCACAGAGCTGGAAAAAGGACTGGTTCGAGATTTTGTAGTAAGCCGAAACGCCGCGCGGCTCCCGCGAAACAATGCCAGCTTGAGCCAGCAGCTTCAAATGCTTTGATACGTTTGCCTGACCGAGTCCTGTTTCTTCAATGATTTCAGTGACGTTGCAAGGCCCCGATTTTAGAACGCAGACAATCTGCAAGCGACTGGGTTCAGATAAAACCTTGAAGAAGTTGGCGACTAGCTCTAAAGACTCCAGTGAGAGCTGAGCTACTTTTGAGCCCGCTGGTTTGGAACGAGCTTTCTTGATTTTCGTGGCAGCTTTTCGTGGCATGGGTTACTTTTTTCAGGAAGATAGGCTAGGTTCCTTTATAAAAACTATATTACCATAGAGGAATCTAACCGTAGGATGGCTTGACTGCTTCACCTCAAAATCCACATGCACAGCAGCCGGACTCTGTAATCCATCTCTCGAACTCTCTTCAATCCGAGCAGTTTTATCACCAGTGGCGGCGATGCAAGTGACGTTGCTCATAATCGTAATGTCACCTGTGTCAATAGCTTGAGTGAGGGGTGACAAAGTCTGGCCGCAGTTGATAGGCCGCCTCGCTGCTCGGTAGATAGATGCGCCGTATCTTCAAATCTTGCCTGAGCAACGAATTCATTCACAACGGCAAACAAAATCATCTGTGTAAAGACTATTGATGAAGCGAGTCGAGAGATTGTAGGGGTCTTCGTTGGTCGGCGTGGCAGAGCAGGTGCCAGGGACTATGGCACGTGCTGCCACCCGTCTATCACCAGTGTGCTGTCGCCTATACAGACTTTTGGGAAGCTTGCGAGCAGGTGATTCCAAGCAAACGACATCGAGCGGTGGGGAGAGAAACCGGACAGACTAATCACATCGAACGCTTCAACTGCACGCTTCGTCAAAGGGTATCGAGATTAGTCCGTAAAGCCCTCTCATTCTCTAAAAAGTTGGAGAATCATATCGGCGCTATCTGGTATTTCATTTATCATTACAACGCATCCTTGAATGAACCATCGACCCGGTTCCCGACATAGAGCCAACGGAGTAAAAGTATCAAGAGGGTATAATAAGTCATCGAGTTCTACAGGCTATCTATGACTCAACAACTTCTGAATAACGAGGAGATCGTCACTGAGCTTGACATCGACCATCTCGTCATTGAGGACGACACCCCTGTGGACAATTTTCAATCGGCTCAGCAGCAGCGCCTCTTGGTGGATTCGCTCTGTAGTGCCAAGGCAGTGCCCTTACCGTTCATAGCCGAGGCTAATGTGGGGCTGTTTTACAAGCTTAAGGGCGAGCCGGTTGTCCCAGATATGCTGCTCAGCCTAGGTGTGCAGCGGGCTGAAGACTTTTCTCAGCGGCGAGATCGAGCTTACTTTGTCTGGGAATTTGGCAAGGTTCCGGAGGTCTGCATTGAGATTGTCTCTAATCAAGAAGGTGATGAGCTCGGCCTCAGCCAGAAATCCCAGCGCAAAGGTAAGAAGGCGGGTAAGAAAGAGATCTATGCCCAGATCGGCGTCCCCTACTATGTGGTTTTTGACCCGTTACGACAGATTCAGGGCCAAACCGAGATGAATGGAGCGCTGCTGCGGGTATGGACGATCGCCTCAGGACGATATACAGAACTCACTGCCGCTGAGGGAATCGCAGCGGTGGGGCGCTCCGTTTGGTTAGAGACAGTAGGACTAGGGCTAACGCTGTGGGAAGGGACGTACGAAGAAACCGTGCCTAGGTTATGGTTAAGGTGGAGTGATCGCCAAGGGCAAGTCATTTGTACTGGCGCGGAACGCGCCGATACCGAACAGCAGCGCGCCGATACCGAACAGCAGCGCGCCAATCGACTGGCAGAGCGATTACGGGCAATGGGCATCGATCCTGATGAAGACTGACTGCGATAAAAGCCACCACTGTCGTGACGAGCATTCCTTATTTGCCAAACTCAGCTAGTGAGGGGGCGTAAACGAACGCAGCCTCGAGTCGAAGTGGGCGCTAAGGGGTGAAGCGCTTTTGAGGCACCCGCAGCAATGAGATGCCCACTAGCAGCAGCCAAACTTCCCAGAGAATGAAGCCGATGGGCGTAGTTTCGATAATAGGCATAGCTGGAATGACCATGGCTAGAAGCTCACTTTGGCCCAGCAGCAGCAAGGGTGTTGTCAACAGCCCCATCCAGCGACCCAAGACTTAAAGAGTGGCGACGATAGCATAGCCAGCCCAACACCTATAGTCCAGCCAATCAGAAGAGTCTGTCCTAAACACTCGCCTATCACGACTCCGCCATACTGATGCACCATCTGATAGACAACGCTAACAATCTCTTGAGTTGTAGCTGTTGCGCTAGGGTCGCTGTAGAGATTCGCTAAGATAGGTACGACAAATACCCAGCGCATCAGGCCAACCGCCTGTAGTAGGCCAGAAAGTGCTCCCATGAGGGCGGCGATCACTAAACCGGGTGTTTCCTTCTGCGCAGATCTTTTCGACAGATTCATCACCCGATATAATAGGACACTGGCGGGAATGAGCAGCAAGGCCGAGAGTCCAAAGGCAAACCAGATGAGAATAAGCTGAGTTCCACCCGCCTGAAATTTTGTTAGCACATTGCCCACGGGCTCCCGCAAAATATCGTCGTATTCAAAAGTTTGGATCAATAGTATGTATGGAATATTCGATAGAATGACCATTAGAATAAACAAGATTCCTGTTGTGCGAACGAGAGATAAGCGGTTCATAGGATATGTCTTTGGATAGAATGAGCGCGGTTGTTAGTAGTGCGGCCTTGAGCATTCTCTGGTGAGGGTTCATAAGGGATGTACTTGACAGATTGGGTGGACAACAAAAGTGTGCTGCATCAAGGCTAAAGCTGATAGATCAACAGTAAGCCTGTCTGCTAGGGTATGAATTGACAGGCTGCGCCAGAAAGTTGACGGGTGACGCCAATTTTTGAGACTCACCAAGTTATGCCAGAGGCTACGTTTTCGATTGCGATCGCCCGAGACATCATTCAGTACGTAGTCGCGCAAGGCGTAGAAGCCCAATGCCTGTACGGGGCAGCTAAAATCGAGCCGACCTGGCTCAACGACCCCGACCGCCAAATTTCTGGAGAGGTGCTCAGGCAACTGTGGCGCGAAGCAGTTTCACAAACGGGCGATCAAAATTTGGGCTTACACATCGGAGCAGCCTTCGATCTCTCTGCTATTGGCATCGTGGGCTACGTCCTGCTGAACTGCCAAACTTACAGGCAAGTGCTTGAAAAGCTCTCTCAGTACACCCGGCTTTTTAGCCAGGGTGTGGCCGTTCATCACCGCGTTTTGGCAAGCCGTGCACAGTGCGATTTCGAGATTGTTGGCAATATCGAAAATTACTTGTTGAATGAACCTCGTCAGCCTATTGAGAGCACATTTGCTGCTCTCATAAGTGCCACACAGCAGCTTACCGGGAAAAAACTCTTAACAAGCGCTGTGTCGTTTCAGCATTCGCTGCCAGAGAGCGGAGCGGATGAGCATCAGAAACTCTTCCAAGCACCCGTGCAGTTTTCTCAGTCAGTGAATCGCATTGTGTTTGAGCCTGCCTGTTTGAGTTGGGCAGTGCGATCAGCCAACAGCACCCTACTCTCTGTTTTTGAACGCCATGCCGATACGATGCTCAGCGCGCAGAACCCAACCTACCGTCAAAAAGTCGTTGAAGCCATTACTCAGTCTTTGCATGGAGAAGTCCCGCTGATTGAGGCGATCGCCCGCCATCTTACCCTTAGCGTTCGCCAGCTCCAAAGAGAGTTGCAGGCCGAAAACACATCTTATCAACAGCTATTAGAAGACACTCGTAAAGCTTTATCCCTTCAGCATTTACAGAACCCAGAAACATCAATTCACGACATCGCCTTCATGCTAGGCTTTTCAGAGCCTAGTGCCTTTCATCGCGCCTTCAAACGATGGACGCAGCAAACGCCTAACAGCTACCGAAAAAGTCAGCTGCCATCCAATAAATCACAGAATCAAAGCCGCTGAGAATCGTTAAGCGCCAAACGTGATTAGCGATCTACTGCTATCTTGGAAGCCAAATGCCTGGGATATCACGATGGTTTCTCCTCGACTGGATCGGCGACTGTTTCTGAAGTATTTCGTAGGGAGTAGCGCTGCTACGGTGGCGCTGGGCTGGCGGTGGCCCTCAGCCAAACGTGCCCAAGCCGTCACTGTGGACATGGACGATTTTTGTTTGGCCTATCCGTACAATTCTCGCTGTGAGAATTATTTGCCGGGCGTGCAAGCGGTGAATGAAGCGGGTGAGCCTTATGCGGTGAGTGCAATTCTTGCTCAGACAGTTGTGGGCGATCGCCTCCCCGCTGACGGCCTCGACCACAGAAGCTATTTGGTGATTGAAACCGGCCCTGAAATTGCGGCCTATGGCATCAGTGCCGTCTGTACTCATTTAGGCTGCACGGTCGACTGGCAGCCGGCAGAACAGGCGTTTGTTTGCCCTTGCCATGGCTCTCGCTACGATGAGCTAGGACGAGTGACCCAAGGACCTGCCCGTCGCGCGCTGGCGCTCGTTACGGTGGTGGTGAAAGACGATCAGGTGGGTTTACTAACACGCGAACCAACTGAAAGTCCGCGCGGCTAGTGCAGCGTCAATGGCGGATTATAAAAGGTTTTCTCGCTATACTCAAGCCTGTAGACTCTTCAAGATCACCTGTCGCTCTTATGCCCTCTGCTCCGCTTAGCTGGTCCGCGCTAGAAACCCGTACCGACTTTCAACCAGATACCGTCAATGGGCCGACAAATGCTCAGGCGCGTCTGCGTCTGTTCGGCCAGCGCGAAACCGATGTGCGAGTGACGCTGTACCGTGATAACCACGCCTGGTGCCCCTATTGCCAAAAGGTCTGGCTGTGGCTCGAAGAAAAGCGAATTCCCTACCGCATCGAAAAAGTGACAATGTTTTGCTACGGCCAAAAGGAGCGCTGGTACAAAGACATCGTGCCTTCTGGGATGCTCCCTGCGCTTAAACTTGACCAGCAGATTATCACTGAAAGTGACGATATCTTACTGGCCCTGGAGCGCACCTTTGGCCCTCTTGGCGCGGGCATGCAAGATCCTGCTGTTTTACTGCTGCGTCAGCTAGAGCGGCTGTTGTTTAGAGCCTGGTGTGGCTGGCTCTGTCAGCCCGCAAGCTGGTTTCGCCAGGAGAAGCAGAATCGAGACCAGTTTATCGGCGTTGTCGCCACAGTAGAAGATGCGCTGGCTAGTACGCCTGGCCCTTACTTTCTAGCAGACTTTAGCACGGCAGATGTGATCTTTACGCCTTACGTTGAGCGGATGAATGCTAGTTTGTACTACTACAAAGGCTACTCGCTGCGAGAAGAGAATCCTCACCTGTCAGCCTGGTTTGACGCCATGGAGAGCCGACCAACCTATCGGGGCACCCAGAGCGACTTCCACACCCATGCTCACGATCTGCCTCCACAAATGGGTGGCTGCTATGAAAACGGCGAGCCCCAAATGCTGCAAAACAAAGGCCGGGTAGACAATGGCCCCTGGCGTAAGATGCCCGATGCGACCTATCCGGAGCCCAAGCATTCTCGGCAGGAAGCACTCTCCCGAGTGCTTCAGCATCGCCAAAATATCATTCGGGTAAATCCGGTAGATGACGATCTCTTTGATCAGGCGCTGCGCTGCGCGCTGACCTATCTGATTACCGACGAGTTATGTCAGCCGCCTGACGGTAGCGATGCGGCTTTGCGGTATTTACGTGATCGCATCAACGTCCCCCGCGATATGTCCATATACGCTGCCAGGCGACTGCGAGAAGCCCTCGAAGCCACTGCGGCTCTAGTCGGAGACCGTCCTGGTCAGCCCATTCCTATTCGGCACCGCCGCGATCAAAATCCTGTGGACTTCGCAATGCGATAAAGCCAGCAGGTCTCTGTGCTAAAGCCAGCTACCCAGTAAAACATACGGTGCCCAGTCAATCGGATGTTGATACTTAAGATCTTTGATCATCTCAAGCTGCGCGGCGCGTAAGGCACTTGCTCGGGTCGCTCCCACCTGTGTAATCTGCTGGTAAAACTGTCCGATAAAGTGAGCGGTCGCTTCATCATTAATTGCCCACAGGGTGGCCAGGGTACTCCGAGCGCCTGCCTTCACTGTCACGCCAGCCAGCCCCAAGGTTGCCCGCTGATCGCCACTTGCCGTCTCACAAGCACTCAGTATCAGCAGCTCTATTGCCGAGCGCTGCGTCCGGTCTGCCTGAAGCATTTGAGCAATCTCTTCAATATCGATGCGCTTATCCCAGGCCACCAAATAAGTCTCTTCCGGCGTAGAACCGAACTGGCCGTGAGTGGCAATATGAACAATCGGATAGCGGGCCGATTTAATTTTGTTGGGTAGTGTTGCTTCGGTGAAGTCCTGATTCAAAAGCACTGTGGTGTGCTTGACGGCTGCCGTAATTTGTTCTACTTCCTGTGCCACATAGGGTAGCGGCAACAAACCCAATCGGCTCTCAGTCAGGCCGGCCACCAATACGCTTAGATTTGAGGGTTCCCAAGGATGAGGATTCAACAGTTTTAGTCCGACCATGAGGGCAACACTATAGTCCTCAATCAAAAAGTGCTTCCCATCGTGCAGGCTCGCCATTGGTACATTTTGCAACGGCCCGTCCAACACAAAGACGATGGTATCTACCACACTGCTATCAATCGCCTCTCGGGCAGGGGCAATCAGCCATTGGTAGACCTGCTGAGCCAGCGGTAGATACTGCCTGCGGCTGCGAATCACAAGCTGTTGGCGCAGTTGCGTCGTGATCTCACTCACCGCACTTGCCGGTACTTCTGTAGAGAAGTGTTGTAGCGGCTGATTGGGCAAACGCAAAATCACCGATAGCCGGTCTTCTAAAACGATGGTATAGGCGATCGCGGCCCTCGGGTCGACCTGATCGATACTGACCGGCTGAATATCGATGCAGGCTTGCTGGAAATAGTTGTCGAGTTCAGCCAGTCGAAGCGACTCAATCACCGCCTGAGCCCGGATTAAATCTTCTGGGTTGGCGGGCTGGCCCTCGGCGGGTAGCAGCAGCGCCACGAGCTGACGGTAAACCGGTTCTACACGGGTTGTAAAAGAGAACTGAGCGCTCTCACGTACGCTCGCAATATCCCCACGCAGTCTAGAAAGGATATCTATTGCCTGAGAATAGGCCGCTATCGACTTTGATATAGACTGCTGAGGGTTGTCAGGAGACCGCCAGATTCTGCCGAGCTGCCACTGCCACTGATAGGCGCTGTCAAGCGCATTCACGCTGCTGAGATTGAGCGCCTGCTGGGTGAGCGCCTGCGCGATCGCCCACTGTTGAGTTTGCTCATACACCTGACCGAGCGTGCCCACTGCGTAAGCTTCCGCGCGGGTATCTTTCAAGTCACGGGCTTGATGAACTGCTTGCTGGAGCTGCTGGGCGATCGTCAACCAGCTGGGCGCAGCCGCAATTTGAGCCTGCTTGAACTGGATCAGGCTATGGGCCCAGTTCACCTGATGGTAGATGGCGGTGCGACTAGGCGGTAAACACTCGAACTGTGACTGAATAGCCAGCCATAGTTCAGCCATCGCCGGCCACTCTTGAGTTTCGACCGCCAGCGCCAGTTGGGCTAGCTGAATGGGCAGACGCTCTGTGGCGGCAGGGGCAACCAAAGCGGCACTTGCCTGCATATACAAGTCTTTCGCAGCCAGGGGATCACGACGGCTCCAGGCAGTGTGTCCTAAGCTCAGCAGCGCGGCGCTGATATCGATAGGGCTAACGTATTCTTCGGCCATGGCTAAACTTTGACGCAGTGTGGCCTGGGCCTGTTTGAGCGCGCCGGTCAGCCGCTGAGTTTCGCCGAGCCGACGCCAGAGAACTGCCTGCAGCAGAGAGGGGGGCTGAGATTCAAGCGATACCCTTGCCTCTGTCAGTTTTTCAACCGCCTGACGATAAAAACCCATTTCCCTGAGGGCTTGGGACTGGTTAATTTGAGCGCGATTTAAGCCAATTATATCGTCGCTTTGACGATAGGCCGTCGCGGCCTGTTGCCAGGTCTCCAACGCCTGCTGAGGCTGACCCAAGGCGGTTTGGAGGCTCCCTTGCGTCATCAAAGCCTGCGCGGTTACGCGCTGCTGTTCATCGGTGAGTGGGTGCGCGGTCAATAGGCTCAAGCTCGCGGCGACTGCTGCCTGGGCGTCTTCCCATTGCCCCAGCTGTTGATAAGCTAGAGAAAGGTTGCTCAGAGCGCTCGCCTGAGCTATCAGATTTGCCTGCTCTGCATGGACTTGAGCGATTTTCTGCCACTGGGAGATCGCCGCTAGAAACTGCCCTTCACGGTACAGTTGTCGGCCCTGCTCTTCTAATTCTGTCAGTAAGGCTTCTATAGGCTGGCCAGGGCTTGATCGAGCGGTCTCCAGGTGCGCTGGCCAGACCGCCGGCTGCTCGCTGGCCTGACCTACCACGACGGAAAATTCAGCAATACCCGGCGAATTAAAGCCGATTCCCAGGCTTATGAAAAGACCCAGCAGCGACGCTCCTAAAAGCCCCAGTCCTTTTTTTGCCTGCTGCTGTTTTCGCATCTGGTGTGGTGTCCACTATCCCGGACAGGTAGCCGTGGATTGCTGAGAGAAGGCTTCCTGCTGAGCGCGTGCGATCAAAACCACCTGGTTGTCCTGGTTTCTTGTCCAGCCACTGGCTTCGATCCAATTGGGCGCGGCAAGACCAGCTGTCTCTAAAGCAGTCGATGGACGGCTAGTTCTGCTGTCCGAGTTTAACGAATCCAAGTCTAAAGCAGCGGCCTGGAAGTCCTCTGCTGGGGGATTTTCAAGGAGGGGTGAACTGAATGGATCGTTGGCAGCATAGCGATCGCCCAGATCGACCAGCGGCATGCTGAAATCAGCCACGTTGGTCGGCACAGTCGGTAGGCCGCCCCGTCCGGTTACGATAAAGCGATCACCCGTCGCTGCGCATCCCTGCCTGACCAAAGTCGCCGTCTCCAGCGGCTGCGAAGGCAGTAAAACCACTCTCTGATCGGCTTCAGGCGTAAGCCGACTCACTGCAATCAGACCGCTTACCCCAAAGTCAGACTTTGCATCAATATCATTAGTGCCATTATTAGCCACCGCGCGCCTCTCAGCAATGCCGTACAGCCCTCGGGTATTGATTGTAATATTGCCGCCCCGCCCCTGAGCAGCGCTAGCCACGATATCACTATTCTCCAGCGGCTTAGCCACAATAAAATCAGCCTCAATGTCAATATTACCCCCATTGCCCAGCCCGTCTCCCATCCCCGCTCTCGCTGAGATCAAACTGCCCTCTCGCAGCACCAGCGTCTCTAAGTTCGTGAGGCGAATGTTGCCCCCATTGCCAAAGACTGCTGCGGCTGTGAGCCGCGCTCCCCCGCTTAACCTAACGCTATGAGCATCAACTTCCAAATTGCCTGCATCCCCAATTCCCAGGCTATTAACTGCAACCACGGCCCCCTCACTGATGCTTAACAGGCCGGTATTCAGCCGCAAGCGACCCCCGTTTCCCGTTAGCTGGGAAGGACGCGTAGCGACCCCTGAAGAGGCTAATATGCCACTCGCAGTTTCCGGATTGAAATCCGTGCTGCCCGTGCCGCTCACCTCAATCTGATCAGATGCATTGACCAGCAGGTCACCCCCGCTACCCGCCCCATAGGTTACTGCCTGCAGCTGGGCCCCTCCTCTCACAGCGAGTCGCCGAGTATCAATAGTGATATTTCCACCTGCCCCTGTGCCTTCCGTAGAAGTTGTAATCAAGCTGGGTAAAGAGCTGCTTGTCCCCTCTAGCTCAACAGATTCTGAAGCCTCGATGAAGATGCTGCCGCCGCGTCCTGCTCCAAACGTTCCACCGTCAATAACAGCACCAGCACGTAGGGCCAGTCTCTTAGCAGAAACGTTCAAGTCAGCGCCATCGCTCACCCCATCTAAAGGAGAAAAGAAGACACCTGCGCCAGTAATATCGATAGAGTCATCTACCCTCAAGTCTATCGTTCCCGTTGACAAGCCAGCGTTGTAGTTAGCGATAACGGATTGATCTGCAAGCGTGAGACGATGGCCTCGCATAAAAATTTGTCCGCCCTCACCGCTAACATCCACGAAGGCGTCTCCCGTCAGCAGGATATTCCGAAAAGAGGACACGCCTTCGTAGCCCAGCGTAAGGTCAGAAGAAAGAGAAACTTTACTCCCTGCGGCCACACTGCCAATCTCGATCTGCCCGCCGTTTGCAGTGAGATGCCCATCTGCTAAATGGACGAAGCTACCTACTAAAGCCAGAGTCCTCCCTGGATCGACGCGCAGCCCAGAGGGCTCATCCGAAGTATTGCTATCGGCCGGGAAAATAGCTTGAGAGCGATTAATAATGGCACCCGGGCGATCCCCGAACTGCAGGCCAATCGGGGTGCTGACTGTCAACAAAGGAACATTTCTTTGCGACACGCTGAACACGCCTTCTGAAAAAACGATGCTATCAGCAGTACTTGCCACAAAAGATCCGGCACTCAACAGCAATGCTTGAGAACCGAAGGTAATTCCATGGGGGTTAATCAGAAAAAAATTAGCTGCTGCAGTTACCTCTAGCGTGCCATCGATCCATGAAGCTTCATCAGACACTCGGGCAAAAATATTAGCAGCGCCGCTGTCGGTGAACGTGACAGTAACGTTTTCAGGAATGCTAAACGTGCGAAAGCTGTGGAATAGGTTGCTGCCCGAACGACTGCCACCTGAGACAACACAATCTTCGGCACAGCCGATTCCTCCAGAGATCGCAGTCTGTGTCGTGTAGTCAGGCTGTACCCCCCATGAGTCAGCGTAAGCAGATAGCCCATCAATGAAAAAAACCACGGCGAAACAGCTCAGGTTAAAAAGTATCATGAGATACTTTTTAGCCATACTAACTCGTGGGAATATTGTGTCTGCTGTCAAAGGTTAAGTTGCACCGTCAATGCCTCACCTATCAGTCTGACCTAATGCGACCATCACTTCAACCTTTCTACCGTTGAATCTTAGTCGTCAAATCTCAACTGTCTAAAACGTTCAAAAAAAGCCCCAAGCTAAGACTGTTTAGGAGCGTACTAAGCTGGCCAAGGCTTGAGAAGGTCATCGGTCACCCGATAGATTTAGATCGTTACCAGCAAATAATGCCGTAGCCTGTGACCCGGCAGCAAACGCGGCCTCCGCCCCGACGGCAACCAACTTGATAGTTTGTCGTAGTCCCTATCTGCCCACCCGAAGTGTCGAGTGAAGCGTCTGACGCTAGAAAAATTTCTGAGTGACCGGCAGCTTGAGCATGAACCGTAGCAGGTAGAGCGATCGCCGCTGCAATTGCCCAGGAAACCGTCGCCGACTTAGCAAAAATGAGCTTCATAGATACACCGCAAAATTATAGAGAATTGAGGTCTAAATTGCTGGCTTCACAAGCAGCTAACCCTTCTAAGAAGAATATACAAATCTTATCGATAAGTCATCAGTATCGCACTAAATCCCCATGTAAGAAAAGTACTTTTTTTGTAGTTTAATGTACAAAACAGTTAGAAGATACAGCCACAGACAAGTTAAGATCATACCCATCAAAGATAGTTGGCTTTCCTCTAGACAAGCGCTCTAATCGTACAGGCGTAGTTATCAGCATTCTTAGTTTCTAATAATTCGTATCTGTCACTGAGATACCTCAAAGGTAGTTCGAATATAATGAATACGCCCGCACTGAAAGCTTCGCCCGATATTGCTTCGAGACCCAACTTTTCTATGACAAAGCCAACCTGAGAAAGCGTTCGTTATTTGCATGCGTAATTTATGGCAGGTATTCAATAAAGCTTGGCTCATCTAACGCCTCTGTCTCGGTATCTTCTCTGTTTATAAACGCATCAAGATCTCTTTAGAATAGGCTAAAGAGCCTCAGCGTCCACGTCCTGATAGTCACGGATCCTTAGCAGCAAGCGAACTTAAACAGCATGATTATCAAAAAATGTGTACGTACTTGTATGCTGACCGGGATAAGCAGCCTGTTGATCTTGACAGCGCTTTCGGCTGCTGCGGTGGCCGACCCAACGGTTGAATCCGTCCTGAGTGCCAAAGAGCGAAATGCCAACGACCTCAGCCAAGGGCTGCCTGGGCGACGCTTGGGCGGAGGTACTCGCAGCGATCTTGTCTTCAGCAATGCCTACGCCGATCTGGTGGCATTGACCGCTCCAAGATCGCTGAGCATTACGACAGCTTTGCAGCTAAAGTTACTGTTTTATGTGCCAGAAATGACCACCGCGAACACAGCGGAGTTTGTTCTTTTCAATCAAAACGATGAGCTGGTTTATGAAACGATCTTCGAAGTTGGCTCCACCGGAGGGTTGGTTAGCATAGGGCCGCCGGCTAACCTGCCGCCGCTAACCCTCAACGAAAACTATCGGTGGTACTTTTCCATCATTCCCGCAGCCGATGATAGAGCTCATGATATCGTCGTATACGGCGGTGTGCGGCGGGTACGGGAGGCTGACTGGTTAGCCCAGCAGCAAATAGAAGTCAGCAGCCTTGACCAGCTGACGCCATTGATGAGAGCAAGACTGCTCTATCAGCAGGCCGACCTGTGGCTAGATGCAGCTGTGATGTTGGACCAAATGCGGCGCCAAAATCCAGACGATGCGGTGATCGCCGCTGAATGGACACGCCTGCTAGAATCAGCAGGACTTGCCCGCCTACTCCAGCCGCTCCAGCCCCCTGCGGATTCAAACAACCTCAGTTCGTAGCTCAAACGACGAACGCTTGCTAAGCGTCATCTACGCCCCAAGTAGGTTCTTTAGCTAACATTGCTTCGGCAGCGAATGCCGGTATGGGCTTAGAGAAAAAATAGCCCTGCCCATATTCGCACCGCAGCTCTCTCAGCCGCTGTGACTGGACAGCCGTTTCAATGCCTTCTGCCACAACATCCATTCCTAGATTATGACCGAGTGCAACAATTGTTTTCACCAGCTCACCTGTGCTACCAGGAGATTCCATTCGCATCACAAAAGAGCGGTCAATCTTTAAAGTATCAATGGGAAAACGATGGAGATAGCTCAAAGATGAATAGCCAGTCCCAAAGTCATCGATTCCCAAAGTCAGCTGTAGCGCTTTGAGCCCAAGCAGAACCTTAATCGACGCTTCCACTTTGTCCATTACGACGCTTTCGGTGAGCTCTAGCTTGAGAGCACTCGGTTTTAACCCGGTCTCTAAGAGAACATGACCGATATGTCCGACTAAATTCGGCTGGGCGAACTGTCGCCCTGAGAGGTTTACACTTACAAAAGGAGCCTTGTCAGCAAACTGCTGATGCCACTTCTGCATCTGCACACAGGCAGCTTCTAGCACCCATTGACCAATTGGAATAATTAATCCCGTATCTTCGGCAGTCGAAATAAATTTCCCTGGCAAGATCAGGCCCTTTCGGGGATGGTGCCAGCGAACTAAAGCTTCAAACCCCGATAGGGTCATTGTTTCCAGACAAATCAGCGGTTGATAGTACAGCTCAAATTCTTGTCGCTCTAAAGCGTCCCGCAGGTCAGTTTCTAGCCCTACCCGGTACGACACTTGAGCACGCATGTCAGTCGCAAAAACTTTGCACTGCCCTCTGCGGCCGTGTTCTTTGGCGCGAGATATCGCTGTCTGCGCATCTCTCAAGAGTTCTTCGGCACTGAGCCTCTGGTCGATGGCCGAATTGCTGGCAGTCGGATAGCCCTTAGCTGGATACATAGCACTGTAGGCAATGCCAATGCTAACCGTTGGAAAGATTCTTTGCGTGCCTAGCTTGACCGGCTTAGACATTTTTTGGGTGAGCCCTTGAGCGATGTCAACCGCATCTTCCGGTCGGGCGATCGCCCCTAGCAGCACAACAAATTCGTCACTCGTAATATGAGCTAACTTAGCCTTAGGCGGTAAGTTTCGCCGCAGCCGCTTTGCGGTTAGCCGCAGTAGGTGATCGCCGGCCTGTAGGCCAAAACTTTCACTGAAAGCTTTGAACTGGTCAATATCTAGCAAGATCACAGCAACGCCTGTATCAGGCGCATGAGATGCCTGATACAGCAGTTTCTCAAGCTCTTGGATCAGCAACGTGCGGTTGGGCAAGCCGGTCACAAAGTCGTAAAAAGTCTTCCGGAACTCTTTATAGACGATGATGCCAATACCGCTCAAGGTCAGGGCTGTCGCTGGCAGCGCAAAGGGCACCCAAACTGCCTGCACAAATAGCAGTCCAGTAATAGCCAACAGCCCAGCGAGTCCGGCACTCAAAGCGAGCATAACCTCACGCGGATGCCTAAACCGCCAGGTGATAAATCCTCCGGCTAAGCCCCATAGCCACACCCAGGCCCACTCCGCTGGCTGAGACCATACACCCAAGAGCAGTCGCTGATCTAAAACAGCGCTTAACATCTGGCGGGTCAACTGAGCGTGAATGACTACGCCTGGGGTCATCACATTCTCCTCTTTTGCAGCACTGAACGGCGTATAGAAGAGATCTTTTTCGCTAGGTGCCGTCGTCCCGATCAAGACGATCTTATCCTCAATCCACTCAGGCTTAAAGTCTCCTGAAAGTACCTGTGAGAGCGTCAGCACTCTAGCAAGGTCAGATGGCGGAAAGTATCGCATCAAAACTTGGTAGCCTGCCGCATCGATGACTTGATAACCGCCTGTGTTGGCTGTGATCCTCTTAAACCGAGTGTTTGCGATCGCGATTTCATCTTTTTTGGGAGTGATGACGATCCCCTTTTTAGCCAAAAACTGCCTTGCTAACTGTAAAGAAAATGAATAGTAGCGCTGCTCGCCCAAAGCCGCAAACATAAAATTACGGCGAATGACACCATCAGGATCGATAACGAAATCATTGAAACCCACCCGCTGCTCAGGTACGTCAGGCGGAGGCAGCACCTCAAGGCCATTTTCGAACCCCAGCTTTTGGATGGTCACTACGTTGTCACGCTGTAGCTGTCTGGCCAAGGCGACGCTACCTGGTTCGTGAGGCACATCCCGATAGATGTCTAGGCCGACGACGCTGGGAGCGTAGACCTGTAACCGAGCTAGCAGCTGCGCAAAAACCCGGTCGGAAAGCGGCCACTGTTTCTGCGCCAGAATATCCGCTTCGGTAATGGCGACGATCACAATTGGACTATCATTCGCTTCAGCCAGGGAATGTCGGCTGAAGTGCTGAGCGCCCAAGCGAGTAAGCAGGTCAAATGTCTTGACTTCCATCGCTTGGAAACTGCCTAAATAAGCCAAGCAGATCAGCAGCGTGGCGATCGCACTGCTGATGGTGATCGCCCCTGACAAACTACACGACCGATTGCCCTCAAACGAACCGGGGCCGCTGCTCTTTTGTCCAGAGAGCTGACTGGTTTGCAGTCGGCCTCTCAAAAACTTGAAAAACACGGCGGTCACCCGAGTAGATAGCATTTGCTAATTCTAGAGTGCGCATGCTCAAATGGGGACCTTAGCGATAGACATCTCTACTCAGGTAAACCGCTGCGTCTTCAGGTGATGGCTGCTAGCCAGATAACGTTATCTACCACAGCTTGACTTGAGGTCCCTGGGGATAGGCCCATCTCGCTGGCGAGCCCGGCCGCAGATCCACATGGACAAACCCTCTACCGACGGCTAATCCACCCTTCGGATGATAGCTTTTAAGCTTATAGAACACATCGACAACATCAATACCTTCCACCCAAAAGTCAACCGCGTCGCCATACATATGACGGGAGTCCCGCGCCCCCCCGACCCGCCGATTGCTGACAGGATCTCGGTAGCCAGAGGTAATTCGCATCGGCTTACTGCCTAAAAAAGTGCGCACGTCGTCCATGTATTTGCACAGCTTGACGATCCGCTGAGTCACGGTCGCATTGACCGGAATGCGCGACCCACCTTTGGTCATTTCTGCCCAGGTGAAGTTGCAGACACTGGGTGAAAAGTAGACCGGTTCATAAATGCCCACCGGACGGCTGATCCCTGGAATGGAGATCTTAGGCCCGAAGTCTTTGGCTTCCTTCTGAGTCGATTGGACCGGTACCGGTTCATCTTGAGGGTCATTGTTGGGTTCAGTGCCTTCTACTTTGGCATGTAATCCATAGATAAACCATCGAATGCCTTGGTGTCCTGCTAATGGCTGAGCGAGCTGAATGAAGATATGGTCATCAGCGGTGGTATCAGGCAGCCCTTCGTATGGAAAGTAATCGACAATTTCCAGGACGGTTCCTGCCTTGACAAAGACAAGCTGATCAGGCAAGTCTTTTTCCTTTAGTTTGCTAGATTGTGTGGGTAGCGCCTTCAAGAACGTATCGGCGGTGATAAAGACCTGCATAGTACTTGCACCTTTGTTGGTAGAGCCACTGTAGAGCGATGTCCTGCTAACTTGCCCACAATGTATCCGCTCGCTGCTTTGAGACGCCACTACTCAATATAAAGATCAAAATAATAAAAAAACTTGATGAAGTGCTGATCGAACTGCTCAGGCTGCCAGCTGCCTACCAGGGCAGCACTTCGCCGTTTGCATGCCAGAATGTACCTGTCGTAGACAGCGTCAGTTCGTCAATTCTGGCGAGCAGCCCGCTGACCGATTGCTCAGGAGAAATACCGCGCTCGGTAAAGTCGGTCATGCGGGTGCTGACCCAGCCAGGATGAAGAATTGCAACGGCGATTCCTTCGGCTTTGAGATCGTGGGCCAGTGACCTGCCTGCCATCGAAACAGCGACTTTCGACATGCGGTAGCCATAAGAACCGCCGGAAGAATTGTCTGTAATCGAGCCCATGCGACTGGTCATGATGGCGATTTTGCTGCCGTTGGTCAAGTTAGGAAGCAGAGATTTGGTGAAGTTCAAAGGAGCGATCGCATTTACCTCAAACTGCTTACGAATACCGTTGATATCTAGGCTAGCAAGGCTAGACTGCCGGTAGATGCCAGCGTTGTTGATCAAAACGTCTATGGGCTGACTATCCAGGGTTTCGACAAGGGCGACAACGGCACTCTCATCACCGATATCTACTCCTGTTTCTACCCTGACGCCTGCTTGTTTAGAGAGGGCCTCTAGCTCATCTGAGCTGTGACGACAGACGGCAATGACCTCATCCCCTCGCTTCTGTAGCTGCCTACAATATTCGTAGCCAATGCCTCGATTGGCCCCTGTAATAAGATATGTCGCCATGTCTATAGTGTTTTGTTTCTAGTGCTTTCTTTGGTGAGTTGAGAAGACCTGATATAGGAAGAAATTAGGCGATTGTCACCAGCTCTAGCTCAAACGTCAAATCCTGACCAGCCAGCGGATGGTTGCCATCAAGGGTGACCATCCCAGATTGAATGTCGGTCACTGTGACGGCCATCGCCTCCCCATCAGGCACCTGCATTTGTAGCCTTTGACCCACTTCTAGCTCGAAGTCAGCCGGGATATTTTCTCGTTCAATGGCGGCAACCATCTCTTTACGATAGGGGCCATAAGCGACTGGAATCGTAGTTGTGACCGATTCACCAGGCGCTAAGCCCGTGACTGCCGCCTCAAATCCAGGAATCACCATGCCAGATCCAAGGGTAAATTCCAAGGGTTCACGCGCTTTAGAAGAGTCAAACACTTGGCCGTTATTCAGCGTGCCTGTGTAATGTACTCTGACCGTGTCGCCCACTTTTGCCTGAGCCATAGTAGAAAAATAAACTTAGAGGTCTATAAAACTTTATACCCTTTAAACGCGGCACAAAAGGAAAGCTACGGACTGCCTCAGATCACAGCAGGAAAATGTGTTTTCTGATACACTTTTGGAAGTATGGCCCTTTAAAGGTAAGCTGTGCTGTAAGAGCAGATATCTCTATCAATCGGCTGCTCGCTTTTGTCTCTCTACGCTACAAGTGTTTTATCGCCGCTTTACTTCTCCTTCCAAAAACCGTTCCAAACGCATCCAGAATAGGCTGATTCGATCAGGCTGTATGGTCACGCTAATAGCTCTGATGTGCGGTCTAGAGCCTCTACTCAAAAGCGGTCAGCTAGAAGACAGCCGGCAGCAAGCAGCCAGTAACGCTATAGCATCGGCGCCCCTCGTACTAAGCAACGCCGATCTGCGGCAGGCAAAGGCGCGTCTGAAGGAAGGCGATATTATCTTTCGGTCGGGCAATACCTGGTTTACCCGCTTAGTGGCGCCATTTACCCCGAATACGCCTTACGCTCAGGGCGGCATTATCACCTTCAAAGGGTCGCGGCTAATGGTTGTTAGTGCGTTGCCTGAAGGCACTGGCAGCAGGCTGGTAGAAGAGCCTTTGGCTAATTTTTTACAGAATGGCAAGGCCACTGGCGCGGCCATATACCGGCTCAAAGCGCCCACTCCCGCAGTGCAGCGGGCGATCGCCACCGCTGCAAAAACCTACCCGGCAAAGAACAATTCCTTCGATTCCAAGTTTGCTCTGTCTCAGAACGGATATTGTACAGATTTTGTCCTCTGCGCCTATCTAGAAGCGGGAATTGACCTTTCTAGTCAGGGCAAAGAAAGCTCTGCGTGGCCCTTTATGAGCCAGCAAGTGGAACCAGATTCACTCGCGAGTAGTGCAAGCTTACGACCGGTATATCGGTTTGACCAAGTTCAGTCTATACAGTCGTCTTTGCCGTAGTGTTTCCTTGAGCTTACTTGTGAGCAGGCGAGACGGTTGCTGCCCCCACGCCTAACGCAATGTAGGTTCCCCCCGCAACATACTTCTGTCGTCTGAGGAATAGAGGATTCTGCCGAATCCACTGCCGCAATTGTCCGGCGATGAGGGAGTAGGTACTATCACTCAGCAAGCCAACACTAAGAAAAACTAGACACAGGGGTATTAGCTGCTGCCAGATTGATCCCTGTGCTGGATCGAGGAATTGAGGCAAAAAGGCCAAAGAGAAGATAGCAGCTTTGGGATTGAGCACGTTGACAACTATGGCCTGACGAAAAACGACGAAGAGCGGAACTTTGACTGCTGTCTCATTGATTACCAGCGTTTCATGTGAGCGTAGCTTTTGAACGCCCAGATAGATCAGATACAGTGCCCCTGCATACTTAACCACCGAAAAAGCCGTCGCCGAAGTCATCAGAACCGCCGATAGTCCTAGTCCTGCCGCCACAAAATGAACCATTGCCCCAACCGAAATTCCGAGCACAGAAGCCAGTCCAGCCTGCTTCCCCTGATCTAAACTTCGAGTGACAATATACAGCGTTGCTGGCCCAGGCATTACCACCAGCGCCGCGCTGGCCAAGCCGAACGAAATCAACGTGGTGCTATCTGCCATGGTCATTTCCCTCTCGAACTGCGGTGAAGGTACTTAGGCTGCAATTATTTTAGCTGACGTTCATAATATGTCGGTGTCCTTGCCTATGCTTGTAGATGACGCTGAATATTGAAGAGGCGCTGCCTCGCGTGACAAAACGAATTATCCTCCGCCGGCTAACTGTTTCTGACCTGGACAGCTTTCAGGCATATCGCCGCGATCCGGAGGTGGCTCGCTATCAGGGCTGGCAAACGATGACTGACGCTGAGGCGATCGCATTCCTAACTGAAATGAATGCGGCCCTACCGTTGCAGTCCGGGCAGTGGTATCAGCTCGGTATCGCCCGCCGCTCAGACAATGCGCTCATCGGAGATATCGGCATCTGCGTAGCTAGCAGCAGCGACCAAGCCGAAATTGGGTTTACGCTCAGTCGTAATTTCCAGAGGAAAGGACTCGGCAGCGAAGCCGTTCGCGAGGCGATCGCTTTTGTCTGGGAATGTTCTGAGGTGGCACAGCTAGTGGGCATTACCGACGCGCGAAATCTGTCCTCGATTCGTCTGCTAGAGCGGGTAGGCATGAGACAGCGCGAAAGCATTGCGACAGAGTTTCAAGGCGAGCCTTTCGTGGAGCATGTATTTACCCTTTCTCGTCACGATCTTTCGGAGCAGGACTAATCTCCCCCATACTGGGCTTTCAGGTCAGCGACCCGGTCATCGTCTATCTTTTGAAACAGCACGGGTGGCACGTCAAAGGCTCGCCCAGCCTTGAGAATATTCAGGTCAGCGGCATCTGACATTGTGCTTCGGCGCTCTGTTTCAGTCAACTGCAGCGCGTCAAATAGCTGCTCAGCCGTATTTGGCATAAAAGGCGCTGAGGCGACTGCGTACAGCCGAATCAGGTTGACGCAGGTGCGAATGACCACAGCAGCTTCGGCTTTATCTTGTTTGAAAAGCGTCCAGGGAGCCCGGATGTCTATATATTGATTGCCAGCTGACCACAGGGCGTTGAGGGTTTCGGTGGCTTTGCGGAATTCCATGTTTTTGAGGTGCGATCGCAGTCCCTCCACCAAGTCTTTGCACCGTGCCTCCAGTTCCGCCTCCGCTTCGCCGGGCTCCCCACCATCAGGCAGTTCATTGCCAAAGCGCGATGCCGTAAACTTGAGGATGCGATTGATAAAGTTACCAAAATTATCGGCGAGTTCCTTATTCACCTTGGTCTGAAACTGCTCCCAGGTAAAGGCTGAATCTGCTGACTCCGGCGCAGAGGCCATCAGCATGTACCGCCAGTAGTCCGCCGGGGCAATTTCCAGCGCCTGATCCAAAAATACGCCGCGTTTAGAACTCGTCGAAAACTTACCGCCGTAATAGTTCAGCCAGTTAAAGCCCTTGATATAGTCTGCGAGCTTCCACGGTTCTCGCGTCCCCAAAATAGTTGCTGGCCACATAATTGTGTGAAACGGCAGATTGTCCTTCGCCATAAACTGGGTGTAGCGCACGTCCTCTGCGTCGTACCACCAGCTCTTCCAATCGCGACTAGGATCGGCTTCGCCCCAGCTTTTAGTCGCCGAGACATAGCCAATCGGCGCATCAAACCACACGTAAAAAACCTTGTCTGCAAAGCCTTCTTTAGGAACAGGTACGCCCCATTTCAAGTCGCGGGTAATACCTCGGCTTTGTAGACCTTCATCTAGCCACTTGTGGGCAATGGACTTGGTTAAGTTGGGCCAGTCTGTCTGCGCATCGACCCAGGCGCGCACCTCATCGCTAAGCTGATCGAGCCGCAAAAATAAATGGCGACTGGTGCGCACTTCCACATCGGTACTGCCCGAGACGGCCGATCGAGGATTGATCAAATCAGTCGGATTCAGCATTTTCGTGCAGTTTTCGCACTGGTCGCCGCGAGCCTTTTCGTAGCCGCAGTTGGGGCAGGTACCCTCGACATAGCGATCAGGCAAAAAGCGCTCGTCGGTCACGGAGTAAACCTGGCTGATTTCTCGCTCTTCGATAAAGCCATGCGCGTCCAGGCTGCGATAAAAGTCCTGGGTCAGCTCGCGCTGCGCCTGAGACGACGTTCGGCCAAAGTGATCAAAAGAAAGGCCAAACTTTTGGTAAATGTCTGCCTGCCGCTCATACTGCCGTCGGCAAAATTCTGCGACCTCCAGCCCTGCTTCCAACGCCGCAATCTCAGCCGGCGTCCCATGCTCGTCAGTCCCGCAAATGTAGAGGACTTCCTCCCCTTCCTGCCGCAAGAACCGGGCATAAACATCTGCCGGTAGCATCGAACCGACCAAATTGCCCAGGTGCTTGATACCGTTGATATAAGGAAGAGCACTGGTGATGAGATACCGCATAGAGTCCAGGAGAGGCGATCGCCAAACAATGAAAACAGAATTTTTCCCTAATCAGCCTAGCGGGTTGGGGAACCCACTGACCAGTCAGCTAGAATCAGGTATAAGTTAGACACCTTAAAGATAGTCAGCATACCTGTCAGCAATAAGATTTCCAAAGGTGCGGGCCAAATTCGCCGAATGCTAGGGTTTTACCTCTTGCTGGGAAACGTACGACTTTTTGAAAAAAGAACAGGCTTACATGCCCTATGACATCGCCGATCTAGAGGAAGACAGCAAGGTAATCGCACAGCTCATAGACAGCGAACAAGAGTAGATAGATAGAACTTTATCTTAGGGCTTTCTCAGAAAAGTTAACATCTGAAGGATACTTCCAAAGTTGATAATCGTTTCTGACACCTCTACTATCCGCTATCTTGTTGTGTTAGATCAGGTCGATCTACTTGAGAAGCTATTTAGCACAATCATTATCACACCTATCGTATATCAAGGGCTGACAGCAATTGATACTCCTCCGGCAGTCCAATCATGGATGACGACCCTTCCTACCTGGGTAGAGCGCGACGTCTATGGCAGTAGACCAGACAAGACTCTCAGCAAGCTCGACCGAGGAGAAAGATCTACTATCCATGTAGCAGAAAGGTTGGGAGCTGACTTAGTTTTGTTAGATGAATTTGCAGGACGCCGAATTGCTAAAACCAGGGGTTTGAGAATCACTGGTCTATTAGGCATTCTTGACCAGGCCGCGACGAGGGGACTGATTGAAATTGAACCCGTTGTCAACCGCCTTGAAGCGACTAACTTTTACGTGTCGCCTCGACTGCTGCAACAGCCTCGAGCGAAACATCGAGACCGCTCTAAATAATTCGCATATATGTCAGCTATCTATCGCTACGACATCACCGTACCCGCCACAGCAATTGATGAAAATGGTCACCTCAATAATGTGGAGTACGTGCGCTGGATGCAGACTGCTGCGATCGCCCATGCCCATCACACCCCCTGTGCCCGTGAGACCAGCGCCGTCGGCGCCACCTGGATCGTTCGCACTCACCGGATTGAATACCTGCGACCTGCCTTTGAAGGCGAGCAGATTGCCATCCTCACCTGGATTTCCAGCATTGGAAAAGTGCGATCACAGCGCCAATACAAATTTTTCCGAGTGACAGACCAGGCTGTTTTAGCAAACTGTGAAACCGACTGGGTCTTTATTGATAGCCAAAAAGGTACCCCTCTGGCTATCCCCGTATCGGTTGCTAACGCCTTTGAGATCGTCACCCAAGCGCCTCAAACGCTGGCGCTAAGCCTTTCTGATCGACCGCTTCTCCCGATACATACTTCGATCTGCCCGCCGCAGCAGATCTTGTAACGTTTTCCCGTGGATCGGGTAGTAGGCAACGCCAATGCTGGCACTGAGGTTGAAACAGTGCCCGGCAATGATGGCTGTTTTGTTCAAAGCTTTTTTTAGACGGGATCGCACCTCCATGGCCACCGCCCGGTCTGCGTTGTAGAGCAAGGCTGCGAACTCATCTCCGCCTAGCCGCACCACCATATCGCCCTGTCGCACGATGTTTTCAAGGCACTTAGCAAAGTATTGCAGGACTGCGTCGCCCACATCGTGCCCGTAGCCATCGTTGATCGACTTAAAGTGATTGAGATCAATGTAGAGCAGGGCAATCGGTACATCCGCTAACGACATCTGACCTGGCGGCATGTCGAAAATTTTCTCGGCAGTAACCTCCAATCGCCGTCGGTTAGACAACCCGGTCAGACTATCTACATAGGCAAACGCTTCTAGCTGTACCTGTCGCTGCTTTTTTGAAGTGACATCGCGAATAATAATCACCCGCCCCACTCGCCTGCCTCCCGGGCTGCGCAGCGATCGCACCTTCACCTCTCTAAACCGTTCTAAAGGCTGGTCAGGATACGGTTCGTTTAGCCGCGTAGGGACGGGAATCGTCCTTGTAAATTCAGGATTTTTGTCTGCTTTGCTCAACAGCGTGCGGTAGTCAGAGAAAACACTCTCAAACGGTTTTCCAATTACGCTTTCGGCTTCCAGTCGATGTCCGCCTTCCGCGATCGCGCTAGGATTGAGATCGACAATCCGTTCGTGCATATCCAGCAGGATCACCGCCTCTGTCGTGTTTAGAAAAACCGTTCGGTAAGAAATTGGCACAGCGTTTAAAAACTGGGTGTGAAACAGTCCTCTATGAACCAGCAAACCGGCGATCGCAAATCCAACCGGCGTCAGATTGAGTCCATAGAGCCTGATTCCAGAGACCATGTACAGCACATTACAAACAAATGGAATCAGCGCTGCGCCTAGTAACATGAGCGTCTGTCGCTGATATAGCTGCGATCCATCAAAAGCAGCACTCAGCATTATCCCAAAGCCAGTCAGCAGCATCAGGTAAGCGTAAGGAATGGCAACATAGTGAATCCAAGGGCCATGGTTGATAACCAGCTGAGGAAAAGGCTGCAAGCGCAAAGTTGCCGATTTCCAAATCAGGCGATGCCAGGGATCACTCAGCACCATCATCAATGTCATTGTCGGAATCACATTGATCAATAGCTGCATACGACGGCTGATCCAGCGGTCATGGTGAGCATGTTGCAGCGCAAAAATCAGCCAAAACGTTGGGAAGAAACAAATTCCCAGATACGTCGCTCGGTTGAAAATAATGCGAGCGGTCTCGTTGAGCGATAGATAGGCAAAAGTAGAAAAAGAGCACCATATAAAGATACCGCCCGTACACAGCGCAAATGCCCTTGCTCCAGTGACCTCACGGCGTTGCCAGGCATACAGAGCAACACTGCCTGAAGCACAGGAGGCGATCGCAGGCAGAATAGCAATGAGAAAATAGACAGGCACAGCAACCAGCCAGCAAACGGTTAACAAAGGTAGCCCCAGCACTTGGCGCAATTACCTAACTCAGCGGTAGCTCATAAGATATCGAGATATCGCCTAATCAGTAAAAGATTCGCCAATAGAGTACCCGCTACACCTCCGCCCAACCGCCGGCTAGAATCTGTCAATTCGCACTAAAAAGCTCGCTGTTGACAAAAGAACAGCGAGCTTTTCGACTGTGGCACAACCGCCTATCGCATCCCCAAGGCCGTAAAAAGCTATACAGAAGCTGTGTAAACGCTAACCTTCTTACGGTTTTTGCCTTTGCGCTCAAACGTCACGATGCCGTCGATTAGCGCAAATAATGTGTCGTCACCACCGCGACCGACATTCTCACCCACATGGTACTTAGTCCCGCGCTGACGCACGAGAATATTCCCTGCGATCACCTGTTCACCCCCGTACTTCTTCACCCCCAATCGCTGGGCATTAGAGTCGCGACCGTTCCGGGTACTGCCTGTTCCCTTCTTATGTGCCATGGCTTGAATATTCTCCTTGCTATATTCTCTAGTCTACTCTTCAGTCGCTGCTTCAGTCACACGCTCGGATGCACTCTCAGGCGGCGACGCCTCAATCGCATTCTCCGCTGAAAGTGTCTTCCCTCCAACGGTGATAGAATCGATCATCACGCGAGTAAGCTCTTGACGGTGACCGCGCTTCTTGCGAGTCTTTTTCTTAGGCTGCATCTTGTAGACAATTACCTTTTTTCCTCGCAGGTGACTGACCACCGTGCCACTAACCGCAGCGCCTTCCACGAGAGGCTGTCCTATGCTCACCTCGCCGTCATTTTCGACTAGCAGCACATCGTCAATCGTAATCTGCTCATCGGCTTCTACCGGCAAACGGTTGATGTCATAAAACCGACCGGGTTCTACCCGGAGCTGAGTGCCCCCAGCTGCAATAATCGCGTAAGCCATGTTTCCTTTTTCCTTGCGCCGTACAGGCAGGCCAATCTGTCAGAGTTTGCTCAGGGACTGATCCGCTAAGACTCCCGTTACACCTTTCTACCTGATCCGAGCACTATTTATCGAGAGTAGCTATTGTCTGATCAAAGACCTTGCTATGTCAAGGGGGTCGCCTTCAAAAAAGCGCTGTAGCCGGTGATCACGCTCAAGCCAGCGAGCTGCCCTTCCGCTGCCGCATCCACTTGTATTCTCCGCGCATTTAGCCCTTACAATTAGCCTGTTCTGTCTTTTGCACCTCTAGAGACCTATGAAGCCCTATCTTGCGGCGGCTTTACAAATGACTAGCCGGCCTGACCTGGATAAAAATCTGGCTCAGGCCGAAGAGCTGATAGACTTAGCAACCCGTCGCGGCGCTGAACTTGTCACCCTGCCTGAAAACTTTTCGTTTTTGGGTGACGAAGAGGCAAAATTCAAGCGAGCTAAGGAAATCTGCTCAGCCAGCGAAAAGTTTATCAAGACGATGGCCCAGCGCTATCGCATCACTCTGCTGGGAGGCGGCTATCCAGTGCCTTCTCCCGACGGTCGCACCTACAACACGGCCCTATTAGTGGATGAGAATGGGGAAGAGCTTAGCCGCTACGAAAAAGTTCATCTGTTCGATGTCAACCTGCCGGATGGTAATACCTATCGGGAATCAGTCGCGGTGACCTCTGGCAGCACTTTACCCAAAGTCTACAGATCTCAGCAGCTGGGTAATCTAGGCATGTCTGTTTGTTACGATGTGCGCTTTCCTGAGCTGTACCGACAGCTTTCTAAAGAAGGTGCAGAGGTGCTGATTGTTCCAGCTGCCTTTACAGCTTTTACCGGCAAAGATCACTGGCGGGTTTTGCTACAGGCCCGCGCAATTGAGAATACCTGCTATGTGATTGCCCCTGCACAGACAGGATTTCACAACGCTAGAAGGCAAACTCATGGTCACGCCATGGTGCTCGACCCCTGGGGGATCACGCTGTCAGATGCGGGTGAAGGCGTGGGGATGGCAATCGCTGAAATCAAGCCCTCCCGGCTAGAGCAAGTCCGTAGACAAATGCCCTCTCTTCAGCACCGGGTGTTTGGCTAGCTTGCAGAAGGTATTTCTAACCATCCGCATTAAATCCGAACAGAACTCTATAGTAAGCTATAAATCCAAAGATATTAGTCTATGGTATCCAAATCAATTTTGGTTGCTGCATATGACTAAATGAACAATTTATAGCCCAGTCACTCCTGTAAATTAGACAACGATGAGTTGCTGAAAACAGCATGATTGATTCCGGATGGCTCGGTTCCACAGAATATTTAATAGGCCATTTAAGTGGCACAAGCGGTATGGTAAATAGCCTGATTTCGCAGATTACATGGACTGCCGCTATCGGGAGCGGCACGCAACCTGTGGGTTGGCCGCCGCTAATTCCCTTGCTGGCTGAAGTCGGCGAAGCAGAGACTGGCCCGCTCGTACTAGCCGGTGTGCTGCTCAGCCTGATTACCGTTTTTATTGCCGCGAAAGTAGGGGGCGAACTCTGTGCCCGAATCAATTTGCCTTCTGTCCTCGGTGAACTCGTCGGCGGCGTTATTGTGGGCGTATCGGCGCTGAATCTGATTGTCTTTCCAGAAGGGGGAGAAACCAGTTCTGCCCTGATGAACATTATTCAGATGACTAATCCGCTAGAACCTGAAGCATTGTTCAAGGTATTTAGCGGTGAGAGCGAGGCGCTGTCGGTTTTAGCCGAATTGGGCGTCATCATTCTGCTCTTTGAAATTGGCTTAGAGTCAGATCTCAAAGAACTCATTCGCGTCGGGCCGCAAGCTGCGGTCGTAGCTATTGTCGGGGTGTTAGTCCCTTTTATCGCCGGCACAGCGGGCCTAATTTTCTTCTTTAATATCGCCACTATTCCCGCCGTCTTTGCAGGCGCTGCCCTGACCGCGACTAGTATTGGCATTACTGCCAAAGTCCTTGCCGAAATGCAGCAGCTCAGCTCCAAAGAGGGCCAGATTATCATCGGTGCGGCAGTTCTCGACGATGTTCTGGGCATCATCGTTTTGGCGGTGGTTGCGAGCCTAGCTAAGACGGGCGAGATAGAGATTGCCAATGTCATCTATCTGGTCGTCGGTGCGGCAGTCTTCCTAATCGGATCTATTTTTCTAGGTCGTTTGCTGAGTCCGTTATTCGTTTCACTGGTTGATCAGCTGCAAACTCGCGGTCAGCTAATTATCACTTCGCTAGTCTTTGCGTTTGTGTTGTCTTACATCGCTGCGGCCATTCAGCTAGAGACTATTCTGGGTGCTTTCGCAGCCGGACTTATTTTAGCTGAAACCTCCAAGCGCAAAGAGCTAGAAGAGCAAATCACGCCGATTGCCGATATGTTGGTACCGATTTTCTTTGTGACGGTCGGCGCTCGCACCGATATCAGCGTACTCAATCCGCTGGTTCCGGCTAATCGTGAAGGGTTGATTATTGCCTCTTTTCTGGTGATCGTTGCGATTTTGGGGAAGACTATTACCGGCTATGCGGTTTTTGGTCAACCTGGGATTAACCGTCTGGCCGTTGGCTTTGGGATGATTCCGCGAGGTGAAGTTGGCCTGGTATTTGCCGGTGTTGGGGCGGCGAGTGGGGCGCTTTCTGAATCATTAGATGCTGCCATCATTGTTATGGTCATTGTGACGACCTTCATTGCTCCGCCGCTGCTCCGCCTGGTTTTTGATAGCGAAAATGAATTGGACGATGGGTCTGAATCGACTTCGTCTCAGGCGATCGCAGAAGCCATGGAAGGAGAAGCAGATATCGCAGCGGGTGAAGCCATCATCGCGGCTGAATCGACCGAGTCCTGAGCAGACTTTGTATTGCTACCTGCTTGGTACGTATTTTTACGGTCATCACGGATAGATTTTCTAAACTATCTGCTCGGTTGCCGGATAGCTGAGAATCGGGCTGAAGACTGAATAAAGTGTGTCTAGACCGGCGTGGTAATTTCCTGCTAAGCCCTGTGTATTCCTTCAGGCTCTGTTGCTCTGAGCAAAGACGGAACGTAAATGTATGGAAGACCAAACAGCGCTTTTATCGAGATCAAGCAGGTAAAGTCTCCAAATCCGACTAAACTCTAGACACTCTTTATTCGCTTTAGTGAAGTAAGCATATATACCTATGAGCATTCCAGCCCTCTCCAGTCAGCTGCGCTCCAATTTCAAAATTGGTGTCTTCGACAGCGGGGTAGGGGGACTGACGGTATTGCGAGAACTGCGCTCACAGCTTCCTTACGAATCGGTTGTCTACTTCGGCGATACCGCTCGGGTGCCCTACGGCAACCGCTCTAAGCAGGAGATTTTACGGTTTGTTCGCGAAATTATTGCCTGGATGATGCAGCGAGACGTGAAGATGGTCATCATGGCCTGTAATACTAGTTCCGCGCTAGTGCTGGAAGCGGTCCGTTCAGAATTCCCAATTCCTATATTAGGGATTATTCTGCCTGGCGCTAGAGCGGCGATTAAAAGCGGTCGGCAGATCGGTGTAATTTCGACTCAGGCAACGGCTGATAGCAACGCTTACCGGCGAGCGGTGTTAGAGATTGACCCTACAGCGCAGGTTTGGCAGGTAGGCTGCCAGGAGTTTGTACCGCTGATTGAGGGCGATCGCCTGCATGACCCATACACCCTTGCTGTTGCCAAGCGCTACGTCCAGCCGCTCCTTGACAGAGGAATTGATACGCTTGTCTACGGCTGTACTCACTACCCTCACTTGGCCCCTGTTTTTCGCCATTTTGTCCCGCCGTCAATCGCGCTGGTCGACCCGGCAAAGTACCTCACGGCTGCCGCTAACCAAGAATTAAAGATCCTCAGATTGAACCGGTCTGCGACCTCTCTAGATGCCCAGCCGACAGATTTTTATGTGAGCGGAGACCCCCAGCAGTTTGCCCAAGTTTCGCGTCAGTGGCTCGGCTACCAGCCCCAAGTAAAGCAAGTCTCTGTCTCAGCGCTGGAGGCCATTCACGCTGCCTCATATCGCTCCAGCGACTAACTACTGGTTGCCACCGCCAATGAAGAAAGCTCTCACGCCTAAATCAGCAGTGAGAGCTTCGAGTAATCTAAAATTTTTTGGAACTTTCATCTAAGAGAAGAGCTGCAGGCGTAAACTTTAAAAGTCTGAAGTCCTTGTGCTCATCCACATCATGACTAGATACACAGTCATCAGGTAACCTAAGGCGGGCAAAACAATCGAAATTGGGCTAGTGCTAGAAAAAATTGGCATGGCAGGAAGCAGGCAACGTTAGCAGTTCAGAACTCCATCACAGAAGCAAAAAACATCGCAAGGCAAACGTGGATCAGTGGATGCAGCTACAGCTCGACTGCAACGATTCAAGCCTACAGGGACAAAGTCTGCCTGCTTGGCAGCCGCCCCTTGGTCGCTCGACTCATTTCAGCGTACTCGCCAGTTATCCAAACCTCTAAATCCGCTTATTGAGCCTACCTGTGAAGTCTGTAGACGACTTCTGGTAACTCTCAGATGCCTTATCGGTCTTTATAGCCAGCTCTCCATAGCTGAACCTATCTATGACCTCCTCAGATTGGAACTCTTTAAGCTCTCTTGGCTTTAGGCTCCTTTAGCCTAGTGTGGGTCTCGCATGCCGCGAGCACTTAGGTCACATCAGTGGCAATTTCATCGGTACAACAGTCAATCTAATCGTCGACCTAAAGCACTTCCTATACAGATACCCGTAAGAACCAGTAGCAAAAATCTACCGGAGCATAAAAGCACCTTTCAGCTGCGACGCTCTAGCTTGAAAAAACAGAGCATCCTCTTGGTTGTGCAGTTTCATTAAATCGTGATGAGATTGTGGAGAAAGCCTCCCTATAGAGCTACGGTTGCTGATGGAATGGCAGCCGTGCCCTAACAAGTCCACCGTTAACGCCTACATCATTAAGACTCTGCGGGAAACGATGGCTTTCAATTCTTAAAGATCGCCCTACTGTAGAGTGGCCTCTAACAGTCAGAAACATTCTCAAAGAATTACCTTAGATAAGTCTTTTGCTGCTTACAGCATATCACATAAGATTTAGTTATCGCCAGGGGCCTGGCAAAAATGCTTTATAAAATTTTCAGGGAAACAGTGCCCTGCTGTGATAGAGGTGGCTGCTTTTCTGGGCTTTCGCTGAGAGGCTAGCCTCTTTGCTAGCGCTATGGCTTAGAATAAAGTAAGACAGCTTAAAGTTTCGTAACCTAATCCGCCTGAGTCGCGTATTCCATGACCTCAGCCACCTCCCTTTTTTCTCCTGTAGAAGCCGATTTAGCGCTTTTGACTGACAATCTGAAAAATCTTGTCGGCGCTCGACATAAAATCCTTTACGCGGCTGCTGAGCACTTATTTGGTGCAGGCGGTAAGCGTATTCGACCGGCGATTGTTTTATTATTGGCTAGGGCAACGCTGCCCGGTCAAGAGATTACGCCGCGTCATCGACGGCTGGCCGAAATCACCGAAATGATCCATACCGCTAGCCTCGTGCATGACGATGTGGTCGATGAGTCTGCTACCCGCCGAGGGGTGCCTACCGTCCACAGCCTTTTTGACAATCGGGTGGCTGTATTGGCCGGTGATTTTCTATTTGCTCAGTCGTCTTGGTACCTGGCCAATCTCGATAACTTAGAGGTGGTTAAACTGCTCTCGCGAGTAATTATGGATCTGGCGGAGGGGGAGATTCGCCAGGGCCTGAAGCATTTTGATACGACCTTATCAATTCAGGACTATCTCGACAAAAGCTATTACAAAACTGCCACGCTGATTGCGAATAGTGCCAAGGCCGTCGGTGTGCTTAGCGAAGTTTCTGCGCCGATGGCTGAGACCCTGTATCAGTTCGGTCGCAGCCTGGGCTTGGCCTATCAGGTGGTCGATGACATTTTAGATTTTACAAGTTCCGCAGAGGTGCTAGGCAAGCCAGCGGGCTCGGATTTACGCAGTGGCAATCTGACCGCGCCAGTACTTTATGCTATGGAGGAAGTGCCCTATCTCAAAACCCTGATAGATCGCGAGTTCGCAGAGCCAGAGGATTTCGAACAGGCGATTGAGTTAGTTCATGCGAGTCAGGGAATCGGCCGGGCGCGTGATCTGGCAACTCAGCATGTACAGCAAGCCGTTGTGTGCCTGAGCGAACTGCCTGATTCAGAATCTCGTCAGGCGCTAGAGGATATTTCACAGTATGTGCTACGAAGACTAAAATAGCGCTGCTGTCGCCAATTGAAAACCTGTGAATCGTGCCATTTGTCTGGGAGAGATCTGGGTTGACTGCTTTGCCGAGCAGTCTGGACTGCCTCGCAGCAAAGTGACAAGCTGGGCACCTTTACCTGGCGGGGCATCGGCGAATGTAGCCTGTGCGTTGGCCAAGTTGGGCGGTCAGGTAGAGTTTATCGGGGCGGTTGGCCGCGATGCTTGGGGCGATGCTTTGGTGAAGCTGCTCAGTGACATGGGGGTAGGGCATCAGGGCGTACAGCGACGCCTCAAAGCGCCGACTCGCCGGGTTTATATTCTCCACGAGGAAGCAGAGGATGCCGAGCAGAAGGTGCGCCATTCTGCCTTTGCTGGCTTTAGTGAAAATGTTCCAACTGCGTTTGCCGACGCTCATTTGTTTGCTGATGCGTTAGCACCTGAGCTATTTGCCGGGGCAAGCTTTCTGGTACTGGGTACTTTGGCGATGGCCTATGCCGATACCCGTCAGTCAGTTCATCAGGCCGTGAATTTGGCCCGGGAGCAGGGCGCCGCTATTTTAGTGGATGTCAACTGGCGGCCCATGTTCTGGCCGAGTCCAGCCGAAGCGCCAGGGCAGGTGTATGACTTGCTGCAAAAGGTGCAGTTCTTAAAGGTGTCGGTGGAAGAGTCTGAGTGGTTGTTTGGCACCGCTTGCGCTGCGGCGATCGCCCACCAGCTTCCCCACCTCAGCGGCGTACTGGTAACGACCAGGGTCAACGGCTGTCATTACTGGCTCGCCGGGAATATAGGAGCGGTTCCAGGCTTTGTAGTAGATGTGGAAGACGCCGCCGGAGCGGACGATGCCTTTACCGCCGGGTTCGTCTATCAGCTGTTGTTGAGGGGATTAACCTGTCTCAAAGCGGCTGATGTGGCTCAATCTGTGGTTAACTACGCCAGCGCAGTTAGCGCTTTGACAATGACGCGGCCTGGATCAATTGCGGCTTTGCCGACCCCAACTGAGGTGGCGGCCTTTTTGTATCTAAATCCTGCTTGCTAGTGAGAGAGACCGCGCGGTATGGCTCAAGAGATTGAACGAAAATTTTTAGTCGTCGGCGACAGCTGGCGATCGCTAGCCGTAGGCCAATCCTACTGCCAGGGCTACATTGCGACGGCCCGAGTCGACCGGAGCGTGCGGATACGCATTGCCGGAAATCAAGGCTATCTGACGATCAAAGGGCCGGCTCAGGGGCTGAGCCGAGCTGAATTTGAGTACGCCATTCCGATAACGGAGGCGCGGGAGATGCTAGAGACACTGTGCGATCGCCCCCTGATCGAAAAAACGCGCTATCGTCTCCCGGTTGATGACGTCGTTTGGGAAATCGACGAATTTGCCGGAGAAAACGCCGGCCTGATTGTGGCCGAAGTCGAGCTGAGTTCAGAAGATCAGCAGATTGTTTTGCCGGACTGGGTCGGGCAAGAAGTCTCAGGGGAGGCTCGCTACTACAATGCCAGTCTGGTCAAAAATCCCTACTGCCACTGGCAGTAACCGTCGCAAGGGTGTTTAGGCTTTGCTCGCGGCCCAGCTGATGTAAGGGAGCCGAGCGGCGGTATCTATGATCGCTTCGGCCTCGGCCACAAGCTGCCCGCAAGCATCCCAGGTACCTTGCAAAAACATCTGCCGGGAACCTGCACCCATGCTAACCGGGGCCGAAAAATCACCGGCTCGCACCGCCATCTCGCTGAGATCGACAGTCACTTCCGCCGTGGGCTCATCGGCGATCGCCTGCTGTAAAGCTAAAACGCTGTCTGCACTGGCCGTGACACAGGGAATACCCATCGCCACGCAGTTGCCCAAAAAGATCTCGGCGAAGCTTTCACCGATCAGGGCCCGGATGCCCCAGCGGGCGATCGACTGAGGGGCATGTTCACGCGAAGACCCGCAGCCAAAATTACGATTGACAACCAGGACTTCAGCGTCCTGATACTGTGGCTGATTGAAAGGGTGGTCAGGGCGCTGCTGACGGTCGTCGGTAAATACCTGCTCGCCCAGACCGTCGAAGGTGATAGCTCGCAAAAACCGGGCCGGAATAATCCTATCTGTATCGATATCGTTGCCGCTCAGCGGTAACCCCCGACCGGAAATTTCCTGAACCTGAGAAGAGTTACCCATAAATCCGCAATTGCAATGCTTTTACTAGAGTTGAGAATGTGTCGCGCTTCCTTTTAAGGGCTCCGCCCTCTCAATATTACTTGCTAATAGGACGAGCCTGCCGTCAGACTACACAGCAACAGTGCCTCTGTCCACTCCACCACTGCCCCATAGCTATCTCCCGTATGCCCCCCCAACTGCCGGTTAAAGTAAGCGCCAGTTAGGATTGCCAGCATAAACCCACTCATTGCGGTACGCCACACCAATAGCCCAGGCACCCATCCGACAGCGCCTACTCCCCCACTCAGCAGGCCAATCATAAGCAAACTGGGCAGCGTATGGTAGATCGTCGGCAGCGCTGCTTGATGCAATGCGCCCTTGCCTTCTTTTTTTAGGTAGGGATAGCGGGCGATCGCCCACTGCTGCCCCCAGCGTCCCCACATCGCGGTCGCGATCAAAATAAAAAGCCGATGATCGACCAAAGCCGTTAGCGCAATGACTTTAAGCAGGAGAAGGGCGATCGCCGCCATTCCGCCAAAAGCACCCATTCGACTATCTGCCATTACTGCCAGGCGCCGCTCGGCCTGAGGTACCGCCAGGCCATCGGCCACATCCATCACCCCATCTAGATGGAGCCCACCTGTTAACGCTACTGCCAGCATCACCACCAGTGCGCTGCTTACCGCCACCGGCACCTGCAAGTGCATCAGCCCCCAGTCAACAGCTCCCAGCAGGGCCCCAATAACCGCTCCCACGCCGACCGCCCACCGCGCTATCCAACGAAACTCCAAAGGCCAAGCGCGAGGCAACGGTAAACAGGTATAAAACATCAGCGACCCATTCCAGCTTGCCCAGGCCCTTACAAACGCAGATTTTATGGGTTCCACGGTCTGTCTAAAACGAGTTATCTCCGCCATTCTTTCCTGAGCTTAGCCAACTGCTCTCACGCCGCTTTACTGCTGCTAAAACGACAGATGTTGACTCTGATATTCTGCCATTGGCCCATTTTGCTCACGTTTTCTACTGAATTTTGCTTATCCTCAGCAATTTTAAGACAGTTGCTAGCAATGAAATGTTCCTGCAGTTAGCAATTTGATAATGACTCTTAATAGAAAGTAAGACTATCAACTTATCAAAAAGAAATTCTTCTTATAAAGTATTTCAATATCTTACCAATCTGATATTGCAAACCTATAGAATTCGTATATCGTGAAGGTATATCCTCGAACTTTACAAGAGTCCCTTGTCAGGTTCGCCCTTCCTTAGATTGTTTATTGGCCTACCGATAGCCTCTCCAATGAACCACCCCAATTCCAGCGACTTACCTGCACCGTGCATTGTTGACAACGGCATTGTTGTTCACAAAAGCGATATGCTCCGGCTGCTTCGAGGTCTTCGCCGCGTCCGATACATCCATCGGCAGGACAATGAAGTTACGAGCACAGGCGAAGGCTGTGTGATGGAAGCTTTTGCCGACCCGGCTCAGGCTACGCTGGTCGCTAACCGTAGCCTTTATCTAAACGTTCACAGTTTTGACTATCTAGAAATCGTGACGACGGCTGGAGAAACCAGTTTTGTGCTAGTCCAAGACAACCGCTGTCTGGGGCTCACACCCATCGCCAGCGCAGCCGAAGAAGACGGCAGCCACCGCCTAGATGCAGCCGCTCTAGAAGCCATTGTCGCAGAAGCGCTCTCAGCGAGTTGGGACGCTTCCCTAGACGACGAACGAAATTTGCCATAAGTTCCCCAAGGTGCAAATTTCCAACCTGCAAATCCCCAACGTGCAAATCCCCAAAGCTTAAACGTCTTAGAGATTAAACATTTTATAAAATTAATTACAAAATCAAATATCTCAAAACTTCCACACTCCAAGACCTAACTGTCTTCGATACTAAACATATCTGGGGTGGAATACGCTTGAGCGAAGGTTTCTGAAAGTTCCTAACCAGGGGTATAAGGTCATAAAATAGAGCCTTTGACGGCGCTGTTAGCTGCCTGGCCTTCCCTTGATCGTCTTTCTTTGAGTGACCTTTCTTGAGCATCTTTTCCTATCGGCTTCAGGCCCAGTGTAGCCATACCAAAGCCCGGGCCGGCGTCTTTCATACGCCTCATGGCCCTGTCCATACCCCTCGATTCATGCCAGTGGGCACATTGGCAAATGTTAAAACGATTACGCCTGCACAGCTCAAAGATTGCAACGCCGAAATGGTGCTTGCCAACACCTATCATTTGCACCTACAGCCCGGTGAAGATCTGGTCGCGGCAGCGGGGGGCTTGCACAAATTTATGGCTTGGGACGGCCCTATCCTGACCGATTCTGGCGGTTTTCAGGTCTTTAGCCTGAGTGAAATGCGCACGGTCACCGACCAGGGGGCCACGTTCCGCTCTCCCCGCGACGGTCGCATCATCGAAATGCCGCCTGAACGCTCTATTGAGATTCAAACTCAGCTGGGGGCTGATGTGATCATGGCCTTTGATGAGTGCCCGCCGTACCCAGCAAGTCGTGAAGCGGTGGCGGCTGCGACTGAGCGCACCTATCGCTGGCTCAAGCGCTGTATGAATGCGCATGACCGTCCCGATCAGGCTTTGTTTGGCATCGTGCAAGGCGGTACCTATCTGGATCTGCGACAGAGAGCTGCCCAAGACCTAGCCGAGCTAGGTCTGCCGGGCTACGCGATTGGCGGGGTTAGCGTCGGAGAGCCGCCAGCGCTGATTGAGAAGATCGTCCAAGCGACGACGCCACTGCTGCCAGCACATAAGCCCCGTTATCTGATGGGGGTCGGCACTTATAAAGAGATGGCCCAGGCGATCGCCGCTGGCATTGACCTGTTTGACTGTGTCATTCCTACGCGATTGGCCCGTCATGGAGCGGCACTGACCAGGGGCGATCGCTGGAATCTCAAAAATGCTCGCTTTCGCCGCGATCTGACGCCGTTGGACGCAGACTGTCCTTGCTATACCTGCCAAACCTTTAGTCGGGCCTATCTCTGCCACCTGCTCCATGCCAAAGAACTGCTGGCTTACACGCTGCTATCTTTGCACAACATCACAGAGCTTATTCGCTTTACCAGCACTATCCGCGAGGCTATTTTGCAAGACCGCTTTGCTGAAGAGTTTGCCCAGTGGCTGACTTAGCGGGCACGGCAACTCATGATAAAATGCGATTAGCGATTGCATAAGTTATGTGGAGATGCCAAGTCTATGAACGCAGCCCTATTGGTAGCGACTTTGCCTGAGGCTTACCGTGCCTTTGGCCCTCTAATTGACGTTTTGCCTATTCTTCCTATCTTCTTTCTATTGTTGGCTTTTGTCTGGCAAGCTTCCGTTGGCTTCAGATAGGCTGGCTACAGCAGGGGCTGCCCACAAATGACGTTTGGCTAAATGAGGGTTGGCCGCTTTTGATTTGCTTAACTTGAGCAACTGAGAGCTCATCGGGTCAGAAAGCTGCCCTTTAACATCCACCTAAGTCCAAACAATTTGACTGAATGAATGTTTCGGTTTGTGGAGACATCTTCTGAAAGCCTGAAAGCGATCACTCACAAGGGAGGGTGATCGCTTTTTTTTGGGTCTCTGCCCTCTCTTTGCTCAGAGCTTTTACGGTCTTTGCTTTAGTATTTCTACCGATATATTAACTTTTATTCGCCAATAAGATTGCTGCGCCTACGTTCTTTTTCGGTTTAGTTTGACTGCGGCATCGTGAGATTATTTCATCAAGAACGCTGCATGTAAAAAACCTTGTTGCGTTCGTTTTCTAGTCTATTTCAAGGAATTCCAAAGCGGTTTCACAGGTCTTCCGCTGAATGTACTTCTATTTATTATATTGCTTTCAGCTCTCAGCAAAGTCAGTTTTTATCTAGCTTCTATTGCAGTAACCGGCCCCCTCCCCAACCTTTTTAGGACCTTGTAACCTATGCAATCTCTAAAGTCCGTTAGCCCGACCCCCGACAAGCCGCTCTGCACGTCCGTATCAGCAACGACTAGTGCGGTCAAGCCCTCTACTCGGCGCTATCGATTTAGACCGAACAGCTGGCTTTCTACGGCAGATGCCAACTTGCTGTTGAGCAAACGAGCCAGCTTGGAAGCCCAGAAGAAAAACTACCCAGTGGCTATTCAGCTTCTCAGCAGGCTCATTTCCTATGACCCTGACAATGCGAATTACTACGTTAACCGAGGACTCATATATGCTCACTTGCAGACCTGGGAGAACGCTCTGGCTGACTACCACCACGCTATCGACCTCAACCCAAACCTAGACCGGGCCTATAGCAATCGAGCCAATCTTCACGCGATCCAGCAAAACTGGGCAGAGGCCATCATGGACTACGATCAGGCCATCGACCTCAACCCGCTCAACATTCGCGCTCGTTTCAATCAAGCGATTACTTTCCGAGAGATGGGCGATTATGAAGAGGCTTTGGCCTGTCTAGACATTGCGATGTTCTTCAAGCCTGAAAGCGCTACTCTCTATGCAGAAAGAGGCCGCGTTTACCATCTTCAGGGGGACTGGAACTGCGCTGTGGCTGACTATACCCGCGCCGTCGCCCTTACTCAGAGGCTTGACCTGGGTGATTTAGGCGATCGCCATGAGGTCAACCGCAGAGTTCACAACTGGATGCAGTCTCTGATCTCCATCCAGTAATCTCAGCCCAGCTGCACAGACGTTAGAGCGTGTACTACTCAATATCAATAGACTGAGGGCCAGCCGAATTGTCAGCGCGAGCAGTACTGGCAGCAGTTGGCACGGCCCCCTGCTTGTTCAACCAGCTTTTCACCGGGTCCTCAGCCAAATCGAGGCGAAAGAGTCCTGAGCAGAAGCCACCGAAAAAAGCCACCGGCTGATGGGCCAGCTCTCGCATAAAAGGGGTCAGCTCATCAACAAACATACGCACTATTTCCTCACTGAGATCTCACGACTAGTTTAGCGGGCCAAACAGGTCTTCTGCTAGCAAAACTGTGGCCAAAAAAGCAGTCGGAAAGGTGATTAGCGAAACAGCCGCCGTCCACTAGGAGAAATTGTTGACCAGTTCGTGCGGGCTGACGCTATTTGCTCATCGCTAATAGTCGCCCCGGTCAGATCAGCACCACATAGGTTAGCGCCCTTGAGCTTAGCTGACTCTAGGCTGGCCCGAGTGAGATTGGCCCCGCGCAAGTCGGCCTCTTCTAGACTGGCCCCGCCTAAATAAGCGCCATTGAGCTTGGCATTTTTGAGAACGGCCTGGGTGAGATTCGCTTGGCTTAAATTGGCGTTCGACAAATCAGCGCCCAGCAGATTAGTACTGCGAAAGGTCGCTTTTGCGAAGCGAGCGCCGACCAAAACCTGCTTTTGGAGATCAAGCTGGCTGAAGATTTGCTCAGAGAAATCTCGCTGCCCCCGGTCGTAGGATTCCTTTAGTGATTGTGCGGTGGGCTTGCCGTGTTTGCGTTCTACACCGCTAGGGGAAGGCCCCAGGCTGCGGCGCTCCCGACGAGCGCGAATGGCCTCTGCCATCCGCGCCGATGGAGAAGCGGCGGTTCCTGTTGAGGGCGCTGTCTGAGCCGTCGTTGAGCGAGAAGCCGTTGGTTCGGCTGTGGCAAAAGCCATGTTCTGAGACAGGCTAGCCAGATAGGGCTCCATCTCTAGATCGCGCAGCACGTCTTCAGCCATCTGATAGCGGTTTTGCACTGAGATATCCAGCATTTTCCGCAGCACCTGACCAAAATGCTCGCTGACAGGGGCCTGATCTTGCCAGCGCAGTTCGCCGGTATGGGTATCGTAGGGAAGATCTTTGGGCGATCGCCCCGTCAGCAGGTACACGCAGGTGATGCCAATCGCGTAGAGGTCGCTGGCGTAGACCGGACGCATCGCCATTTGCTCGGGCGGCGCGTAGCCGGGTGTGCCGATGGCATAGGCCGTCAGCGCCGTTTGGTCAGACGGATCAATTTTAGGCGGATTGACCTTGTCTTTGACCGCGCCAAAATCGATCATCACCAGCTGCTTGTCCTGCTCGCGCCGGATCAGGTTGGCGGGCTTGATATCACGATGGATAATTTTATAGCTATGAATGTACTGAACGACCGGCAAAATCTCGCTTAGAAACTGCTTCACACCGGCTTCGCTAAACGGGCCACCCTGCCTAACTTCTTTTTGAAGCGTGGAGCCGCTGACATACTCCTGTACCAGGAAAAACTCCTGAGCGATTTCGAAATAGTCCAGCAGGCGAGGCAGCTGAGGGTGATTGCCAATTTTACCGAGAATGCTTGCTTCACGCTGAAAGAGATCTCTAGCCATCTCTAGCAGCGTAGGATCTGAGGCGGTGGGCCGTAGCTGCTTGATCACACAGGACGGGTAGCCCGGTAAAGACTGGTCGCGAGCTAGAAAGGTCGCCCCGAAGCCACCCCGACCGAGGGCGCCGAGGACTCGATAGCGATCGCGGAGCCAGAGTTTGCTGCCACAGGCTTGGCAGAGGCGGGCATTGGGTGCATTTTTGGGCTTGGGGCAGCCGGTGGCTATGCAATAAGTCATTCCATTACAGATAAAAGATCGCCACGGTCTATCAATCGTTCGCTGCTAGATAAATCTACTCGCTTGGCCGTGGCTCCAGTGTTCCCGCATCCTTTCACCAAAGCCCATGCCTGCCGCTCTCTGCTCCCTTAAAAAGAGATAAGCATAGTACGATAAGTCGAGACCATCCGAGCGTATCCCTGGCGATGTCGAGGGGGGTCTTTATGTTGTTGTGACAAGCGCCCAGGCGTCACCTTTATCCATGCGTGTTTCTGTAAACTGGCTCAAAGAGCTTGTCGAATTTGATCTTGCACCAGAAGCGCTCGCCGATGCGCTAACCATGGCCGGCTTTGAAGTCGAAGATATTGAAGATCGCCAGCGCTGGGCCGATGGCGTCGTCGTTGGTCGTGTGCTAGCGCGTCAGCCTCACTCTGATGCCGAAAAGCTGAGCGTCTGCACGGTTGATATTGGTACGGGTGAGCCCTCTACCATTGTGTGTGGGGCTGCTAACGTCGGTGCAGATATGTGCGTGCCAGTGGCAACAGTCGGTAGCTATTTACCCAAAGTCGATCTTAAAATCAAGCCTCGGGAGCTGCGAGGGGTGGCCTCTGCTGGCATGATTTGCTCGCTGTCGGAGCTGGGGCTGGCCAAAGAGTCTGAAGGCATCTATATATTTGACGAAGCTAGCTTTGAGCAGGGAGACATTACGATTGGGCAGGATGTACGGCCCCTGCTAGGGCTCGATGATTTCGTCCTGGATGTGACCTCTACAGCTAACCGGGCCGATGCCCTGAGTATGGTGGGTATTGCCCGCGAAGTTGCCGCGATTACGGGAAATCCGCTGAAGCTACCCGTTTCTGAGCCGGCTGCAGGCAGCCAAAACCAGCCCGATGGTGTGACTGTAGCGCTGAGCGATCCCAAAGCCTGCCCTATCTATATCGGCAGTGTTTTAGAAAATATCCAAATTGCACCCTCGCCAACTTGGCTACAGCAGCGATTGATCGCCGCTGGCAGCCGGGCTATTAACAATGTGGTTGATGTGACTAACTATGTTCTGTTGGAGTGGGGTCAGCCGCTGCATGCTTTCGATCTAGAGCGGCTGTTGGCAGCGGGGAAAGACTCGTCGCTCACAGTTGGTGTGCGCTATGCCAGGGAGCCAGAGACGCTGGTAACGCTGGACGATCAAACGCGAGCGCTAGCGACGCAAACGCTGCTGATCACGGCGAACGATGTCCCCGTTGCCCTAGCGGGGGTGATGGGTGGCGCTGAGACAGAAGTAGTGGAGAGTACTCAAGCGGTCTTTTTGGAAGCGGCTTATTTCGATGCGGCGGCAATTCGCAAGTCGGCTAGGTCGCAGGGATTGCGCACAGAAGCCTCGGCTCGCTATGAGCGCGGTGTCAATCCGGCTGAGCTGAGCTTGGCGAGCGATCGCGCCATCCATCTGCTGCAAGAAATCAGCGGAGCCAGTCTCACCGGCCAAGCGCAGGATCGCACAGAGATCGGGCAGATTACCCCTACTCGCACCCTCACGCTCAGACTCAGCCGTATTCACCAAATGTTGGGGCAGGTCGTCACTGAGTCAGGCCAAACCCAGGATCTTGGCAAAGCGACAGTAGAAACTCTATTGGAGAAACTGGGCTGTCAGGCAACACCGGCTGCCGCCGCCGATACCTGGTCAGTTGAAGTACCGCCCTATCGCTACCGCGATTTGGAGCGAGAAATTGACCTGATTGAAGAAGTGGCCCGGCTACATGGCTATGACCACTTCGCTAATACGCTGCCTAGCCAAACGTCACGCGGCTATCTCTCTGATGAAGCAGCCCTTTCTAGACAATTGCGAGCTGCTCTGCGGGCGGCCGGACTCACAGAGACTATTCACTACTCATTAACTAGTCCTACCTCTGAAAAGCAGGTGGTTTTGGCCAATCCGCTCTTCAAGGAGTATTCAGCCCTCAGGATCGATTTGATCGATGGCCTGATCGATGCCTTTAAGCTCAATCTCGACCAGGGGAACGGGCCGCTGAACGGCTTTGAAATTGGCAATGTGTTCAACCAGCCAGCGGATAATCCTCAGGGCGACCCGATTGAAACAACCCGGCTGGCGGGGATTGTCGGCGGGGATACCAGACGCGGCCGGTGGGTCACAAGCAACCAGGAATCGCCCCTTACCTGGTACGAGGCCAAAGGGATTTTGCAGCGCGTGTTTGACAGCTTTGATCTGGCTGCGGACTACCGGCCCGACGACAGTGATGACCGCCTGCATCCGGGTCGAACGGCTGCTCTGTGGGTACGGGGCCGTACCCGACTGGGAACGTTTGGTCAGCTTCATCCGCAGCTGCGTCAGGCTCGCGATTTGCCAGAGGCGGTGTATGTGTTTGATCTTGACTGGGCTGTGCTGGTGACCTGCCTGGCGGGCAAAGGTAGTAAAGCGGTGAAGTTTACAGCCTATTCTACCTATCCGGCCTCTGATCGCGATTTAGCATTTTTTGCCTCGAAAGACGTATCAGTGGCTGATCTGGAGCGGACAATTAGCAAAACTGGCGGCAAGCTCTTAGACTCGGTGACGCTATTCGACCAGTATCAGGGTGAGAACGTGCCTGCTGGGCAGCGGTCTTTGGCGTTTAGACTGGTCTATCGGGCGAGCGATCACACCTTAACCGACAAAGATATTGACCCGATTCATCAAAAGGTTCGCGCTGCGCTAGAGAAAACCTACCAGGTCAGTTTGCGCAGCTAGACACTGGGACGGCAGTCTGAATTAGAAAGGAACATCTGGGCCAGGGTCAGAAGACTTATGACGAGTGGATTGATCGGGAGGGCCTTCCAGGTCATCATCCAAATCAACAATTTGACCGTTGAAGAACTGGGCAAATCGCTTGATGTTGTCCTGGTCTTGGTTGACTTCCCACCGGTCGGCAGGCAGCTCGGCAGATTCTGACGGGGGATCTGCGGTCGGTGGCGCAATCGGTGGATCAACCGCCATCGGGGGGGGCAACCATGCTTCAGCACCATCCGGTTTCTTCGCAGGCGTACCGGCAGATTGGCCATTGGCATGATTGCTCGATGACTGATTGGCAGCCGACCCGTCGGCTGCTGATTTGTCACCCGGCTTGTTAGCGTCCGGACTGGGCAAAGGCGGGCTAGGCGGGTCGGTCGGCAGCGCAAAAGCGCGAGG
>JBARVU010000373.1:0-19845 GCA_049646425.1 Phormidesmis sp. | reverse complement strand
TTTCTGAAGCGATTGAAAACATCGAGGTCGGTCCGATTGAAGGGGTGCGGGCGACTGGCGCGAGTCAGTTCCAAGAGATTTTGTTTGGCGTGATTCCTCAGGTAGTACCACTTTGGATTTCTTACGTTCTCTATCGCTTTGAATCCAACGTGCGCTCGGCTACGGTGCTGGGAATTGTCGGTGCAGGGGGGATCGGGGTTTCACTCTATCAAAGCTTCCGCTCATTTGACTACACCAAAGTCTGCGCTATTTTAATCATTTTAGTAGTAGTGGTAGGTGTGATTGATGCGGCCTCAGCCTGGTTGCGCCGCCGGTTTGTTTAAGCCCAGGGCTGCATCCTAAAAACGCTGATGCTGCAAGTGTTTTGCCGTTTGCTGAGACTGAACGCACAGATTTCTAAATTCGGGCACTCTAAAGGCAACCCTAGCATGCTCGTATACCTATGTACGATTCAGAATCGGTTATCCCAGCGTTGGAAACGCAATCTGTCAACGCGGCGATTGTCAATATCAGCGGTCGTCAGCGAATGCTGTCTCAGCGGGCGGCTATGCTGAGTTTGATGCTGGTAGGCGGCGCCAGCAAAACGCAGCGAACAAGCTTACGAAAAAAGCTGCAAACCCTCGCTGCGCTGATGAAGCGATCGCACGAAGGCTTGATCTACGGAGACGCCGAACTCCACTTACCTGGGCAGCCCTCAGCAACGGTTCACGCGATGTATTTCGATCCGCCGCTAACTGTAGATAGGCAGGTGCGGGACTATCTCTCGGCAATTCAGGCATTTCTACAGTTGGCTGACTCGGAAATGACGATGGATAGTGCTTCTTTGCAGGCCATTACCAATGCTGCACTGTCAAAGCTGCTGTCAGCCTTAGATGCGATTGTGACTCAGTATCAGGTGGAAAGTGAGGCTGAGCAGGCTCTGATCAAAGCTCAGCAAATGCGACTTTATCAGGAACGCTGCGCGGCAGCAGAAAAGGCCGAGCTTGAAGCAGCCCGATCACACCAAGCGCTAGCCAAACTGAGGCAAACCCAGGTACAGCTTGTTCAATCAGAAAAAATGTCTGGCCTGGGGCAGCTAGTTGCCGGAATTGCCCACGAGATCAACAATCCGGTCAGTTTCATCCAGGGTAACGTCAGTCACGCTCAAGACTACTTTCAAGGTCTGTTGGATTTGCTGCATACGTATCAGCAGTGCTACCCTCAGCCAGCCTCTGAGATTGAAACCGTCAGCCAGGAAATAGACCTGACATTTATTCAAAGCGACTTGCCCAGACTGTTGCTGTCGATGAAAACAGGCAGCGATCGCATCCGGAGTATTGTACTGGCCCTCCGCAGTTTCTCTCGCTTAGACGAATCTGAACTCAAGTCAGTCAATATCCATGAAGGGCTCGACAACAGCCTGCTCATTCTGAGACATCGACTTGAAAATCGCTTAGAACAAACTAAAATACAGGTGGTCAGAGACTATGCGGATCTGCCGCCGGTCGAATGCTTTGCTGGAGCAATCAATCAGGTGTTCATGAACGTTCTCACAAATGCCATCGACGCTATTGACGGAAAGGGAAATAGCCAGTTGAACGACAATCACCCCGACCAAATCGTATTGCGAACCACCCTGCTCCAAAACCAGTGGGTGAAAATTTCAATTGCCGATAGCGGCTGTGGCATTCCTGAAGAGATTCAGCCGCGTATTTTTGAGCCCTTTTTTACCACCAAGCCGGTAGGTGCAGGCACAGGCATGGGCCTGTCTATCAGCTATCAAATTATCACCGAGAAACATCAGGGCAAGCTGACGTATTTTTCCAGCCCTGAAGGGACAGAGTTTACGATTCAAATTCCTATGCGCCTTTAGGCTTCGTTTTCAAACACAAGTTCCATGCGATCGCCTCTCAACCGCGCCACCCCATATTCGATCAGTCGCCCCTGCTGATCGGCATTCACCGACTCCGCCAGCAAAATGGGCTGGTTCAAAGGGAGCTGCAAAAGCTTGGCATCTCGGGGCTGCACAGTCCGAGCTGAAACCATTGTGCGACGGCGAATATGATCGACGCCATACCGATCTCTCAACCACTGTGAGATCGACCCTGTTTTCTTTAGGACCGTCAAACTCTCATCGGTTAGCAAGTCTGGAAAAAGCGCTAGAGGAAAGTAGCCGCTGCCCACGCTAAGAGGCTCTCCATCGGCAATACCCAGCCGCTCAATCAGGGCGACCGGATCTCCGGGGGCGATTGCTAGCCCAGCCGCAATCGCGGTCTCAGCCGGAACCTGAAGGGCTCTCAGCAGAGTGAATTCGGCGGTATGTCCCTGCGCTTTCAGCGCTTCGTTATAGCGGACGCGCTGCCCAATGGCATAGCGAATTGGCGCCGCCACAAATGTCCCCCGCCCCCGTTCGGCCCGCAGCAGCCCTTCTTGTTTGAGCAGGGCGATCGCCTGTCTGAGCGTATGCCGATTCACGCCAAACTGCTGCGATAGCTGTGATTCGGGCGGTAACTGGTCGCCAACCTGGTAGATCTGAGATTGCATGTTGCGACGCAGCTGATCGGCAATTTGGATGTAGAGAGGCGCGGCAGCACTGCTCATAGGCGTAGACGCAGGAAATATTTTAACAATGTATCAGAGAATACTTGAAAGTTTGAGAGACGTATTCCATAATTTGTCTAGACATCTAGATTATTACACCAATTGGTTGAGCAAGTCACCTCAAGTAGCAGGGTAGCTTTATGAAAAATCTAGCCGAACGGCAAGCCTGGATGGGGATCTTGGCTAAGGCTGAGCTAGCAGCGTTGGAAGGCTGTGTGGATCGGTTGGAGGAGTTGCCAGGGTATGAGTTTTTGCGATCGCCCGAGATCGGTCTAGCGATGGTGCGGGGCCGGGCTGGGGGCGTGGGAGATGCGTTTAATTTGGGGGAGATGACGCTGACGCGCTGTGTGGTGCGGTTGGAAGGGGGGCAGGGGAGTAGGAGGCAGGAGACAGGAGAGCAGGAGAGCAAAGCTGGGTTTGGGTCTGTGGGGGGGCGATCGCATCGGCACGCTGAGCTGGCAGCGCTATGTGATGCGCTTTTGCAGGATGGGCGGTGGTATGGCCAGGTGGCAAAAAAGGTGATTGAGCCCTTGCAGCGGAGTTTGCAGCAGACAGCAGAACAGCGGCAGCGGCAGACGGCAGCGACTCAGGTTGAATTCTTTACGATGCTGAGAGGAGAGTAATGGTTACTACGACGCTTTCAGGCTTTAAAGATCCGGTGCATGATGCGCAGCAGACGTTTCGAGGATTGTTAGAGGCGATCGCGCATCCTGGTCAGCCCTATACACTCAAGAGCGATCTCACTTCGCCCGCTGGCCTAACGCCCATTTGTGCAGCGGCCTGTCTATCCCTGTTAGACCTGGAAACGGCTGTTTGGCTACAGCCCAAGCTGCCAGCAGCTGTTAAGGATTGGCTGCGTTTCCATACGGGCTGTCGATTTACGGACAATCCAAAAGCGGCAGACTTTGCTGTCATTAGCGATGCCTTCTCGCAGCCTGAGCTAGCGGCATTCAACTGGGGCAGCGCTGAAGCTCCTGAGCAATCTACAACCCTACTCATACAAGTTGCAGACTTTACTTCGGGCACCGCTCAACAGCTCAGGGGTGCAGGTATTTCAGGCAGCGTTTCTTTTGCGCCTGTGCTTCCAGATGTCTTTTGGCAACAGCGCCCTCAAGATGGTTACCCCCAAGGCCTTGACTGTTTTTTGTTCACACAGCGATCTGTGGTGGGACTGCCTAGAACTACCCATGCTAAAGCCACCTATTAAACAAGATGTCCTACGTATCCGTAAAAGGTGGCGAAAAAGCCATCGAAAATGCAGAAGCACTCCTCATGGCGCGGCGGCGGGGTAGTCCTGAGGTGCCCGAGCTGAGCCTTGAGCAAATTAAGCAGCAGATGGCGCTTGCCGTAGATCGAGTCATGTGCGAGGGCAGTCTTTACGATCCAGATTTGGCGGCTTTAGCGATTAAACAGTCTTGGGGGGATTTGGTCGAAGCTGTTTTTCTCCTGCGGGCCTATCGCACGACACTGCCCCGGCTATACTATACGCAGCCGCTGAATACCAATCGAATGGCGATTCAGCGGCGAATCTCTTCTATCTTTAAAGACGTTCCTGGCGGTCAGCGGCTTGGCCCTACTTTCGACTATATTCATCGGCTGCTAGATTTTAAGCTAGCTGCTGAAGACAACCAGCCCCTGATACCACAGGGCAAACCGGGTCACGTTGATACGCCTAGAGCTTTAGATGCGCTAGGCCACGAGGGGTTAATTCAGCCTGAAGGAGAGACCGCCACCACCACGCCCTTTGATTTGACTCGACAGCCCTTAAATTTGCCTGCTGAGAGAGACGCTCGGCTACAGAGTTTGGCCCGTTCAGACGAGGGATTTTTGCTGGGGCTGGCCTATTCTACTCAGCGCGGCTATGGCAACAGCCATCCGTTTGCCGGAGAGATTCGCATGGGCGAGGTAGAGGTGGTGATTTGCCCAGAAGAACTAGGATTTGAAGTCGTCGTTGGCCAAATCCCGGTGACCGAAGTTCAAATGGTGAATCAGTTTCAGGGCAGCAAAAAGCTGGCACCGCAGTTTACTCGGGGCTACGGTCTGACGTTTGGCTACAACGAGCGCAAGGCAATGTCTATGGCGATTGTCGACAGAGCCCTGCGAGCAAAAGAATTTGGCGAGGAGATTCAAGGGCCCGCGCAGCACGAAGAATTTGTGCTCTCTCACAGTGACAATGTCGAAGCGCAGGGGTTTGTCCAGCACCTGAAGCTGCCGCACTACATTGACTTTCAAGCGGAGCTGAATCTGGTGCGAAGAATGCGAGAAGAGTATAACCAAAGTCACCCCAAGGAACGCTCTGAAACCGCGCTGAGCGAGAGCGACTCGCCTCCAAATAGCGCTCCAAATGACGCCGCAACACAACCCTCACTGACCACCTGAGGAAATGATGAACAGTACTGAACCAGGCTTTAACTTTGCCTATCTCGATGAACAAACCAAGCGCTCCGTTCGCCGTAGTCTACTCAAAGCGGTTGCCATCCCTGGCCATCAGATCCCCTTTAGCTCAAGGGAAATGCCCATGTCCTACGGCTGGGGCACGGGCGGCATTCAGCTCACCGCTTCCATTATTGGTGCGGACGATACGCTAAAGGTGATCGATCAGGGCGCAGATGACACGACGAATGCAGTCAACATCCGGTGTTTTTTCAAGAAGGTCTGTGGCGTAGAAACAACAGAACAAACGACGGCGGCAACCATTATTCAAACTCGTCATCGGATTCCAGAAACGCCTCTGCAGGCAGGACAAACAATGGTGTATCAGGTGCCGATTCCTGAGCCGCTGCGGTGGATTGAGCCTTCAGAAGTGGAGACGCGAAAAATGCACGCCCTCTCTGAATATGGAGCGATGTATGTGCGGCTGTACGAAGATATCACCCGCTACGGACATATCGCCACTGCCTACGACTATCCGGTGATGGTGAACGATCGCTATATGATGCGCCCCAGCCCGATTCCCAGGTTCGATAATCCTAAACTCCATATGAGTCCAGCCTTACAGCTCTTTGGGGCGGGGCGAGAGAAACGCTTGTATGCAGTGCCGCCTTACACATCGGTAAAAAGTCTTGATTTTGAAGATCATCCGTTTACGGTGGAAAGCTGGGATAAGTCCTGTGAATTTTGCGGGGCGACCGATAGCTATCTCGATGAGGTGGTGATCGACAACGAAGGGGGGCGGCTGTGGATTTGTTCGGATACGGATTATTGTGGGCAGCGGCAGGGAAGACAGAATGCAGGAGAGCAGGAGTCAGGAGGTCAGGATGCAGTCTTTGCTTGATGTATGTGAGCTGAGTAAGGCGTATGGGGGGGTGCGGGCTTGCGATCGCATTTCTTTCTCTCTCTACCCCGGTCAAATTCTCGGCATTATTGGTGAATCGGGGTCGGGGAAGACGACGTTGCTGAATGCGATCGCCCACCAACTCCCGGCTGACAGCGGTCAAGTGCTGTACCGCAATGCGACGAATGAAACCTTAGATGTCGGCCAGCTCAGCGAATCCGACCGGCGGCGGCTGATGCGCAGTGAATGGGGCTTTGTGCGGCAGCACGCCCGCGATGGGCTACGGATGAAGGTGACCGCCGGGGCTAATATTGGTGAGCGTTTGATGGATATCGGTAAGCGTCACTATGGCAATATTCGCACAGAGGCCGGCTGCTGGCTCGATCAAGTAGAGATTTCGACAGATCGCATGGATGATCTGCCCAGCACATTTTCTGGCGGTATGCAGCAGCGGCTTCAGCTCGCTCGCGTATTGGTTACCCGGCCCCGATTGGTGCTGATGGATGAACCTACAGGCGGACTTGATGTTTCTGTGCAGGCGAAGCTGTTGGACTTGATGCGGCAGCTCGTTCGCACTTTAGATCTGAGCGTTATTTTAGTCACGCACGACATTGGCGTCGTCCGGCTGCTGGCCCATCGGTTGATTGTGATGCGCCACGGCCAAATTGTTGAACAGGGGCTGACTGACCAGGTTTTGGACGATCCGCACCATCCTTACACTCAGGAGCTAATTAGCGCCACTTTGGTGCCCTAATTAGAATAGTAAAGCCTATGCAAACTCTCCACGCTTATAGAAACGGATCTGCGCAGAAATCTGCCGTTGGCCTATCTAAGACTGCCCTCCTCCAGGCTAATCAGCTCTATAAAGGATTCACCCTTCACAATCAGGGCGGCATTCACTTTCCGGTTTTACAAGGGGTTTCGCTGACCGTCAATCCGGGTGAATGTGTGGCCCTCGTCGGCGCGTCAGGTTCGGGTAAAAGTACGTTTATGCGATCGCTCTACGCCAACTACCGAGTCGATAGCGGCGAAATTTGGATCAGGCATCAGGGGCAGTGGCAAAACTTAGCTGCCTGCAACCCGCACGAGATTATCGATATTCGGCGGCATACGCTGGGCTACGTCAGTCAGTTCCTGCGAGTGATTCCTCGGGTATCGGCCTTGGAGGTGGCTGCTGAGCCGCTGATGGAGCTAGGGATGGAGTCAGAAGCGGCTAGGGAAAGGGTGCGATCGCTCTTTACCCGGCTCAATTTGCCTGAAAGGCTCTGGTCACTCTCTCCAACCACTTTCTCCGGTGGCGAAAAGCAGCGGGTCAATATCGCCAGAGCTTTTGCGGTTAGCTATCCGATTCTGCTGCTAGATGAACCAACGTCAGCCCTAGATGCGGCCAATCAGGAAGTTGTTATTGAGCTGATCGAACAGAAAAAGGCTCAGGGCCGCGCACTGATCGGTATTTTCCACGACCATGAGGTTAAAAATCGCGTTTGCAACCGTTTCTTAACCTTTAGCTCCCATGATTGAGACTTCTCATTTCTGCGATGTGCGAATTAGCGAATTAGCGGCCAAAAAACCCAGACTATGAAAGAACAGATCTATACGAACTATCGGCTTCAGCTTCCAACCGAAGAGGTGCTCGGCACCCTCGTCGTGCAAGACGGCGCTATTGCCGATATCCAACCGGGGAGCGTCGAAAGCGGTCAGAATGGCGAGGGACAGTATCTCCTGCCTGGCCTGATTGAGCTACATACCGATAATCTGGAGCGCTGCATCTCACCTCGGCCTGGGATTCGCTGGCCCTTAGCAGCAGCCGTTACTTACCATGACAGAGACTTGGCAGCAGCTGGGATTACGACGGTTTGCGATGCGATCGCCATCGGCGATGTCACCCCTGCCGAATCGCTGCGCAAGACTAACTACGACCCGATGATCCAAGCGGTTCACGAGCGGCAGCAGGCGGGCAACTTGCTCATCGATCACCATCTACATTTACGTTGTGAGCTAGGCTACGAATCTGTTCCAGAAATTATCAGCCATTACGTCAACCATCCGGATCTAGCCCTGATCTCGCTAATGGATCACACGCCGGGGCAGCGGCAGTTTACCAAGCTTGACAAGTTTCGCGAGTACTACATGGGTAAACACGGTGTCACCGAAGCCGAACTCGATGACTTTATTCGAGAGAGACTTGACGCCCAAAAAGAGCACGCCATTAGCAACCGCAAAGCGTTGGTAGAGATGGCGACCGCGCACAACCTTTCCATGGCTAGCCACGACGATGCCACAGCTGAACATGTGCAGCAGGCCGTTGACGAAGGGGCCAACATCTCAGAGTTTCCGACCACTTTGACCGCTGCAAAAGCGGCAAAAGAAAATGGCCTACAGGTGCTGATGGGCGCCCCAAATCTAGTTCTCGGTGGCTCTCACTCGGGCAATGTCTCGGCGATGGATTTAGTCAAGCTCGATTTGGTCGATCTGATTTCGTCGGACTATGTGCCCCATAGTTTGTTGCAGTCTATCTTTGTGATCGCGACAGTGACGGGTAAGCCGGTATACGAGACGATGAAGCCAGTGACGATCAACGGTGCTATTGCGATTCAATTAGAGCGCGATCGCGGCAGCTTAGAAGTGGGCAAACGCGCCGATCTTCTCAGCGTTCGCCATAGCCCGCAAGACCCGGTGCCTCAGCTGACCCAAGTGATTCGAGGCGGTCGCCGTGTCGCTTGACTTCTTCCCACCAGCGATCACGCCGATTGTGAAATGCTTCGCCACCCGTGGCAGCCAGCAGTATGGCTGTGAGGCTGTCACCCAATTGCAGCATGCCCTCCAGTGCGCAACTTGGGCCGAAGCCTCCCGCCAACCACCGAGCCTGATCGCAGCTTGCCTGCTCCACGACGTAGGCCACTTACTCCATGCCCTCGGCGAAGATGCCGCTGAGCGAGGACTTGATGATCGTCACGAATATCGTGCCATTCCTTTTTTAAGTCAGTATTTTCCGCCTGCGGTCACAGAACCCATTCGTCTGCATGTCAACGCTAAACGCTACCTCTGCGCCACTCAAGAAGACTACTGGGCCGACCTCTCACCCGCCTCCAAGCTCAGCCTAACTCTTCAAGGCGACGTCTTCTCAGAAGCCGAAGCCCTTGCCTTCATCAACCAACCCTACGCTAAAGATGCCGTCCAACTGCGCATTTGGGACGATCTCGCCAAGGATCCCCAGCAAAAGATACCTGAACTAGCGCACTTTCTGCCAATACTGGCTGCGCTTACCTTGTAGAACTTTTAGAGCAATGTGTCCCGCACCGAGCCAGACTCCTTCGTGGTGCTGTTTCGATGTTTTGTGGGGTGCCTTCTATCTTTCAATCGAAGCAGGTGCTTAAGCAAAGCAGTCTCAATGGTGATATTGCCGCTCACAATGGCTTTGAAGGTTTCATCAAATAGAGGTGGGCAAAAGCCTCAGCTAGCTATAGCGTTGGTCAGTATGCTGAGGTGCACGCTTTTAGCGTTACTACAGCGGTGTGCCTAGTAGAGCGGTAACCGAACCCTGAGCGTAGTCGTTCGCGAAGCGTCGCCGCAGGCGTCAGCCTTCTCTGCGAGTATACAGCTGGGAACCGCTATATGGTTCCCCCCGTTTTTGTTTACATCAATAAATATTTTTTCTATTAAGCATAGAAAGAGAGTTAGTGAAAGACGTCAGTTTCTACCGAGAATTACGGAGAGATCACGGACGCAGAAACCCCCAAACTATTTCACAACGATCTATGGAAGCTTTCAACTGTCATCCATAATTTCCCTGATTAAACAAATATTATTAATCTTTTTTGTTCTAATATCGCGACAAACAAGCTTGTAGTAGATAAACCATGTGTGACCGGGCTAGTTAATTATCCTGAGTTTATGAAGAAGTAAGGAACGCTCCTCACAGCCTTGATGCATGGGTTTTTAAGGTAGCTTGGGAAATGTAAGGGCGCAGAAAGAAGCTAGATATCAATCCTCTAGTCCGACCAATGCAATAACAATCATATAGCTTTTAGGAAGCCTGCATATAAAAACCCGCCTATCCAAAAGTATTGGAACGAATCCGAAGATCTCGGTCAAACGCTGTTCAAGAATTGTACTTCACACTCACTAGAACTTTAAGATGCAACTCATTCCGTCCCAATCTATGAACAATGCTTCTATTCACCAGCTAGTAGAAGAACAAGTCTTGAGAACGCCTGACGCTGTAGCTGTGAGTTTTCAAGATCAGCATCTCACCTATCAGCAGTTAAATCAGCGCGCGAACCAACTTGCTCACTATTTGCGAGAGCTTGGCATCGAAACGGAAATGCTGGTTGGAGTATGCGTTGAACGTTCTCTTGAAATGGTTGTGACGCTATTAGGCATCCTCAAGGCGGGGGGTGCTTATGTTCCCCTAGACCCTAGCTATCCTAAAGAGCGGCTGTCACTTACTATTGAAGGTGCACAACTCTCTTTCTTGATCACTCAAAAACATTTAGAAAACGTCGTCCCTAAAAATCAAGCGAAAACTGTTTTCATTGATCAAGATTCATCGATCATTAGTCAACGATCTGATCAAAATATCAGGGGCTTAGTCGCAGAGCACAACCTTGCTTACGTCCTGTATACCTCCGGCTCAACTGGTAGACCGAAGGGAGTAGCTATCGAGCACAGAAATACTACTGCACTGATTGACTGGGCCAGCAGCTTTTTCGCCTCTGAGCAACTTGAAGGGGTACTAGCATCTACTTCACTCTGCTTCGATTTATCGGTTTTTGAGCTGTTTGTGACGTTGAGCTGTGGGGGCAATGTTATTGTTGTTCAAAACGCACTAGAGTTGTCAAGCTCAGCGCCATTAGCGAAAATCACGCTGATTAATACAGTGCCATCAGCAATCAATGAACTGCTAAGAATGAACTGTATACCGACCTCTGTGAAAACGATCAATCTAGCCGGTGAGCCCCTGCAGAATGAGTTGGTACAGAAACTGTATAGGCTGGGTCACATCGAGAAAGTTTTTAACCTGTACGGCCCATCAGAAGATACGACTTACTCTACAGTATGCTTGGTGCCTCAGGGCACAGACGATATTCCATCTATTGGTCAACCCATCTCTAACACTAGCATCTATCTCCTTGATAGCAGTATGAATCCTGTCCCGCATGGGCATGAAGGTGAAATGTATATCAGTGGTCCGGGACTTGCGCGAGGATATCTCAATCGTCCCGATCTGACAGGCCAGAAGTTCATCTCGAATCCGGTTAGCAGTCATCCGGAATCGCGCCTATATAAGACTGGCGATCTTGCCGCCTATGACAATGATGGTAATTTAAAATTCCTCGGGCGAATTGACAATCAGGTCAAGATTCGTGGGTTTCGAATTGAATTAGGTGAGATTGAATCCTGTCTATTACAGCATTATGCTATCAATCAGGTAGTTGTAGTCGCCAGGGAAGGAGAACAAGGGAACAAGCGCATTGTTGCCTACCTGGTTCCAAATTGTTTCTCAAATAAGCAGCCTACTCTGTCCAGAAACACTTTAACAAGGGTATTACGGGCTTTTCTCAGCCAGAAACTGCCCGATTACATGATTCCTTCAGCCTTCATTTTGTTGGATCAGCTACCCCTAACCTTAAACGGAAAAATTGATCGACGAGCTTTGCCAGTGCCTACCTGGACACGGTCAGCGCTGGGGAGCTACATAGCTCCAAGGACGGCAATCGAAAGAAAACTTGCAGAAATTTGGGGAGATCTCTTAGAAATTGAAGTAGACAAAATAGGCATCCACGATACCTTTGAAGAGTTTGGAGGAAATTCCCTACTGTCAGTCCAGGTGGTGTCTGAAGTAAATGAAAAGCTTGAGACAACCGTTTCCCTAAGCGATTTTTTGGAAGCGTCTACAATCGAGAACTTATCTCGCAGAATAGAAGCTATCGCTCACGGTCAAGTTTCCGAATCTTCGGTTTGCGATCTAGAAAATGAAGTAAGCCTTGACCCCAGAATTTTCCCTCAAGAAGACTTGTATGGACCTATTCCCGAAATTCTCTTGACTGGAGCCACTGGATTTCTGGGAATATTTCTGCTCAATGAGCTATTGCGAAAAACTCGGGCTGATGTCTACTGCTTAGTCAGAGCGACTAGCCTTGAAGAAGGCAAAGCTAAGTTGTGGAATCAGCTGAAAAGACACCGCTTATGGGAAGAAGGTTTGTGTGAGAGAATTATTCCGGTGATTGGAGATTTGAGCAAACCAAACTTAGGTCTCACCGATGAAAAATTCTTTCGGCTTTCTGAGAAAATCGACTCTATCTACCATTGTGGCGCTTGGGTGAATGTCGCATATCCTTACTCTGCGCTTAAAGCTGCAAACGTAACCGGCACCGAAGAGATTTTGAGGCTAGCCTGTCGAAACCGCATCAAGCCCGTTCATTTTATCTCAACCGTAGATGTGTATTCCTTCAATCAGGATACAGGCACAGCCACAGTTGGCGAACAAGATGAAATTGGGCCAGCGCATCAGCTATATAGCGGCTATGCTCAAAGTAAGTATGTGGCAGAAAAACTGATCGTTTCAGCTGGAGAAAGAGGGCTACCCGTTGCCATTTATAGACCTAGCAACATCTTAGGAACTCACAAAACAGGCATTTCCTCAACCGACGCTTTCGTCATGAAAATGATCCAAGGGTGTCTGCACATGGGTTGTGCGCCTGAATTAGAAGCGTCATTGAATATAGTCCCCGTTGACTATGTCAGCCAGGTCATTGTAGAGCTATCCCAGCAGAAAGATTCGTACAGTCAGGCGATGAATATTACCAATCCGCAGTCAATAACCTGGATTGAGCTGCTGGATCTAATGGATGAACTGGGCTATTCGATGGAGCGTCTTTCCTATGAGTCCTGGTATGCGCATTTGCTCAAGATAAAAAACCAAGGCACAGCTAATGCAATCATGCCACTAGCTGCCCTTTTTTCAAATCGCAAATTTATTCAAAAATCGTTGGGAGCCTTCGATTTTATGTGCGGAAGCGCTCAGCGTAGAATGACGGACAAAGGTATTTCCTGTCCTCAGATTGGAATACAGTCATTGGAAAATTATCTAGCGAATATGGCTCATCCAGATTTTCTGAGCGCTCAATCTTCCGTCAACCCCAGGAAACAGTACGCTGAACTTCAGCAGATTTAAGGCTATTTCTTCAAAAGGTCATCAGTCTGATCGCCACTTTAGATTAACTGATCAAATCTGATTGAGTGTATTTTGGGATAGATAGCCTGCAATGCACTCTTTTTTTGTTCGAACCTCAGAAATCATCCGATTGAAAACTCATTTTCAGAAAAGCGATGTTCGCTCAAACGACGGTTTCTTAACCATTTCCTCACTACCCGATGAAATCCGGACGGCTAATTCTGGGTACTCTATGCGCGAGACTTTGGATAGCAAACATACCATGAAAGCCCGGGCATCTTCTAGATCTGGCCATACCGACGACAAAATAAGAAAATCACTCACGCGGCAGACTTTGTACAAAACAGCGCTGAGTATTAGCGTCGTTATTGTCGCCTCGACTGGAATAGGCTATTTTCAGCTGATGTCTCGGATTACGTCCGAGACACTTACTCAGTTGGAAAAATACGTACAGCTAAGAGCCGCACGTGAGAGATCAGTCTTTACTCTGGCAGAGGACAACCACGTTTTGCTTAAGAAAGACCTGCTAGATCGTCTAAAGACAGATACAGCCACAGCCCCTGAAGCAGAATTCGATCAGCTGTTCGAAGCTTTAGAAGATGGAACTATTCGAAATCGATCTGAGCTGTTTGACCTGGAAACAACGCCAGGCGTTTTTATCGGTAAAAACGTTGACGTTAATACAAGTATGAAACGTCGCGTTTTAGCGTATTTTGATTTGCTAAGCAGCTACGGCCCGGCATGGCGTAACCGGTTTGTAAATACATACATGCAAATTCCAGAAAACGGTATTGCTATTTACATGCCGACGTATTCTTGGGCAGAGAATGCTCCTTCAGATGAATCTTTTCGAGTGACGGATGATGAATCGTTCTTCATCACCGATATAGAACATAATCCGCAGAGAGAAACTGTCTGGACTGGGATCTATTATGATCAAGTTGCTAAAGCCTGGATGGCATCTGGTGTAACGCCAGTAGATCTGGCGGGAAAGCACGTAGCAACTTTAGGTCACGATATTCTGATTGATGAGCTGCGGGAGCGCACGATTAGAGAAACGTTAGAGGGTACTTACAACATGATTTTTCGTTCGGATGGACGATTAGTCGCGCATCCCGAGCTTATAAAAGAGATCCAGAATGGAAATGGACAGTTCTCTATCGCCGAATCGGGAGATCCTCATCTACGCCGAATTTTTGAGCTGGTTACCCAACGCAATGATGAAGAAGTTGTTATTGACAACCCTGAAGACGATGAATATCTAGCCGCTACTACAATTGACGAGCCTGGCTGGTATTTAGTGACGGTCTTTCCTAAAGCACTTGTTAAACAAGAGGCATTTGCTTCAGCGCGTATTCTTCTCCTGCTAGGATTGGCCGCGTTGTTGGTCGAAGTCGTTTTGATATCCCTGATTTTAAGGAAACAGATTTCTGATCCCTTGATCAGGCTGATGGAGGCAACTGAAAGTATCGCGGCGGGCGATATGAACGTTGAAGTTGACGCAACTCGCCAGGATGAGCTGGGCAGACTCGCACACTTGTTCAACCGGATGGCTCAGCAGTTAAGAGAATCTTTCGATAAGCTTGCAAAAACGAACGAAGAACTAGAAGAAAGGGTGCGTTTGCGCACCGCTGAACTAAATCAGTCTAAAGAAACTGCTGAAGTTGCGAACAAGGCAAAAAGCGAATTTTTGGCAAACATGAGTCACGAATTGCGGACGCCACTCAATGGCATTCTGGGCTACGCTCAAATATTGGAGCGATCGCCTACCCTGACTGGAAAGGAGCGAAAAGGCGTTGGCATCATCAATCAGTGTGGCTCTCACTTGCTCATGCTGATTAATGACATTTTGGATCTTTCTAAAATTGAAGCACAAAAAATGGAACTGCATCCAACAGAATTTCATTTCCCTTCATTTCTGCAGGGCGTGTCAGAAATTTGTCGGATCAAAGCGGAGCAAAAGGAAGTTTCTTTTTATTGCGAGACCGATGGAGAGATTCCGGTAGGCATACGTGCTGACGAGAAAAGATTGCGGCAGGTACTGATCAATCTTCTGGGTAATGCCATCAAGTTTACGGATGAAGGTTCAGTCAGACTAATTATCAAAACCCGCGAGACAGTAGATAAGGATGCACATGGTTCAAAACTGTATCAGATACGGTTTCAAATCGAAGATACGGGCGTAGGGATGACCCCGGAACAAGTGAAGAAGATATTCCTGCCCTTTGAGCAGGTGGGTAGTGCTCATAAGCAATCCGAAGGCACTGGTTTGGGACTGGCGATTACCCACAGCATCATCGCAATGATGGACAGCACGCTAGAAGTGCAAAGTGATCCGGGCCAAGGTAGCAAATTCTGGTTTGATGCTGTGCTATCAGCAGCGCCAGACTGGGTTGAAACTTCCACAAAGTCGCCAAAAGGTAAGATTGCCGGATATAAGGGTACTCCGATGACGATTCTTGCAGTGGATGATCGCTGGGAGAATTTGTCTGTATTAGTCAACTTGCTGGAGCCTATTGGATTCAAAATTTTAGAGGCACACAATGGTCAAGATGGGATAGACCAAGTGATCGCACACAACCCAGATTTAATTATTTCGGATATCGCCATGCCCGTGAAAGACGGCTACGAAATGATAAGTGAGCTCCGTCAAATAGAGGATTCCAACCTGAACTCAATTCCAGTGATCGTCTCTTCTGCCAGTGTGTTCGACTCTGATCGGCATGAAAGCTTCGAGGCAGGGGCAAGCGAGTTCCTGCCTAAGCCTATTCAGACTGACGTTCTTTTAGAGGCGTTGAGTAAGCTGCTTAATTTGGAATGGTGTTACGAGGCTGCACCAGTTGCTTCACCTAATCAGAAGCCAGCAGCAGAAACAGTATCCCCTACAAACTTGGTCATTCCGCCTCTCAGTGACCTGGAGCCGCTATACGAACTTGCTCGCCGTGGTTTGATCAACGATTTGATCGAGGCTTTAGAGCAGCTCCAAGCAAAAGAGGAACAATACTTCGCCTTTTCTCAGCAATTGCTAATGATGGCTAAAGGTTTTCAGACCAAGGCTATTCGAAAGTTTTTGGAAAGACACATGGAGGCTGATACTACGACAGCCGCTTTGCCGGAAGCGTCGCCGGGATAAACGAATGTATCAGGACGCTCCTAGCCCCCCTAGCTTTAGGCCAAGGCAGGAATTCTGCCAAATCTTCATTTCAGTTATACACACTTAATTAAACGCTATTCAGACACAGCCTGAGGAATTTAATAATGCAGTCGGAAACAGAGCCACAAAATATTTTAATCGTTGATGATAACCCCACTAACCTGGAAGTTCTCTCTGAATCACTGAACCAGGCCGGTTTTCAAATAGCGGTTGCGCTTGATGGGGAGAGTGCTTTGGAGCAAGTAGCCTATCACAAACCTGAGCTGATTTTGCTGGACGTTATGATGCCCGGGATCGACGGCTTTGAAACCTGTCGGCGACTAAAAGAAGACCCAAGCACCTATGACATTCCAGTCATTTTTATGACTGCACTATCAGATACTGAGAACAAAGTTAGGGGTTTGTCTCTAGGGGCTATTGACTATATAACAAAACCTTTCCAGCAGGAAGAAGTACTGGCAAGAGTCGAAATTCACCTAAAAATACAAAACCTCACTCAAACTCTGAAAAGTAAAAATATCTTGCTGAAGGACGAAATTGCGCTGAGAGAGAAAGAGATCGCCCTGAGAAAGGAAACAGAGGCCAAATTGCTGGATGCTAACGCTGCACTTGAAAATTTCAACCAGCAGTTGGAACAGCGGGTGTCTAAGCGCACTGAAGAACTATCTACAACCCTGCTAAATTTGCAGCACACCCAGGCGCAGCTAATTCAGCAAGAAAAACTGTCGGCCTTGGGTCAGTTAGTAGCCGGTGTCGCTCATGAAATTAATAATCCCGTAAATTTTATCTATGGCAATATCGTTCACGCAAACGACTATACAGACGAATTACTCCAGCTGGTTCGTCTGTATCGGCAATGCTACCCTCAACCAGAGCCTGAAATTTGTAGAAAGTTGGAGGATATCGATGTAGATTTCTTGAATGAAGACTTACCCAAACTCATTGGCTCGATGAAAATTGGAACAGACCGTATCCGCGCTATTGTGCTGAGTTTACGTATCTTTTCGCGGTTGGATGAAGCTGAAGTCAAAGCCGTAGATATTCATGAGGGAATCGACAGCACACTACTGATCCTAAACAGTCGGCTGAAATCACAAATTGAGCGCTCTGAAATTGTGATCGTGAAAGACTATAGCGAGCTGCCGAAGATTAAGTGCTATCCAGGACAGCTAAATCAAGTCTTCATGAATATCTTGAGCAATGCGATTGATGCCCTTGAAGACCAGGCTGAGAAAACCACCGATAGTGACTGGAACCCTACCATTATAGTTAAAACTGAGCTAGCTAACGACGACAGGATCAGTATTCATATGTTCGATAATGGCCCTGGCATCCCAGCGGATGTGCGAGATAAAATCTTTGACCCGTTTTTCACGACAAAGCCTGTGGGTCAGGGCACCGGGTTGGGAATGTCCATTAGTCATGAAATTGTGGCTGTAAAGCATCAGGGTACGCTTACTTGCAGTCCTGCATCGCCTGAAGGAACTCAGTTCACCATTACCATTCCGGTACTTCAAGATGTGCCTGATTAAACCGCAGGTACACAGCTTGGGCTGCCCAAACGCTTGGCACTTTCTATAGCAGCTCCGAGCCTAATATGGTGTCCGAAAACGGCGAGACAGCTCGCAGAGCATCTTCTATGCTGAACAAGATGCTCCATCGAGGAACATATGCTGAGTAATGACCAGTGCTGGTAACTACTCAGGCTGAATATTTCATGTAATAAAGCAGGCTGAGAGACCGCCAGGGTTAGGGTTAGGACAAGCGTAGCCTAAAAGCAGGCTGATAAGCTTTGAGCCCTTCCGAGCTTTAGGTGATCCGATGAAGGCTGGTCGCATCTTTGCTGAACGGCTGCCCGACGTAGCCGCGCCTTGCCATCTGCGGCAGCACCCTGCTCAATCATCTGCGCTCCCTGCCCCTGCCTGACTTTGAGACGCCCAGAATCTTGAGTGTTGACGACTTTGCCTTTTGTAGCAGACTTTTGCTGCAGGACTTTTGGATGGCTACGCTGCTGACAAAGTCAGTATGAGCATGGAAGTGAGTAACGGCCCCATCGAAGGCTTGAACAACAAGTTGAAGATGTTGAAGAAACAGATGCACGGAAGGGCTGGTTTAGACTTGTTCGCCGAGCGGTTCATCATGGCCGCGTAAAAGGGACGAGTATCCTAAAAGCGGCGCATTTCGTCGGATCACCTAAAGCTCGGAGGAGCCCTATCTCCAGTGTCACTTAATACACGACACAAAAAAACACCCGTTTCATCCCAATTTCATATTTGCTAGCGAAGATATAGAAATAGAGGATTCAGGGAGTTATCTGCCGTAGAAGCTCGAAAATTCGCTCAGGTTGATTTCGCTAGCGAATCATACCGCGTCAAGTCAGACAATCAAGGTAGGGTAGGGGTATGAAACGTAGACAATTTCTCTCTGTAAGCGCATTAGGAGCGGGATCAGTTTTACTGTCGCAATGCACCCGGCAGACACCTTCTTCTCAGCCTCAGCCAGCCAGCGGCCAATCAGCAGCTCAACCCGCTGGCGCCGGAGCCCTTCCCACTGTCTATACCAGCACCGATGGCCTGCTCGATCTAGATTTGGAAGCTAGTTATCAGACAATCGACATCAACGGTAGACAGGCTACGCTGATGGCTTACAACGGTCAGGTGCCAGGGCCGAGACTAGAAGCTAAGCCAGGAGACACCGTTCGGATTCGGTTTACTAACAACCTGCCAGAACCGACAAATATTCACTACCACGGGTTGAATATTTCGCACTCGGGCAATGCCGACAACGTGTTCTTGAGCGTTGAACCGGGTGAAACGTTCGCCTACGAGTTCGCCATTCCTGAAGACCATCCGGCTGGAACTTTTTGGTATCATCCTCACCGCCACGGCTTCGTCGCCGATCAGGTTTTCGCGGGGCTCTCTGGCTTCTTTGTCGTCCGTGGCGAGCTAGATGAGATTCCTGAAGTGCAATCAGCTTCGGAAGCCTTTCTAGCCCTTAAGGACTTTCAGCTCAATGATGAGGGTCAAATTGCTAAGCCCGACCGGATGGCCGTGATGATGGGTCGAGAAGGCTTGCTGATTACCACTGGTGGCGAGGTCAACCCGAGCCTTCAAATTCCGACTAATGGTCTGCTCCGCTTGCGCTTGCTCAACGCTTCGATCAGTCGGTTCTATCGGCTTCAGGTTGAGCAGCATCCCCTCTACCTGATCGCCACAGATGGGGGTGCGATTTCGGAACCGGTTGAGATAGAGGAGCTGTTGTTAGTGCCGGGAGAAAGAGCTGAAGTTTTGATCAGAGGTGACCAAGCTCCCGGTTCATATCGGTTGCTCAATCTGCCCTACGACCGAGGTGGCATGGGGATGATGGGCGATGGGGCGATGGGCGGCATGGATATGAGCGAGGGGCATTCTATGGAGAACATGAATATAGATTCTTCTGATGCGCCCGCTCAGGGTGAATCTGTACCGTTGGCAACTTTCAACTACAGCGATGGCCCTGCTGAGTCTACTGCTTTGCCTACTCAATTGATTCCGGTAGAGACGCTACCTTATCCCCAAAATACGCGACGCCTAGAACTCTCTATGCGAATGTCGTTTTTGAAAGGGATGGCCTTCACCATCAACGACAAAACCTATCGCGAAGGCCGAACAGATATTCAAG
>JBARVU010000372.1:0-1725 GCA_049646425.1 Phormidesmis sp. | reverse complement strand
ATATTTCTCCGGCTGAGCTACTCAGTGGAGATTTGACCGATTTTTCGAAAATGCTGTGCTACAAGTTCCAACTCCTAGAGGCCGATCCGGTGGTGACGAAGTCTCAAGAGGCGATCGCTGCCGATGTCCACCGGACTGTGGCTAATCTACAGGCTCGCAGAAAACCAGCGCTTGATGTCACGAGCGGGCAGCCGCAGGATTTGAGCGTCTACAGCGTTTTTGTCAGCCCGAACAAACCGGACGCCGGGTAATATCCCTGGAAAAACCACGATTGATTCACGCTTGATAAAGATAATTCGAGGATGCTCTAGTCATAACGCCTGAAGGGTGTTAGATTGCTGCGGTGTTAGGGCTATATGCACAGCAGGGGTGAGTAGATCAGTCTGTAGCTGTCGTAAGATCTGCCAGCGGGCAGGTTTTCCTAGCCACGGCGCCACCCTTTGCAGTTTTTTGACGATTCTTTTACAGGTTTAAAGATGGCCTTTTTTGAGAACTTTACGTCGGTTATTCGAGACAAGTGGCTCGACTACTTTCGCGCCAATCGCACCTGGCTAGAGATACAGATGACGACGACGTCCGTGCGCACGCCAGAAGGCGGTCGTCGTCCGTCTTCATTTTTGATTCTGGGGGTGGTCAATGCTCTAGAGCCCAAGCTTTCTAACCTGATGGTGCCGTTTTATCAGCTTAACTCTGACGAGGATGCGCTAATCGATGTGCTCGGTCTCAATTTTGATCCGGAAGCGGTTCTAGACAATGGCGAAGTGGGTAAAACCATCGACGCTTCTCCTGACAATGGTACGCCGCTGCTAGAGAGCGAGCCACCGAAACCTGAGGAGGAAGAGGATACTTGGAGTAGCAATCCTTAGAGACGTTGAGGGCAACGAGCGAGCGGGCAACGACTGATTTGGGCTTCTCTCAATCCCTCGTGATACGATTGTTTAGCAATTTACGTACAGGCGGATAAATCATGGTAGAGCGTCCTATCAAAAAGAGTGAGCGCGAAGCTGCCAAACAGACTGAACAAACCCAGCCAGCTGAACAGACCCAGTCAGCGCCAGCGGCTAGCAACACGCCTCGGCCCGTCAAAAAGGGTGAGCGCAAAGACACTGGCGAAGAGAGCAGTGGCGAGGGCGATCGCAGTTCAAAAAGAGCCGGGGGTCGCGGCAGAGGTCGGGGGCGAGACAAAGATGATGCCCCTAGAGCCCCTTTCAATCCTGCCCTAGTGCGCGGCCCTAAACCGTCTGCCAAGGTTGAAGCACCAGAAACGCCTGAAAAAACGCCCGAAGAAACGCCCGAAGAAACGCCCGAAGAAATGCCGCCAGAAGGTACTGAGGTCACTGAGGTCACTGAGGTCACTGAGGTCACTGAGGTCACGGCGGACACATCGACTGAAGCTTCGGCTGAAGTAACGGCTGAAGCTACCGACGTATCGACTGAAGCCGCTCCTGAGGAATCAGCTGAGCCTGCTGAAAGCGAACCCGCCTAGGGGTCGATATCGTTCAGTCGTATGCTGTAAGTGCCGCCATGAGGGCTCAATACGTGTTTAGACAGAAGGTCTAAAGGAAGGTCGCTACTGAGCTAGCGACTTTTTTGTGGCTTGAAGAGGTCGCCGAAAAATCTCAATGCTCAAGCTGAATTCTTTTCTTTACGGCCATTCTGTTAGGCATAGCCTCCTGTGGCACAATGAATAAGCCGTGTCATACATGAATTTAAGCCTGTGAGTAC
>JBARVU010000371.1:0-4174 GCA_049646425.1 Phormidesmis sp. | reverse complement strand
GTAAAATACATCTCGGTGTAGGCTAGCTGCCACAGTAAAAAGTTGCTGAGCCGCTGTTCGCCGCTCGTGCGAATGAGCAGATCGGGATCGCTGCCAGCGGTATATAGGTGTTGAGAGATTGTTTCTTCGCAAATAGCGCTGGCTGAAAGCTCGCCCTGTTTGACTTTTTGCGCGACCTGCTGACAGGCTTGAACAATCTCGCTACGGCTCCCATAGTTGATCGCAACGTTAAATTCAATCGCGCTGTTGTAGGCGGTCTCTGTCACTGCCCGGTCTATCTCTTTTTGTAGGGAAGGCGATAGCCCAGAAAGATCTCCTAAAAAGCGAATGCAAACCCCTTCAGCATGCATTTCCTTCAGCTCTTTGCGCAGCATTTTCTCAAAGAGCATCATCAAAAAGTCTACTTCTGAGGTGGGTCTGCGCCAGTTTTCTGTCGAGAAAGCATAGGCGGTGAGGGCTCCGACTCCCCAGTCTTTGCAACAGCGCAGTAGGTCTTTGAGTACCTTTGCACCCTGCCTGTGCCCGGCGATGCGCGGCAGTCCTTTGCAGTTAGCCCAGCGCCCATTTCCGTCCATAATGACGGCAACGTGCTGAGGAAGATACTGAGGATTGAGGTCGGTCGGTAAAGTAGCGTATAAACTCATAATATAAAGATGACTAAGAGACGATGAGCAAAAGACTGTGAAGCTTAGAGCGTAGGACTATCTGGCTGCATGGCCGACCATTTGGTGCCGATATTTAGGTGAATCTATGCGTCAGAATTCCCGGCGGGTAAGCGCATCACCCACTAGGCTACGGGCAGCGATAGGCTAATGTCAGTCGGAAAAAGTCGGGTAAAAGGTCAGCGACCGAACCGTCTGAGATGAATCGTTGATGAACTATGCTGGAAACCGTTCACAGCGTTCGGAACATCGCGCCGGTAGCGAGTAGTCTACTGCAGGAATAGATAGCACAAAGAGCTTATGAGGATAGAGGCGGCGATTGAATATGCCGATCAGCTGCTGTACGAGCGTACAGGAAGGCATTTGAGCGATTTGCAGAGCTGTATTATTCAGCAGAGCTGGCAGGGGCGTACGTATGGTCAGGTGGCGACGTTGGCAGGCTACAGCGAGGGCCATATCAAGGATGTGGCGTCTCAGCTGTGGCGATCGCTTTCCGAAGTCCTCGGCGAACGAATCACCAAAGGGAACTTGCGATCGCGCCTGATCAACCGGGTCAAAAACAAGGTCAAGCGTACGCTCAAAAGCGCTGTCTCTACAGGCATTCGCCCACCGATAGGGGTGGCGGTGGCTCCATCGGCTTTTCTAGGCAGAGCGCAGGCATTGCAGTCGCTACAAGCCCTTTTTCAATCTCACCGCATTGTTGTCGTGCAGGGTGCAGGCGGCATAGGTAAAACCACCCTTGCCCAGCAGTACTGCCAGCGCTTTGAGCAGGTACTAGAGCTGTTGATGGCCAAGGAATCAGCGAATATCACGCCGGTCGAAAGCGTGGTAGAAGAGTGGCTGCGGCAAAATTTTAACGAGGAGCCCGGCAGGGAATTCGGCGTCACCCTCAGCCGGTTGAAGCGACATTTGCAGGCCGGTCAGATCGGTGTACTGATCGATAATCTGGAGCCTGCTTTAGACCAAAACGGCCAGTTTATCGAGCGCCACCGCCATTATGTAGAGCTGCTGCGGGTGCTGGCATTGTCGGCAGCTAGCGTTGTGATCACCAGTCGCGATCGCCTCTGTGAACCCAGCATCCCGGTTCATCACTACTGCTTACCCGGCCTGACGGTCGCCGCCTGGCAGCAGTTTTTCCACGACCGGCAGATTGACACCCACTCAGTTCATCTCGATAGTTTGCATAAAATGCACCGGGCCTACGGCGGCAATACCAAGGCAATGGAGATTTTGTATGCGGCAGCGGTAGGTGATTTTGAAGGGGACTTGAGCGCTTACTGGCGAGAAAATAGCGCTGATTTGCTGGGAACCGCTGACCTGAGAAACCTGGTCGCCGCTCAGGTGAATCGGCTTCAGCAGCTAGATAGCAACGCTTACAAAGTATTTTGTCGGCTGGGCTGCTATCGCTATCAGGATCAGCCGCGACTGCGGGCCGAGGCGATCACCGCATTGATGTGGGACATTGACCCGAGCTATCATCGCCAAACTTTGAATTCTTTGCGCAATCGATCCCTGTTGGAATTTTGCAAGGGAGACTATTGGCTGCACCCAGTGAGCCGGGCAGTGGCGATTGACCGGCTGCGTCACAGTGAGGACTGGCAGCGGGCAAACCGAGCGGCGGCAGATTACTGGAGTCAGCACATTCGCCAGATTATCTCAGTAGACGACGGCTTACAGGCATTAGAGGCGTACTACCATCTGATGGCCGCAAAAGACTATAGCGCAGCGGCAGCTGTCTTGCTGAAAAGCCGACACAATCGGTGGCGACAGTTTTTACCGCTGGCCAGCAGCCTCTATCGAATGGGCCTGTTGCAGCCAGTGATTAGCGCCATTACTCAAGTACTGCCCTTCATTCAAGTCGAGCAGGGTCGCAGCGAGCTGAACAATATTTTAGGCGATGTGTATTGGATTACCGGACGCATTCAAAGGGCGATCGCCTGCCAACAGCAAACGCTCTCTGATACCGCCAAACAGTGCGAGGCAAAGACATCCTCAGTCGCTAGCCCGTCTACCTGCCCGCAGCTCCTGACGGAACGAGACGCCTACTACCTGAAAATGCTAACGGTAGATGCGCATCTGAGTATTGGTCTGTACTGTATGGATCTATGGGATCTGACTCAGGCTGCTGAACAGTTTGAGCAGGTAATTGCGCTCGCTACAGGAGGTGCGCATCAAGCCTGGGCCGATAAGGCGACCGTGGGCCTCGCGGTGGTTCGCGCCAGCCTGGGTCAAACCCAAGTGGCGGCTGATTTGGCCAACGGCCTATATGTGCAGTTTACCGAGGAAGCCGGCGACGAACATGGCCGATACGCCTACTTCTTACAGCTTCTGGGGCAAGCCTTTGGCAGTCTCGGCGAATTAGAAAAGGCGCAGATACTGTACGAAAGAGCGATCGCCTTTGCCGAGAGCGGCCACTACGTGCAGGTAAAGGCTAAAGCGCTGACCGGGCTAGCAATTTTGCAGCGACACCGAGGAGATTATCCGGCGGCTCTGGCGCTCCATACTCAGGCTATCGATCTTTGTAAGACGATTGGGGCTAACTGCGATTTGGCTGAAGCGTACTTGCAGTTTGGCCTGAGCGAAAGCGTTGGGTCGAGCAGCCGGGGTAGGTACTTTGAGCGGTCGATCAGTCTGTTCTCCGATATTTTTGCCCCGCAGCAAGTCAAGCGGGTCATGGCCCATAAAATGGCCGGGAGAATCGCGATCGCCGACGCATTCTGTACCGAACAAAATTAGAACAGTCGTCAAAAATAGAGAGCCTCTACCAGACTGCCCGGAATCGCTGCTGGGAACATTGTAAGTAAGAGGTAGACCGTACTACAGGAGACGACCTGCGCTTATGAACAGCATTCCTCTCACTTTTGGCCAGGTTAGATTGAGCACCGCCGCAGCACTGATACTTATCGCCAGCGTAGCCCTACCCATTCGGCCAGCAACAGCCGCGCAAGTGACACCGTCAGTTCAGATCACCCAAGCAGATTCGACCGAAGCGATCATAGAGCAGGGCCAGCAACAGCTAGATAGGGGGGAATACGCAGCGGCCCTGGCTTTGTTTGACCAAGCTATTGAACAATCTCCCGATGCGGCCCGAGCTTGGGTCGGAAAAGGCGAAGCGCTCTACGGGCTCACCCAATTTGAAGCGGCAGTTACAGCGCTACGACAGGCCACGGCGCTAGCGCCAGACTCCCTATACGCCTGGGTTTGGCTGGGCAACGCCTACGACGACAACGGCCAGTTAGATCTCTCCTTAGCTGCCTACGCCAGTGCCCTTGAAATCGACCAGACTCATCCGATGCCCTACTACCATCGAGGCATTGCCCTGTGGTACGCTGGCCGCTACGAGGAGGCAGTAACTGACTTTCAGCTAGTGACTGAGATCGCACCCGAATTTTCGACCGCTTGGATGTGGCTAGGCCGCAGTTTAGAGCCCCAAGCCGAGTACGGCCCAGCCCTATCGGCCTTTGAACAGGCGTTAGCACTTGAGCCGACCTCAACGGATGCCGTGTTTGGGC
>JBARVU010000370.1:0-16611 GCA_049646425.1 Phormidesmis sp. | reverse complement strand
GGCGATCGCTCCACTCTCTCAACTGCTGCTGCATCTGTTCTTTTCCTTCCACCACATGCATTGTTTTATGCGGCACTAAGAAAGGATGCGGCGTCGTGTCTAAGAATTTTAAATGCACCCGCGTCTTTGAGGTCTCATCGGCCAGGTTAGCTCGTACGTAGCGAGTAATACCTTCAAAGTACTGCTCAGGTTTGAGGTTAGGCGGCGCACCGCGAATGATAAACGTATCTGGGTCAGGCGTTTGCAATGAGATCGTGACTTTGGGAATGCCAGAGGTAACGAGCTTCTGGATGTGCTCGGGGCGAATGTGGAAGGTGCTACCGTTAGTGGTGAGGTGAAGGTTGAGGTTGTGGGCGCAGGCGAGGGTGATCGCTTCAAAAATGTGCGGATAAATCAGCGGCTCACCCATCAGGTGAAATGCAACAATCTTCGCCAGCCGGTTGTCTGCAATCTCACTAAGGGCTTTTTCCAATAGGGCAAAGTCCATATGCCCGCGCTGGCGCTGCATAATCGCATCGGGACAAAATTCGCACTTGAAGTTGCACACATTCGTGACTTCTAAATGGATACGCTCTAGCCGATAAGGTTTGGCTTTCTGTAGGGGGACGGTATCTGGAACGCTGCGGTAGGCCGTAGTCATAGAATCGCTCAGCGGGACACGCTCTCACTTTAGCAAGAGAGTTTAGCAGATAGCTGAGAATGGGCTGAAGATTTCGAAGACTTCAAAGGCGTGAGCTGGCGATGCGCTGCTTAGAAATTTGTTCGATACTCCAATCTGAACTCAGTGTTGTCTAGATTGGACAGTCCGCGTACTTGGAAGTCGTCGGTCATGCGGTATTGCACGCCGAGTTGAGGCGGTGTACCGCCGTTGAGAATTTGCAGCGCGCTGATGTCGATGCGGTTGTTGAGGCTGGCTGTTGCCTCTAAGCCAATGCCGATATCTACTGAGCTTTCGGGCGAGGTCGTAGTGGTGGGAAACACGCTGAAAGACGTTAAGTTCAAAGTGCGAGCTATCCTGTCTCCGAAATTGGCTAAGTTGCCTGCCCCCAGGAATCCGGCAAGCTGTGTATAGGAAGCTGTGGTCAAATCTGTAAATACGCCGCTACCTAGCAAGGCCAGCAGCTCACCTTGGTTGAGCGAGGAATTACTGGTGAGGGTGAGACTGTCAGTGAGTTCACTGGCTGGCCCGTTGGCGATCGCCTGCACCTTGATATATCGTACTTCCCCAATCGTCTGAAGACCTGATTCAACCTCCGTTTCAGCGTTGAGAAAGCCCCCATTGGAAGGAGGCACAGGCACAATATCGCGATCTTGGACTCTGGCCGTCATCACTACATCGACAAACGGATTCAAGCCGGTTTCAGGCGTGAAGGTGGCTGTATTAGGCGCATTGGGGTCTAGCCGGAACTGGGTTGAGAAGAGATTGATCCAGCCTGAATCAAGTTCGATGGTACCGATGGGTTGTAAGTTATCTAGCGTTCCGCTGACGGTCAGACTGCCCAGGGCATTGATATTGTAGAAGGGTTGGCCGACGATGTTGAGGCGATCGCCAAACGCTAGCTCCAAATTTCGAAGCGAGACGTTGCCCAAGAAGCCTTTTGGCTTTTCAGCCTGCCGCACAGCCAGCGGGTCGAGATTTAGATAGTCTACCCGGTAAGGACTGATCTCCTCTAACTCCTCGCGGGTGGGCAAACTGAGAGACCCCGCTTTGCTTAGCAGCTCATTCGCCTGTACCTGACCATCATCAATTTTCACATTGCCGCTTATCGTTGGCTGCAAAACAGCGCCTGCCACCAGTACTTGCCCCCCAAACACAGCCTCTAAAATGCCGTCGTAGTCAACCGGCAGCGCATCGAGCGAAATCAGCAAACCATTCGCATTCGGCGGGCTTTGTTTCGCCTGGCTCAGCAGAACGGGTTGGCTCTTTGTGGCTAATATTGACCGACCAGAGGCTAGCAGCGGTAGCCGTCCAACTACGCTCACCTGCCCATCACCCATATTGGCTTGCAGTTGCCGAATGCCAACCTGTTCGAGGTCGAACTGAATCTCTCCATTTATATTCGTTACATTGTCGCTTAAGTAAGAGCTGCTGACGACACCCTGATCGAAACTTGCTTGACCGACAACCTCAGGCTCTGCTAGCGTGCCGTCTACCTGCACCACAATTTCACCCGTGCCGCCTTCCCACCGAACCTGGTTATCCGTGAGGGTATTGATAAAATCGAAGCTATCCCCTGGAACAATAGCAGTCGCCGCTATCCGCTCAGCAGGCGGCTGTATGGTCATAAAAGGAAACGCATAGAGAAGATTCCCGGCGACTGTGATCGGCTCATCGTCGGGCGCTAGCGCTGCCTCACCCTCTACCGCCAACTTCGCATCTCGATAGCTAAAATTGGCACCCGCTCTTGAAAGCGGATATTCACTGACCTGGGCGTCTGCGATCAAAGCTTCTCCCTGGACAACAGGATTCGCCAAACTCCCGCCAAACGTGGTATTCACATCTAGTTCGCCCGCTACGTTCACTGGCAAAGGATAGAGGGCTCCTACTAGCTCCACGGGGAGATTATCAATATTGAGCTGTCCTTCTAACTGATTCAGACTGCCGCTGCCAGAAAGATCAACTGTGGTGTCTCCCGCGCTGATAAAGGCAGACTCTACCGAGAAAGTATTCTGTTGAACATCGCCACTGAGAACAAATCGATTTGCCGGTGAATAAGTCCCCCATTCCCAGCTATTTCCCCGGATATCGAAGTCAGCAGTGAGGTCGCCCAAGGCTAGTGAGCTTCCCGCTAGCTTAACCACACCCGTAAATTCTCCCTCTAAATCTTCCAAAGGTGGAATCACGAGCGTCCCTGGATCGGCGGTATCTTCAGGCTGACTTTCAACGAAGGCAACAAAACTGTCTAATCGCTGTAAAAAAGATACGGCAGGTAGTCTAGCCGGATCGGTAGGGACTAAATCACTGGCTGAGCCCAATACGAGCGGCGGCTCTCCGATATTAAAAGAACTCAAGTCGATGTTCTCAATGACCTCCACTAAATCTTCTATTTTCCCTTCGGCAATGGTCAGCTCGCCTTCGTATTGAACATCAGGTGCCAGGCTAGCGCTGCCCGTCAGCAGATAGCGACTATCGTCAAAGAGCAGTTCGCCTTGTTCCAAGGTGGCGGTGCCGTCTGCGTAGCGGAAGTCTGCCACTATTTGTTCAGCGTCTATAGGGTCGAGCGATGGCTGATCAACCGTTAGCGTACCGCTCGCAATCGGGCTCGAAAAGTCTCTTAAATTCGCATCTATGCTCGCGCTTAGCAAGCCTGAAATCGGCCCAAAGGGGGCTCCAGTCGCTGTTCTTAGGCCAAATTCATCCGTGGGCCTAAGGTTTAATGTGCTCAGCGGTAGCTGAATGATGTCGGCGTGGAGCTGACGGCCTTCGCCATAGCCACGGGCGACAAATTCTTGATTGCGCACTTCAAAGGAAGTCGGCCAAGCTTGCTCATTCACTGCGACCTGAAGCCGATCTTCGCGCCCTCGCAAGTCCACACTGCCGCCGTTCGCCAAAGAAAAGTCAACCGGGCCTGCCAAAGGCTCGAACAATAGCTGGTTAAAGGCTAAGTTGTTTAACCGGGCATCTCCTGCTACTTGAGGATTCTCCACTGTGCCGGTCAGCTGTCCGTCAAAACTGGTAAACCCCGTCAGCTGGCCATATTCTCTCACTCTTTGTGGCGCGAACTGGTTCAGCGGCTCCAGGTCGAATGAGTCCAGGGAAACGTATAGCGCCAGCTCGCCGATGGGAATCGGTTTGGCAAAGTCCACGCCAATCGTGCCGTCTGCATAGACGCCGGGGGCGGTGAATGAATCGACGGCGATGCGATTCTCCCCTGGAGAGGCTCCGCCAGCGCCCTCCCACTCAAAAGCAGTTCTCCAGGTACCGCGTTCTATCAGCGATTCGCTGGCACCAGCTAAGCGAATTTGTGCATCGGCGATCGCCGCCGTCCCTCTAGCCTCAATGTCTTCTAAAGCGAGCGCATTAAGATTGCCAAACGCTTCAATATCAGCGGTCAACAGCCCTTGCGCCTGCGTCGTAAACTGTTCAATTGGCACCTGCTCAGTCGATGCCGTTGCCTGCCAGTCGCCGTTCTCCAACTCAACAACTGCTTCGGCTGTGACGGTTCCCTCTGCCACCCGCAGGCGAGTGTTGTCTAGGAAAAGTGTGTTGTCGACAAGGGTAAGCTCGCCCTGCCCTGGAAAACTAGAGTCTGATAGCTGCCACTGAGCAAAGGCGGTTTGCGATCGCAAGTCCCCCTCCGCCTCTATATCTGCAGCCAGAGCACCCACTACTATTCCTTCAGGCAAGCTCACGCCATACGTTTGAGCAAAGGCATCAGCAGGCAGGTCTGCCTGAGCGGTGAGCTGAAAGGTCGGATCTTCCAAGTCGGTCAAGTCTGCCTGACCGCTGGCAGTAATCGTTCCCCCGGATTGCGGGACGAGCCGCAGCGAGGTGAGGTCGAGCAATGTCGGCTCAAACTGGGGCAGCGACATGGCGAAGTTCGCGGCAACCGTATCAAAGCCAAGCTTGTCTACCTGTACAGGCTGTAAGTTTTCAAGGCGACCCTGCACACGGGGAGTTTCAATATCGCCAGTGACCAAGGTTGTGAGCTGAAACGCTCCGCTGACCGCTACCGGCAGATCTACCTTGGCCAGCGTTTGTACTTCAGCCAGGGTCACCGCCGGAATTTGAGCAGTTAGGTTGTAACCCTCCTGCAAATCTGCATCGCCCGAGGCGATCGCCGCCACCTCGCCCACCCGCAATTCGGTATCTTCTAGCGTTACCCGCTGCCCCCTAAACCGCAGCAGGCTATTGACATCGCTGACTGGCTCAAAAAGTTCGCTGACTAACGCTTCGCCGTCCTGTAAGCGCACGGTTCCTCGCAGATCAGTCACTGAGGGATCGATCTTATTGTCTTCGGTGAGGGCTGCTTGTACCGTCAAGTTGCTGTTGAGCGTGCCAGCGCTGAGTCCGACCGAGGCGGGTAAAAACAGGTTAGCGCCGATGATAGGAAGGTCTTGCGATCGCACCGTCGCCCTGATCGCTTTCTTAGCTAAATTGCCCTCGCCCCTGATATTAAAGCGGCCAGACTCTACCTCTCCGTTTAGCTTGAGCGAGACTTGCTCAGCCTCTTCGCCATAAAACGACAGGAGGCCGTCGGTTTTGGTAATCTCGATGGCCTGCCGAGGGACCGCAGCTTCAGCCGCCTGATTAAACGTCGAAACCGTTACATGTGCATCTTGCACCTCAATGGTCTGAACTTCCAGCGTGATCAGCGGGTCTTCCTCACCGGCTTCAGGGAAAACGAAGTCCAGCCACTGGCCGTCCTCTGCCTGGTTGAGGACTAGATTGGGTCGGATGACAATGACGTCGGGCCTGAGCGTGCGCTGGAAAAGGAGCGATCGCGCATCTACAGAAAATTCAACCGCATCTGCCGTCACCGTCGATTCATCGGTATCAGTCGCGGGCAGCACCGTTTGGCCCAGTCGCACGCCCCAAAAGTAAAGTCGCTCGACTTCGCCTAGATCAATCGGTCGGTCGATGGATTTGGCAATTTCGTCTTCGACGCGCGGGATGATGTATTGGTTGATCAGGCGATCGCCCCAAAGCCACCCCGCTGTCCCTACGAGCGCAACGACCGTCCCAACCCCAGCACCCACCTTCAGCAGCGTAGCGTAGCGGCGGCGCGGCGGATTGGGCGGCTGGTCTGGGAGTGGCTCGGGCGTCTGGTCGGGCGGAGAAGGCGCTGGTGGGTTTGACATGAGCAGTGGGATCTGGGGGCTAACGCCATCAGTAAGAGGCGCATCAACTTTCTTCCACTAGCTACATTACAGGATCCAGGGGAAAGCTTTCCTCCTGTATACCCTCATCTGCAGAAGCAGCATAGACTAGCAGAATACCACCATCAATCTTGATTGCGAAGGCAGCACCTATGGCAGATGAAGCCATCAAACAGTCCGTAGAGTACTTAAAGCAAGGAAGCAACCGGCCAGATCCTGCGGATGTAGTAGAGGCGCTGCTGCTAGCAGAAAAGCAGCGCAAAAAATTAAAGCAGCGCGATCGCTACGAGCAGTTTGTCGGTACTTGGCGGTTAGGATTTGTCTCGGGTACGCAGACTGTGCAGGCAAGTCCCGATGCCAAGCCTGTAAAGCGACCAGGAAAAGGGCGCTTTCTGCCCGGACTGGTAAAAATTGAGATTACTTACACAGAAGCAAGCACCGTAGAAAATGCGGTGAGCATCGGGCCGCTGCGACTGCGATTAACCGGGCCTACCTGCTTTTGGCCCAGCACCAACAGCTTAGCTTTCGACTTTACCCACCTAAACGCCAGCATAGGCCCTCTGACGGTGTATGACGGTGACATCCGAGGTGGCACAGAACGAAATCAAGCGTTCAAGGCTCAATCTCTCAAAGATCAAGCCTTTTTCACCTTTTTTCTCGTCGAGGAAACCTACATTGCTGCTAGAGGTAAGGGCGGTGGATTGGCTCTGTGGACTTCGTGCTAGGCACTTACACCAAGCTGCTGCATAAGCGCCAATAGATTGCAGTCGTACCACCACTCTACGATTTTGCTGTCAGCCATCCGTAGAAGCGTAAAGTCGTTGAGCTGTGCCGATTTCCCAGTGGGTGGAATGCTCAGAAAATCGCCGGTATGCGTTCCTCGCAGCGTCGTCCGATACACCACCTTATCGTTCTCTGCCAGGATGTCTTCTACAGTATGCTCAATATCCGGAAATCCCTCGAATAGGCTGGCATTGAAGGCTTTGTTAGTTTCTAATCCAACGATGGGTTCAGGTTCGCTGTTGAAATGATGCACGGCGTCAGCGGCAACAATTTCATCCCAAACGGCCTGCCAGTTTGGTTGTGTACCCCAGCCTTCATTCAAGAAGCGAAGGGCGATCGCCCGATTCTGTTCAGTAGACATAGCCATTCCTTTTTACTTGCTTTTTACTCGGCGTCATTGAGATAGCCCTTACGCTGCAAGGGGTCTCTAGCCTCTCATTATTTGCAAAAGGAAAGCGTAGGTCTTCAAAGGAATTGCGCCTTTCTTCCACGTTCTTGCTACTGCTTCAAAAAAGCCGTGGGCGTGAGGCCGACAGCTCTCTTGAAGTGATAGTTGAGATGGCTCTGGCTAGCAAAGCCCACAGCGTAGGCTATCTGCGCCAAAGAAAGCTCTCTTTTTAGAAGCAGCTGCTTAGCACAATTCACCCGGCAGCGAATGTGATATTGGTGCGGTGCCACCCCGACTGAAGACTTGAACAAACGAGCAAAGTGAAAGGGACTGAGCGATACGACGTTAGCAAGTTCGGCCAGGCTCAGATTTTGAGCTAAGTGCTCATCAATATACTCAGTGACCCGCTTTAGCTGTGACTGAGACAAACGGCCCGAGAAATCAGTGGGTTTTGGCTTATTATGGGCGCAATAGTGATACACCAAATGAGTTGCCAGGGCATTAGACATGGCATCTGCATACAGCCGGCTGCCGGCTGCCTGATCGCTGAGCGTACGTTGCAGAGTGGCTGCAATCTGGCCAATCACCGGGTCAGGGGGAATTGGCTGAGCCAGCAGCTCGGCAGTCTCTCTGCCATAGAGTTTTAAGCTAATTTGATTGAGCACCGCTGGCTCTAGATAAAGCTGCAGAAACTTAGCCTCCTGATGCCATTCAAACGTCTGGCAGAGATGGGCTGGATAAATCCCAATGTCGCCTGGAACCGAGCCTTCGAGATAGGATTTTCCGCCTATAGTTTGCTCCAGGGTGACGGACGCACCTGCGTTAATACAAATGACGTGATACGGCGAAACGTGCTCTGGAATCCGGTGAGGGGGCTGTTTGAACAGAGCTAGCTGGATAGTATTCCACTCCGCTTCGCTGCTACAGAGGAGAGGGGGACGTGGCAACTCGAATAGGGCTTCTGCCACAGAAACGAAAGCGTGCGTAGCCATACAACTAACCTCTCTACAACATCTTGGTCGACTGCCCTAATATTGAGAAGCTCAGAAATGCCGATACCCTCTATAGTTTATCGGCTGTGAGTCAGCGTCGGCTGAATTTGTATTTGGCATGAGGGGAGTACCACTATGCAAGCGTTACACAGAGTTACTGAGCTCTTCTGCAAAACAAGAGCGAACCGCCTTGATCGGTAATTCGATGATAAATTCGGCCCCTTCTCCTGGCACAGATTGGCAATAGAGCTTACCGCCATGCTGTTCGACAATCTTGTAGCTGATGGACAGTCCTAGACCGGTTCCTTTACCGACAGATTTGGTTGTAAAAAATGGATCAAACAGCCTGGCTAAGATGGCGGGTTGAACGCCCTTACCATCGTCTTGAATAGACACTTTCACCCAATCAGCTTTGGTTTGCTCTGTAGTAATGATGATGGTCTTAGTCGTTGCTTCAGCCACAGATTTGATAGACTGCAACTCATCGACAGCATTCACAATCAGGTGCATAAGAACTTGATTCATCTGCCCCGCGTGACATTCAACCCGAGGCAGGTCACCGTATTGTTTGACAATATTGATAGTAACTTTAGAATTACTTGTCTCTAGTCGATGCTGCAAAATCAGGAGCGTGCTTTCAATCCCTTCATGAATGTCGACGACTTTTACGGCTGATTCATCTAGCCTGGAAAAATTTCGCAGTGAAGAAACGATAGTTTGAATGCGCTTAGTGCCCATAGATAAGGAAGAACAAAGCTTGGGCAAATCTTCTTCTAGATAGTCAAGGTCTGCTTCTGCCAGCAGTTCTTTAATATTATCAGCGGGCTCGGGGTAATGAGCTTGATAGCTGGCCAGCACCCTAAAAAGCTTTTGGGAATAGTCGTTAAAATGGGCTAAGTTGGCGTGAATAAAGTTAACAGGATTGTTGATTTCGTGAGCGATGCCAGCCACTAGCTGACCCAAGCTAGACATTTTTTCTGTATGGATGAGCTGAGCTTGAGTTTCCTTGAGGTTTATCAGGGTTTTGGAAAGTGCTTCCTTTTTGCGGCGATCGCGCTCTAGCAAAGATGCGTGCTGCAAAGCAACTCCTAGCTGAGCGGCAATCTGTTTAGGAAACTCGACTTCTGATGGCTGCCAGTGCCGGCTAGCTTGATGTTGATACACCCCCAAAATTCCCCATAGATCTTGCCCAACAGAGATAGGGACAGTGATAAAAGCTTTGATGTGAAAGCGTTCGTAAAGCTCAATGTGATGCTGAGGAAATCCTTGCTGATAAACATCGTCAATTACTAAAACGCCTGCGTTTTGGTTCTGATCGCCTTGATTTTCATGAAGATGAATATCTTCCCAAGTATCGCCAGCCAAAGTACCAATATCTGTCCATTGCGGACTCATATATTCGAAAGCGACAGCTGCTCTCTCTCTGTCTGCGCCGAGCTGATAAACAACGACTCTGTCAGCCGTCATAACCTGGCTGAGTTCTTGAGTAGTCACGCGGAATATCTCTTCGACGTCGAGCGACTCGCGTATCTTACTGACAATGCTGGCCAGAGCTGCTTGCCTACTGACAGCGTTTTCCAGTGCCTGATTGGAATGCTGAAGTTGAGAGGTTCTCTCTTTTACCTGCGCCTCTAGGGTGGCGTTCAGGCCCTGTACCTGCTGGTAAAGTCTGTATTGCTTGATAGCAGCGGAGAATCGTTCACTGAGGGCTTGCGCGTAGTTGAGTTCCTGTTCTGTCCAGGCTTGGCCCTCGCCTTTCTTCTTCTGTTTCCAGACTTCAAAAGATTGTCTGGGCATGAGCTGCCGAGTATCTGGGTTGTGATAGCCTGCCCACAAAATCTCGGTATTGACCTCATCTCGAAAAATCGTGAGACAGCCGACAACATGAGTGCCATGGTGTAGTGGAATGACCAGCAGGCTGCGAATAGCAGTGGATTCAAAGAACGGGGCGAGCGTACGGAACAGAGGCTCGCGGTAGAGATCGGTAACAGCCCATAAGGTGGGGTACTGGTCGATTTTCGACTGCTCTGTCCCTAAGCTATAGGCAGAGCGCATCCAGGGCACCGTCCAGGGCGTGCGACCGCTGCTGTCGGGATTAGATGCGACGACTGAATGGATGAAATTTTTCCAGAGATAGTTTTCTTCAACGGCTCTGTCATCAGGTTCTCCAATAGAACTTGGCTGCTCTCCGCAGGTATATAGCTCTTTGGCTTGATGGTCATCTGCGAGTAGATAAAGTCTGCCGCCAGCTCCTTGAAAAGTAGCAACTGCCGCTTCGAGCGCCGACTGAAGTTCCATGGTTGGACTGGCATGTAGCAGCGTGGTGACGCGGTTGATATTAGCTTCTTGTTCGGCTTGGGCACGTACCTGATCGAGCAGTGCTGACTGGGCGATCGCCAACCCAACTTGATCTACAATCGCCTGAATAAACTGAAGTGCTGATTCGCTGACGTCATACGGTTCGCTGTGGTGGCAGGCGAGTAATCCCCACAGCGAGGCGTCCTTCGAGCACTGCTGCTGGTTGGTCGGAACCTCCTTCAAAACAATGGGAACCACAATAGAAGACTTGACTCCCATTGCGTTCAGATATTCCGCATGACAGGGATCCAATGGACGGTAGCGAATACCGCCATCGACAGAAGTTTTCTCAGTCTCCAGCGGGTCCAAGGGGCTAAGGCCGATTTGATAGTTAGTAATGTCTACAACTGAGCGCTGCCGTGCTCTCAGAAACAGTTCCTTAGCGTAGGGCGGAATATCATCCGCTGGGAAATTTAGACCCAGCAGGGAGGGAAGGCGGTGATGCTCGATGGACTCAGAGATTACAATGCCGTTTCCATTCGGATAAAACTTATAGACTTTTACCCGATCAATCTCCAAGTAATCACGGATTTCCGTAGCTGTCGCATCCAATATTTCTTGCAGCTCTAAAGATTGGCGAATGCGGTTGGCAATACGATGCAGTGAACCTTCCCGAAAATCAACCAGCTGGCACGCTTGCGGTTTTTCCATGGCTTACTCGTTTAAGGCTTTGGCAGCTTAAAGTTTGACATCTCTAAACAGAATGCCCACTCTAAATAATGTCTACGCAAGTCAAGCTGGTTGAATTTGAGCCGTTCAGCAGCAATCAGCCAAGTAAAAAGGGCCAGGGATTGTATCCCCTAGCCCTTGCTTTCAAAGTTTCCTGACAGATGCTTTTTATCGGACGACGCTGCGATCGCCCTCTACCCGAATCAGCTTGATAAAGTACAGACTGATCAGCTTGGGGCCAATCGCTGCGATAGAGAGACAATTGATAGATCCGGTAGTTCACTGACGCTATAGGATGCTCACTTTAGCGATGTCCGTTTGCGAGAAGTCGCTACCCTTAAAGAGTAAGGGTTCCTCCCGCGCCTTGGCGAGTGCATACGCAAAGCAGTCTCCAAAGTTGAGACCTGCGGAATGCCGTCCTTTGCCATATGCTCGCCAAGCTGTCGCTGCCAGAGCGGTCTGAACTTGGTCGAACGGCACCACGTCAATCGCTGCTTCGTACACAAAAAGCTCTAGTTCAGCTCTGCCAAGCGCCCGCTTTCGAGATTCAATTACCAGATGACATTCCAAAAGAGTCGAGGCAGACATTAACCGTGTTGAAGCGGCGGCGATCGCCTCAATAAAGCCCGCTCGCTCAGGTTCATTGAGCAGAATGGCAACAATTGCTGAGGTATCTATGACCATTATCTCGGCAGTCCGTTTTCGTCATAGCCGAGAATGTCACCTGAGCTGCGATCATCATAGTCTGGCAAGGCGGCACAACGTAGCGCAATCTCGTCGAGCCGTTCAGACAAAGGGCGGGGTTTAGAAACCGTTTGATTAGCTTTTAGGCTCGCTAAAGCCTGCTGGAGAGCCATTTTTACTGCGTCAGTCAAGCTTTGTCCGGTGAGAGCAGCGAGTTCCCGAGCCATACTATGGGTTTGGGGATCTTTTATATTCATTCCCATAGTACGCCTGGGTAAAAAATTGCTACCATTCTACACTTCAAGCCAGTAAAAAAGGGCCAGGGAATTGCTTCCCCGCCCTTTCTCATGGCCTTTTCTTGTAAAGGGTTGTCGACGCTATCGGACGACGCTGCGATCGCCATCTACCCGAATCGGCTTGATGAAGTACAGGCTAATCAGCTTGGAGCCAATCGCTGTGATGTGAGGAATCTTGCGTAGCGCCTGGATGACCTTGTTCTGACCCGACTTGCTGATGTCACTAACCGCCGCAGTGTGCTGAGTACACTCGTCTAGCTGAGCGAAAAACTTAGGATTCTCAACATCTAAAATGACGGGGAAAAGGCGACCGGCGGACTCGTTCGTCTTCTTAATCACCTCAATGTCATATTCGCGCGCATCGAGCCCCAGCGACGCATAGAAGCTCTTGCGCTGAATGTCATTGAGGAACATGGTGGCAAATACCGACAGCAGGAAGAACCGGCACCACAACCGCGCTTTGAGGTCGTTGAGGAACTGAGGCTGAGACTTCATCACTGCGGCGAAAAAGTCGCCGTGGCGGTTCTCGTCCTGGCACCAGTTATCAAAAAAGTTGAAGATAGGGTAGATCGTATCTTCAGGGTTTTTCTCCAGATGGCGGAAGATGGTGATGTAGCGCCAGTAGCCAATTTTCTCGGAGAGATAGGTGGCGTAGAAGATGAACTTAGGCTTGAAGAAGGTGTACTTTTTGCTCTTGGTCAGAAAGCCCAGGTCGAGCTGAAGGTCAAAGTCGGACATGGCCTTATTGAGAAAGCCAGCGTGACGGGCCTCGTCGCGGGACATGAGGTCGAAGCCCTCAGCTAAGAGCGGATTGCGCCCCTTGAGTTTGCGAGCGAGTTCCTTATACAGAAGGAAGCCGGAAAATTCGGCGGTGCAGGAACGCTCCAGAAATTCAACGAAGACCTGACGCTTTTCGCCTTGAATGTGATCCCAAGCGCCCTCGAACTGCTCATTGCGAACGAAGTGATGGCGATTGTAGTCGGCGTGAAATTCGGCAATGATTGCCTTGAGTTCTTCTTCGTTGGCAGAAACGTCCATATTGGCCATTTCTTCGAAGTCGGTGGTATAGAACCGGGGGGTGAGGATGGAGTCCTTGGCCGGTGCCTTGATACCGGGACGGATTTCGTCAAACTGATTCTCTGACTGATTCTTGGGTGGTTTAGTCGCTACCATTGAGTCCTCTATCCAACGTTATCCGCAAAAGCTTTGCACATCAGTGTATCAAGACTGGAGCTTTGGATCTGCGGTTTTTAAGAATTGAAACATTCGCTTTACCAGTCGAAGCGGTCTACGGCGTCGATCAGGTCTGTTTGGGGCTCCTCTGCTTCGGCTTCGGCCTCATCATCGGTTTCGTCACCCCTTTGCTGGGCTTCGTAGGCAGCGAGTTCGCGGGCGACAATGGCCTGAATTTCTTCATGGCTGGCGACGCCTTCGTAGGTGTAGCGGTCGTAGCCGCCGCGCTCTACCAGGGTTTTGAGATAGGTGACCCGGTCTTCGGGGTTGGGGTGGCTAGAGAGCCAGGCCGGGGCGCGGGGGCGATTCCCTTGGAAGGCTGCGCCATCGCCCACCTCCTCATTCAGCGTGACCATGACATTGTGCAGGCCATCGGCAGCATATCCCCCTGCCGCCAGAATTTGGGTGCCGACAATATCCGCCTGGCGCTCCATTTGGCGAGAGTAGCCGCTCAGAAAGACGTTATTAATCAGGCCGCCATAGGGCAGATACTGGGCAACGCTGCTGCTGAGATTGCCTCGGGTGGCAATTTGAAAGCCGTGGGAGAGCACGCTGTGGGAGAGTTCGTGGGCCAGCAGTCCGGCCAGCTCGGCTTCAGAACGGGTGCTGAGGATTGCACCTGCGTTGACAAATACTTTGCCGCCGGGAAGGGCAAAGGCGTTGAGGTTAGGATCGAGGATGACGAAAAATTCGTAGTCCAAGTCACGGCGACCGGTGACAGCGGCGAGGCGGCTGCCCATTCGACGGACATAGCCCAAGGCTTCAGGGTTCTCTAGCATCGGTAGCCGTCGCTGAATTTGATTGGCATATTGGTTGCCGATGGCGTTCTCTCCCTGGAGCAGCAAAATCGCTGAATTAGCGGCGGTAAAGGGGCCGAAAATGCTGCCGGTAAAGGCGTAGCCTAGCACCCCGGTGAAGAGGTTGGCGATCGCCCCTGTCCGAATATCTGCCCTAGTCTCCCTTTGAAAGCGCTCCAGATTCTCCTGAGCGAGTTCGGTCTGAGCAGGAGCGGCAGGATGGTCACCGTTAAGAGCGACAAATTGGCGAGAGGCGATCGCCGCTTCTAACCACTGTTCGCGGGCCATCAATAGATCTACCTGGGCCAGGAGTAGATCGGTTTGGTCGGGGTACTGGGTGAGCGCTTGCTCCAAGACGGCGTTGGCTTCGTCGGGGCGGGAGAGCGATCTCAGCGTCTCGGTGTACTGCAAATGCCCCGGAACAAACGCCGGATACTCAGCCGTGATCAGGGCTAAGGCCACCAGCGCCTGAGATGAACGCTCATTGACAATGCCCGCTTGCGCCTCGCGCCAGTACACAGCGGCGGCAGGTGACAGCAGCGCCTCATCACTAAAAGGTTCTGGCGGTAAACTGGCAAACTGGCGAGGCAAGAGCCAGGTCTGGTCTTTGGCCTGACGATACAGCGCTTCTGCCTCGGCAAAGTTGCCCGCCTTATACTCGCTGTCAGCTTGAATCAGTAGCTTGCGGCGAATGCGTTCGGCTTCGCTCAAGCTCGGCGGCGAGCCGGACTCAATCGTCTCAGCGTCTGGCGCCTCATCTGGCGTATCATCTGGCGTCTCAATGTCAGACGTCTCAGCCTCTGACGTTTCAGCCTCTGACGTTTCGGTTCGGGCAGGGTCAGTCTCAGTTGGGCCAGTTTCCTCGGCTTCGGCAGTCATTTCCACCGACTCAGTGACTCGCGGCGAGACCTGTCCAATTGCTGGGAGCCCAAAACTGATCGCAACAGATGCCGTGACGCTGCTGAGAGCAGTCAGCATAAGTAGATTGAATCGCTTCATCGCGGTTGACAGCTTCCCCAGAGACAACTACGCAGAAATGTTAGGAACGGAATATACTAAGAACTGTAAAAATCCTCAATTGACCCTATGAATTCCGAGACCCTAGAGGCCATTAAACCCTGGCTTAATTTTATCCATCCGCTGTTGATGTGGGGGATTTTGGCACTGACACTTTACGCGGCATACCTAGGCTATCAATACAGGCGCACCCGACTGGCCTCAAGCGAGGAAAAGAAAGAGCTGGTGAAAGGCAAATTTTTAGCCCGTCATCATCAGGCAGGTTCAACTTTGCTCGCGGCAATGGTGTTAGTTAGCTTAGGCGGCATGGCATCTACGTACATCAACAATGGCAAGCTCTTTGTTGGTCCTCACCTGCTGATTGGACTGGGTATGATGGGTCTGATTGCAACTTCAGCTTCGATGGTGCCATTCATGCAAAAAGGCAACAATATTGCCCGATACACACATATTTCGCTGAATACAGTGCTGGTCGGCCTATTCAGCTATCAGGCTTTCTCTGGCGTGCAAATTATTCAAAAGCTTTTGGATCAGATGTTTGGTCAGGCATAGAGAAGTCGAACAGAGCCGAAGAGAAACTGCTAATACGCTCATGCTTAAGGATTTTCCAGCATGACTGCACCGCCAGTAGAAGTAACCTTAGCAATTTTGTATCGGGAGGGCGGGTTCTTGATGCAGCTACGAGATGATTTCCCTCATATTGTTTACCCTGGCTACTGGGGATTTTTTGGCGGGCACATAGAGCCTGGAGAAGACGCGGATACGGGCATGCGCCGAGAGCTGTTAGAAGAGCTAGGCTATGTGCCCCCGCAGCTGACGCTTTTTCAAGAGAAGTTTGATGGCAAGATCCGACGCTATTACTACCATGGCGAGCTGACAGTGCCAGTAAGTGAGCTACAGCTCAACGAGGGTCAGGATCTGGGCCTGTGTTCGGTAGCAGAGATCCTGACCGGAGAGAAGTATTCGGAGAAGTTGGGGGAGATGCGATCGCTCGGCAAACCCCACCAGCAGGCCCTAATCACTTTCATAGAGAGCGGCCTGCTGGCGGCCGAGCGCCCCGTATAAGCTGTGGCTAAGCTTTGAGGGCTTAGCCTTCGCCGCCTTCGCCGCCCTCTTCTTCCATTTCGCCTTCTTCCATCTCGCCTTCTCCCATTTCGCCTTCTTCCATAGGCTCTTCTATTACTTCGTTGTCGCCTTCAATCACGTCGCTGTCTTCTGTGGGGCCACCGCAGGCAGTCGCCAAAGAAGCAATCAGCCCTAAAGAGAGAAACAGTTCAGTCACCTTGAATTTCTTTGCCATCGTATTCACTTAACCAATTAACAGTCTCCACATCCTACAATATGAGCAATCATACTCAATATCAATAGTTCTGAATGAACGAGCAACGACTGATAACATAAACCTTTCAAATCAGATTTTAGCTCGGAAAATATTTCTTAGGGTAGAAGCGAGACAGGCTCAATCTATTTCTTAGAAGACGGCGTGATCGCCGTGCCCTTCATCTCGTCAATCTCAAGCAAGCTAACAATCGTACTGGCAATCGGAATCGCTAGAAAAATGCCGAGGACTCCGG
>JBARVU010000369.1:0-2439 GCA_049646425.1 Phormidesmis sp. | reverse complement strand
GCTGTACACCTTCAGACCTCTGAGCAGGCTAGAAAGGCCGGTGCCGCCACCAAGAGCAACAATCTTAGGGCCGTGAGGCTGGTTCGATGCGTCAGGATATCCCGTCAGCGGTGAAGGATCAGCAGGAATGCCTGGAGGTGCGATCATCTGAGTTCTAGGCTGCTGGCCTCGAACAATCAGGGTCGTCAGCCCCATGACCAGTAGCATAGTGCCGGATAGGGTGTTAGGAAGGCCAGCGGTGACCTGGGTTAGCAGCCACTCCAGTCTCCATAGCAAATTGTGGATAGGGTTCAATCCTAACCAGGCCGCGAACCCCAGCAGCACCTCAATGCCCCCCAGACAGCTAATCAACTGCCAGCGGCTGATTGTCCACTGCGGCAAAGACCGATCAGGCGATCTATCTTTACTTATCTGCATCGGCTTCAGCCACCAATGAACAGATCCAGGCAAATGCGGTAGGCAAGGGCGGGCTCGTTTTACGGTTAACATCTTAGACCTTTGAAAGTTGGAAAATGGATGTCGGCGATGCTCGCAAGGCTGGGCCACGCCGCCGCGTTGCAAGCAGACAGCAAGATCAACAGAGAGCGAGGGCTATGCACAGGTCAGCAGGGAGAAGGGTTCAACCAGATGTTGATAGGCAATGCGGCTCAATTCTTCGCTCCAGTGGTTTGCCCATTCGGCCAGCTCAGCTTCCACCATGATCCGAAGAATAGGTTCTGTGCCTGAGGCCCGCACCAGCACACGCCCCTGGTTGCCCATCGCTGCTGTTGCATTAGCGATCGCCGCCTGTAGCGCCTCGCAATCTTGCCACTGCAACCGACGACTTGCATCTTCTACGCAAATATTTTTCAACAGTTGGGGATAGGGCTGAAAGCTCTGGTCGCGCAGTTCGCTCAGCGATCGCCCCCCTTCTTTCACCAGAGCCGCCAGGTGTAGAGCTGTTAAAACCCCATCTCCAGACACCCCGAAATGGGAGCATAAAACGTGGCCAGACTGCTCTCCTCCCAGCATGACTGACTGCTGGGTCATGGCTGTCTGCACGTGCTGATCCCCCACCGGTGTGCGAATGAGGCGTCCCCCCATCTGCTCCCAGGCTCTCTCGAACCCCAAATTAGCCATGACCGTCGAAACTAGCGTATGGCCTGGAAGCTGAGCCCTATCTTGAAGATGCTGTCCCCACAGGTAGAGAATGTAGTCTCCGTCTACGCAGCGCCCCTGACCATCGACCGCTATCACCCGATCCGCGTCGCCGTCAAATGCAAACCCTATGTCTGCCCGGTGTCGCTGAACGGCCTGGCTTAAAGGCTCCAGGTGGGTAGAACCACAATTTACGTTGATGCGATCACCATCCGGCAGCGCATGCAGACAGATTACCTCTGCTCCTAGTGTCTGAAAAACAGTTGGAGCCGTATAGACCGCTGCGCCCCAGGCCAGATCCAGCACAACTTTCATCCCCTGTAAGCCAACGTTGGCTAGCGGTGCCAGTAGCGAAGACAAGTACAGGTCGAGCAGGTCGCAGCGAGTTACGCTGGTTCCTGAGGTTGCTGGGGCGGTGTCCAGTCGTCTTTGCTGACCGCGAATACCCGCTTCGATCTGATCTTGCAGAACAGCTGGCAGTTTAATCCCGTTAGCACCAAATATCTTGATTCCGTTGTCTTCAGGCGGATTGTGACTTGCCGACACCATAATGCCGCCAACGGCTGCAGAGTCGTTGACTAGGTAGGCCACCGCTGGCGTCGGGCAAAGCCCTAGCTGCCAAACATCCATCCCGGCTTTTGTTAGGCCAAGGGTCAGGGCAGACACCAACGTTTTGCCAGAATTTCTAGAATCTTGCCCTAATATTACCGGGCCCAGCTGACTGGCTTGAGATTTTAGAATTTGACCTGTCCAATAACCAATTTGAAAAGCTATATCTCCAGTCAAAAAAGTACCTGCCTTTCCCCGAATTCCATCGGTTCCAAACAGTTTTTGAGTGGGTAGGGCAAGGTGGCCAGTTGTTTTTAGTAGGCCAGCTCTAAGCATGGATTGCATTTGGGTTTCAAGAAAAGGGTTAATCGATTAATTAAAACGGATTTGAAAATGAACGGTTTAAACTGTGCACCCACAAACCACTACAGAGCGCATCTTCTGACGTAGCGCCCAGCGGATGGTTTAGGTGTTGAAATTATGAGTCGAGCGATATCTGGTAATAGCTGAAAATCGCTGGTTATCAGATATGGCTCTAAACAGGTGAAAAGCTCAACAGTTAGCGCCAACCACCTTGGGCTGGCGGAAATCGCTGAGTTGGTTAGCGAAGGACGGGGTGACAGCCTTTTTAAAGAACCGTTCAGGTCGTCTGACTTGGGTAGCAGCAGCGTATTCTAAGAGTCTCGTTTCCCACTCTAGGGCAGTTTCCAAAATAATGTCTAAATCCTCGTAGCGAGGCTGCCAGCCCAGTAA
>JBARVU010000368.1:0-1683 GCA_049646425.1 Phormidesmis sp. | reverse complement strand
GATTATCGTCTGCGCGCAGCGTTTCTAGGAACTCAATGCCGCCCATCTTAGGCATGTTGAGATCGAGCAGCACTAATCGCCGGGTGTTTGGCATCTTCACCGTTTCTAGCTCATCTCTGAGGACGGCTAGCGCTTCTACCCCGTTGCTAGCAACATAAAGCGGATTGGTAATATTGGCCTTTTTGAAGGATCGCTGGACGTTCATCACGTCCACTTTGTCATCTTCAACCAGCAGTATGTTGGTTATGACTACATTTGACATTTGGCTTTCCGTCTTTTTCTTTCGCCTGGTTTGGGTGGCGTGAGCGATTCAAACGCATAATATATAGATAGTCTATACAAATAGTAGGCAAAAGAGGTGACCTTTCCCTCCGCATAATGGCATAAGGATAATGGCATAAGGATCCTGATAGGAGGTGCGTCTACGATTTCGTTTGCCCGTTTGCCTAATTATCTGCGCGCGGGTTCTTGGGCCAGGTAAAGCGAAAGATAGCGCCTTTGCCAACCGCTGACTCTAGCGTGATATTGCCCCCTTCAGCGGTGACTGTTTTTTTCACGAGCGAGAGCCCGATGCCGGTGCTTTCTAGGTCATCACGCGGCTGGAGGGTTTGAAAAATAGTAAAAATCTTGCGGTGGTAGGCAGGGTCGATGCCGGGGCCATCATCGGCCACAGAAAATTCATAAAAGCTGCCCAGATCGCGGGCCGACACCTGCACTCGGCCATCTGACCGGTGATGGTGTTTGATCGCATTGGTAATCAGATTCGAGAGTACTTGAGACAGCAGGACTCGCTTGGCCGACAGGATGGGCATGGCTGACGTGGTCTCAACTGTGAACGCCCCCAATGGTGACAGAGAGTCCGCAATCTCTTCGATTAGCGCGCCCACATCGACTGCTTCGGTGACTTGACGGGTGCGGCCAATACGCGAATATTCCAGCAGCCCGTTGATCAGCCCTTCCATCCGGTGCACCCGGCTCTTGAGAAGCTCAAACTGCTCTCTGTTTTCGTCCGGCAGGCTGTTGCCCAGATCTTCTTCAATCCAGGTAGCGAGGTTGGCGATCGCCCGCAGCGGTGCTTTCAGGTCATGAGACGTTACATAGGCAAACTGATCGAGCTCTTGATTGCGCTGCTCTAGCATCTCCAAGGCGTTAGTCAGCATCAGGTTGGCCCTCATCAAGTCTTCAGTTTTTGACTGAAGCGCCAGGTTAGCCTGCTTCCGCGCAGTGACGTCTTGAATAGTGACGATGAAATAAAGTAGATTACCTTGCGTATCCTGTATGGTAGAAGCCGTCACATAGGTCCATACCACCTCACCCTGCTGAGTCAGGCAACGCTTTTCAAGGCTGACTTGAGGAACCTCACCGCTGATTAGCCGCCGATCACTCACCACATCCATAGCGGCATCGTCTGGATGAGCGATCGCTGCAAAAGTTTGGGTCAATAGCTCGGGCATGGTATAGCCCAGCATGTCGCACAGCCGCTGATTCACCTGAATCCAGTAGCCGTCGAGGTCTAGCCGCGCCATACCGACCGCTGCCTGATCGAAAATAACTCTTAGCTGCGTATCCTGGTCGTGACGAATTCCCTCTTCTTGCTTACGCAGGGTGATATTTTCAAACTTGGAGGCTTCGGCCCGGTAGTGAGCCTGTTGCTCTGCGGTGGTGTTGCGAGCCACACAGTAC
>JBARVU010000367.1:0-1837 GCA_049646425.1 Phormidesmis sp. | reverse complement strand
CGTAAATATCTCTCGCTCCCGGCGTCGCCATCAAAATCGGGTCGAGCAGCTGATAGCAATAGCCCTGAAACTCACTGACTTCGACCCCGTCACGCGCATAGGCAACTGCGGGTTCTGCCACCACACTCAGCGGCAGCCGGCCCAGCTGCCCGTGCACCGTCAGCACCCCCGCCAGCATCCCTGGCACCGCCATCGACCCCAGACCAATATGAAACTCCTGTACCGAATCGCCGAAGTCAGCCTCAATTGGGTAAAAATCTGGCTGATAGCCCTCTGCCCGGCTGCCGGGTGTCTGTGTGAAAAAATCGAACAGCGTATTCTTACCACCTGCCGTCCCTGCCTGATGAGCGAGCAAAAAACCGCCGCCCCCCAGCGAGGCCAACGTCGGCTCAACTACACAGGTCGCTAGCATGGCTGCGATCGCCGCATCAAAGGCATTTCCCCCTGCCTGCAAAATTTTCTGCCCCGCCTCAGCCGTCTTGCTGTGCCCCGCCGCCACTACCCCTGCCATACCTGCTCCTTGCAATCACTCACTGCACTCTACCGCTAATCAAAATAGAACAAATGTATTACTTTTGCTTGTCAAACGCCCTGAATAGCAGCGAATAATTTAGAGTAAGAGGCAAAGATAAAAAGGAAGAGCCCTCTCAATGGCTATTATTGCGCTCAAGGCTTGGTATCTCGGCGACTACGAACCCATTCGCGAGCTGGAAAAGCGGCCTCACGATTTGCGGCTAGCCAAAAATAGCCTGCTGAAGTCGGCTCTACGCGCTGACTTTTTAGAAGATATTGAGGAAGTGAAGCAGGCTGAATGGTTTCAGCGCTATTTGGAAGGCGATCGCGTCGAATTTTACATTGAAGGCAGTGGTACCTATGCGATCGCCAACATCGACCTGATCAGCCACGAAATCTACTTTGCCAAGCAAGACTCCCTGGCTAACCTAGACCCGACTATTTTCCTCTGCTACCAAACTGAATACACCGACTCCAGCGACCTGCTGCGCGAAGAGCTAGAAGCCTTTATCAAAAAGTTCAACAGTAAGTCCAGACTGCCGCTTGAACTGGTGGAGTCTCACCGGCTCAGCCAGGGGCCAGTGCGGATGAACAGCGGTCTGATGCGGCAAATTCGGCGCTCAATTCTCTTCATTGCCGACGGCACCCCCATTTTGGGTATTGACGGCACCCCGCCTCAGCTCATTCCCAGCCCCAAAGTTTGCGTCGAAATGGGGTATGCCCTACAGAGTAAACGCCCCGAGCAAATCATTTTGGCTCAGATGGAACGCTCAGACCTGCCCGGTCAATTCCCCTTCGATACGCCCACCCGAAACCGCGTTAGCTTCACCAAAAAGTCTGAGCTTCACAAGGAGCTGCCCCAGGTATTGCAGGAGCGATTACAGCGCTTCAATCTTCAATAAACATCAAGTTCTTTGGCTGACGTGAGAGTTTCGGCACCCATCAACCAATACTAATTGCGCTCATCTGAAAACCCAGATTGTAAAATGCCGAGAACTCCCAGCGAATACGTCGTCCACATCGCTTTTGACGGTGGACACAAAGAAGAAGTGCGCTTCACCACTATCCAAGACTTTCAAAAATGGTACAGCGACAAACTCATGCCCAAGGCCACCTCCGAAGAGTTCATCAACGTGCCGATTCCTAAGATTAATCCGGGCGAATACATGGTCATCCGTCCCTGCCGCGTCGCCGCTATCCGCGTAGAGCCTATCTTCAGCTCCAGCGTCGAACGCTACTGACGCTGACTGGCCCCAGAGATCAATAAACTTCTAGCCCTGAGCCCACCTGAATCGCTCGGGGCTATGTTATGGATGTTTAAATG
>JBARVU010000366.1:0-17925 GCA_049646425.1 Phormidesmis sp. | reverse complement strand
CTATGACGCCGATGTACAGGTGGTGGGCGGCGAACTCCACGTCTCTCCTCGGGGCGATGTGCGTCGGGGGGAAGTGGAGCTGGCCCTGCACTCTCAGCTACGGAAAGCCAAACTGCTGGCAGATTTGGCCGATCAGGTGAATGAAGTCACCCTCACCGGATGGAATCCACTTCAAGGACAGCGGACTTCTGGCAGCAGCCGAGGGGACGCGCTGGGGCCAGGCCGGGGGCAAACCGGGGCAGCGTTTTTGCGGCGCACTCTCGGTGAGCGGCACCATCACATTAGTCACCTGATGGCCCCTACCGATGCCGAAGCCACCGCCTTGGCGGCTGCCGCATTCGACGACCGAGCCAGGCGCTTTGTCACCGTTTGTGGAACAGCGGAAGGGAATCCTGCCATCCGGGTCGGCACCCATGCCAAACTCACGGGTTTGGGCGATCGCTTTGACAACACCTATTACGTGGTGCGTACCTGTCACCGCTTTGATGTGGCCCGAGGCTACGAGACCGACTTTGAAGCTGAATGTGCCTATTTTGGCCGCTAGGGGAGAGAGTGAAATGACAGCAAACTGTTTATACGAAGTACCCACGCCGGGTCGCACCCAAGGGTGTTATCTCGCTGAGGTGGTCTCTGTGCAAGACCCTGAAAACTTGGGTCGGGTGCAGGTGGTTTCTCTCCATGCCGATGGCGTAATGGATCAAGATGGGCCAGTGTGGGCGCGGGTAGCGGTGTCTTTCGCCGGGAACAATCGGGGCGCGTTTCTGTTGCCGACGGTGGGCGATGAAGTGCTGATTAACTTTCTTCAAGGCGATTCGCGCTTTCCGATTGTGGTCGGTGGCCTGTGGCACGGATCGGCGACTCCCCCTGAGACAATTGGGGGTGATCGCATTGATCGCTGGAGCATTGTGGGCGAGGCCGGCACCCGCATTGCGATTGTAGAAGAGAGTGAGCCGACGATCTCTTTTACCACCCCCGGCGGGGTCAGCGGCGAGCTCAAAGATACTGGCGGCGGCACGATTGAATTTATCGCGGCGGGAACCACCATTACCGTCGACAGCCAAGGCGTGTCGGTGCAGACCCCTAGTAAGGTATCGGTGAGCGCGAGCCAGGTTGAAGTCAGCGCCGGACAGGTGACGGTGAATGCCGCTTTGTCCAACTTCTCAGGCATCGTCAAATGTGATGTGCTGCAAGCCACTACCGTGATCGCCTCGACCTACACCCCAGGAGCTGGAAACGTATGGTAGATCATGTTCGACTGCGCGGTTTGCGCGCGCCAGAGATTGGCCTGACGGGGCATGCACCCACCGTCTTAAGACGGATGGATGACGATCCGATCGCAGGGGTGTTAGCGGATTTACTCAAACCGGGGTTGGGGGCGATCTCCAATACGCTGGTCACCCAGTTCGATCAGCCCTGGCGGTTCTTTCAGCCCGTGCACCGAGTCTTCCACGTCGTGTTGTTAGAAGCGGTGTGCGATCCCTACGAGGCTGACGTAGACGCCTTTCAACCCCGTCTCAATCCGCTCAAAATTGACAGTGCTGGATTGGTCATGCGGCGCTATGCGCTGGCGAGCCGAGAACAAGAAGGCTGGCGCACCCTGGCGGGCATCTCAAACAACAGCATGGCTAAGCTGCGTGGCTGGATTCCTCTCTCCTCCAATGACGCCTTGAACCGGGATCCCGATCCTCAGCGACGAGCTGCACCGGCTGTGCAGCTCGTCGGCGCGAGTCGCGTCGTGAGTAGCCTGCGGCTCACCACCGGACGCCCCGAACTCGACCGTCAGCTCTCCGTCATGCAAGCGGTGGAGAACACCTATTCCGAACAGGTGAATCCTCTTTTTGTTGCGCCGCCAGAGGTTTGCCAGGCCCTGGGTAAAACCGTCCTCTATGCCCTGGTACCCTCGACCAGTCGAGAGCTAAGCGAAGCCGAAAACGTTGAGTCTGCCTTTGATTTGGACTTTGTGAAAAGTCATTTGCCCACGTTTTTAGCCCAAACGCCTGCAGCCGATATCAATCCCCTAGACCAGAGTCGTCGTCTCCAAAGGCCCGGAGAGACTGAAGAATTTGAATCGGAAGACGGGACGCTCGCAGAAAAAAGGGATCGGGCCTATAAAGAGATTTTGCGTCAGCTCAGTGACGAATTTGAACTGCTCAAAAATTTGCCCACAAGTCAGGCACTGCTCAACAGCCTCAATCAGTTCAGCGTGTTTGAGGGCAACACGGCTCGCCCGGCGGGTAATGCGCTGAAAGCAGCGGCTCAACAGTTCAGCACAGAAGGCACGATTCCCTATTTGCCCGCTGCCTGGGGCGCGATCAACAGCGCGATTGGCAATGGTATTGCCAATCGTGTGAAAGCCATCCTCGACCGGCGAATCAAAGTGGCCATTCCCCAACTTAACCGCTTTGACGAACTCGACCGCGAATATTCGCTGCGGGCCTTCGTTCGAGTGAAGTCTGACGATGGCTGCCCGCCTAAACTCTGGTGGAGTGACAACAGCCCGCCCTTTACCATTCGCCGCTGGTATGAAAACTCTCCCGTGCCCCCGGTGCAGGTGGCCCTCCCCGATCTGATCGGTGAGGATTTCAGTCAGCTTTCTCCCAATGTGACCTTTGCTGTCCCAGCGGGACTGTTTAACGCCATTGACGGCATGACCTTGAAAGACTTGCTAGACGGCAAAAAGCCTAGCGGCGGTAGCCCCGCCCTCGACTGGATTTGTGGGTTCAACATTCCGATCATCACGATCTGCGCCTTTATCGTGCTCAATATCTTTCTTCAGCTGCTCAATTTTGTTTTTCAGTGGCTGCCCTTTATTAAAATCTGCGTTCCGATTCCGGTGTCGCAGCCGTCCCAGGGAGGCAACACGCCATGACTGCTCGTATCCTCAACAGCCCTAACAATGCCGCCGCGACGAATCCGGCGCTGATTCCCACGGGCTGGCCCCTCCTGCCTCTGCCCGACGACCAGGGACAGCTGCACTACCCCAGCTTGCCCCAAAGTATTCGTCAGCTGATTGAAGTGATTTTGCGCACCCGGCCCGGCGAGCAGCTGATGCGACCCGGCTTTGGCGGCGGCTTAGAAAACTTTTTGCAGCAGCCCAATACCCTGGTGACGCGACGGCGAATTCAATCGGCGATCGCAGCGGCGCTACAACAGTGGGAGCCCAGAATTCTGCTGCATCGGGTGGCGGTAGAAGAAGTACCTGAGAAACCCACCCATATCCGCATCGAAATTGTCTACCAGATCAAGCGCAGCGGCCTCGCCCAGCAGCTGGGTCTGACGATGGAGCTGGAGGGATAAGTCATGCCCATTCGCCCTCCTGCTTTAGACGATCGTGCCTTTGTCGACCTGGTCGATGAACTGCTCGACCGCGTCAGTGCCCATACCCCTGAATGGTCACCGCGCCTGGGCGATCCGGGCCGGACGATGATTGAGCTGTTTGCCTGGCTAGCCGATACCCTGCTCTACCGGGCCAACCTGATTCCCGAGCGCCAGCGGCTGGCTTTTTTACGACTGCTGGGCATTGGCTTGAGGCCCGCCATCCCGGCGCAGGGCATCGTCAGCATTAGCCGAGATGACGCCCTTGCCAGCGCTGTTTCTTTGCAGCCCTACGCCACCCTCAAAGGCCCGATGCCCTTTGAAACCCAAAGCGAAATCACCGTGCTCCCCGTCACTGCTGAAGCCTTTTATAAGCGTCAGCTCACAGACGATGAAGCCAGTGCGTTTTCCGGTGGCGTCCAGGCAGCCCTCAGCCAAATCTATGGCCTGCCCGCAGCTGGCGCTACGCCCTATGTGACCACTCCCGTTTTCGCTCAGGGGCAAGCCGAAGGCTTTGACCTGATCGCGGCAGCCGTGGATCGATGCCTGTGGTTGGCCTTGTTGGCCCCTCTGCCCGAACGGGTGGATGCTGTTCGGGCTGCCCTTGGCCGCACCGATGAAGGGGGACGCTCGCCGCTGATCAATGTGGGCGCGGTGCCGCTCATAGATGTGCCTGATCGGTTCTTTGGCCCGGAGGCTCTGGAAATTGGACCAAGGGCGCGGCTGCCGTTCACTTGGGAAATGAGTACGGGCCGTGAAGTGAACGATCAGCCCGAATACCTGCCGCTGAGGGAAGTCACTGATTCCACAGGCGGCCTGATCCGCCCAGGGGTTTTCCGCTTGGCGCTGCCTGCCCCAGCCTTCATTGGTGCCCTCAGTAACGATGTCCAGTCCGCCCCCCTGGCGGGGACCGGCGATCGCCCGCCCCGCTTGGATGACCCCGAAACCGCTGCCCGGCTGGTCACCTGGATTCGGCTGCGGCCCACCGCCCCCATGAACAACTTTGAACTCAGCTGGGTGGGCATTAACGCCGTGGAAATTGACCAGCGGCAGACCCTGCGCGATCGCGTGATTGGGGTCAGTGACGGCAGCGCCAATCTGGAATTTGCCCTGCCCGCTCAGTCCGTTGCCCCCGAGAGCCTGGTGGTGGAAGTCGATGAGCCCGACCGGGGCTATCGCCCCTGGCAGGCGATTGAGGATCTGTCCTTAGCCGGTCGCGATGACAAGGTGTATCAGCTCGATAGTGAAGCGGGCGTCGTCCGTTTTGGCGATGGCCTGCGCGGCCAGCTACTGCCCACTGGTCAGCGGGTACGGGTCGCTCAGCTCCGGGCCGGGGGCGGGGCGGCTGGCAACTTACCGGCGGGTACCCTCAGTGAAATTTCGGCCCAGGATCTGCGGGGCACGCCGGTGAGTAAGCTCAAAGTGCAGCAGCCCCTGCCCACCCAGGGCGGGGAAAATGCGGAGGACTTAGCCACCGCTGAACAGCGGATTCCAGCTGTATTGCGCCACCGCGATCGCGCTGTCACCAGCAGTGACTATCGCCAGCTCGCCGCCGATACCCCCGGCGTTCGCGTGGGCCGGGTCGAAATTTTGCCCCGCTTCCACCCCCATCGTGTGCCCCAGGCCGGTCGCCTCACCGCCGATGAAATTCCGGGCGTGGTATCGGTGATGGTGCTGCCATTTAAAGGCAGTGCGACCCCACCTGACCCGCGCCCCGACCGGCCCTTTTTAGAAGCGGTGCATGCCTACCTCGACAGCCGCAGACCTCTGGGCACCGAGCTATACGTTATCGGCGCTCAGTACCGCCCGCTGGGGCTGAGCGTGGGGGTCGAGCTGCTAGATGGCTTTAACCGAGACAGCGTGCTGCTCGACATTCGCACGGCCCTTTTTGAATTTCTCTGGCCTCTGATTCCCGGCGATCTCTCAGGGCAGGGTTGGCGGCTCGGGAAGCCCGTGCGCGATCGCGAACTCGAAACTATCGTCGCCCGCGTAGAAGGCGTTCGCGCCGTTGACCGGGTCATTCTCTTTAGCCAATTATCGGACGGCGGTTGGACTCGGGTGGAAAATCATAGCCAGCCCAACAATGTAGACATCCCCCTGGCCGACTGGGAACTGCCCGAACTGCTGGCGGTGGTCGTGGCCGAAGGCCCCACCCCGGTCAATCTCTCTGGCTTGCCACCGGCCACCGGGGACGATTTGGGTGTCGGTGTCCCAGTTGTCGTGGAGGTGTGCTAATGGCAGATGCAAACGGCCAAAAGTTCTGGATGCTCTCTGAGCCGGGCCACTGGACAGCCCAGGGCGATCCACCGGGGGTGAGCTACGACCGCGATCGCCGCCGACTGCGCCTGGCTAGTCAGCGACGGTTACCCCTGTGGCCAAACCGCTGGAGCCTGGAACTGACCCTGCCCGGAGAGGAGGCCGAGGGGGGGACTGAGCCCGTACGCAGCCAGCCCTTTACCTTTACAGCTCAGCCACCCGCAGGTGGCGCGCTGACAATCACCGGGGTTTTTCCCGCCACGCCGAGGGCCAGCGAGACACCCACTGACCTCATTTTGCAAGTCCTTGACCTGCGGATCGCCACCCGCGCTACCGTCACGTTGGGCTTTCCAGACGGACGCTACACCACCCGCAGTGCCGCGCTTACAGCCATAGCGCCTGAAACCTCACCTGAGAACCGGCCCACCCTCACTCTGCCGTTGATTCTCAATCAACCGGGAGCCTGGTCGTTGCGCCTGACCTTAGCCGACGGTCGCCAGAGTGCGCCCTACCACTTCACCGTGCTGCCAGCGGTTGCGCCACCCTTCGAAATTTCGGGTCTGGAGGGCATCACCGCCCCAGATACGCCGATCTTCCAGCGTCTAGCGTTTAGCGGTCAGGGTTTTCAGCCGGGGATGCGAGGTCGCCTCACGTTCCCTAGCGGCACCCTTGACATTAGCTCTGGTGAGATTCAGGCCGTCACCGATGATCGCTTCGAACTCTTTATTAATCTCCAAGCCACTGCCATTGCGGCGGCCCTGCGGTTGTTAAACGAGGTGCCCCAGGCCCAAGATGCCTTTGGCACCACGGCCCGCTGGGATATCAGCACCAATCGCGTCGTGGCGACGGGGGCCTTCTCCGCCGATAGTAATGAAGCAGGCAGTGACGAAGCAGGCAGTGATGAAGCAGGCAGTGATGAAGCGGACGAAGTGGGCATCTACCTCCCCCCCGCCGCCCATCAACCCACGGACTTGACCATGGGCTATGACGGCAATTTGTATGTCGCCTTGCATAATCCTGGCGAAAACACGGGTCAGGTCGTGATGGTGGATCGGCGCGATCGCTGGCTACCCTTCTCAGTACCCCTGCCCAATGGCTTTGTGCCCTGGCGACTGGCGGCCCATCCTGACGGCGGCGTTTGGGCGCTCGACCGACATGGCCCCATCGATCCGATCTCGCCGAGCAGTCCTCGACAGCTGGTGCGGATTCAAGGCGAACCGCTGCCGACTCAGGCTCAACAGGCTTACACCGCCGACACGTTCCGCCCCTGTGAAGAAAATCCGAATCCGCCGCGATCGCAGCGGCTGTGGTCTGGAGATGTGGGTGTAGAGGGCGAAATTGGGGTCGCGATCGCCACCCATCCTCAGGGACAACTGGCCCTCCTGAGCTGGGTTCCCGGCGAAGCCGCCCGCCTACGCCTGTGGCAAAAGGACGGCTGGCAGCGCCCATTGATCCTAGAAGGATCTCAGCATCCCTTCAGCATCAAGTGGCTATCTGATCGCTGCGTGGCCCTCTTGCTAACGGGACTTACCCGCGAATCTGTGGTTTATACGCTGCCAGAATCGGTCGCTAAAACCACCGATCTGGCAGAGAATATCGAATCAGAAACAACAGAAGTGGCCACTGTCCTGCGCCCCTCTGGTGACTTCTATCCCCTCCGTCAGTACAGCGGTGGTCACTTCTTCAATGGCATCACCCAGCCGCCGACCTATCCCACAGCTGACGGGCCCAACCCCCTTTATCCGCTATCGACCCGTGCCTTTGCCCCCAGCGGCACCACCGCGCCCCAGTTCCTGGACAGCCACAACGTTCAAACCGTCTGGCACCGGCTGTATCTGGAGGCGGTGATTCCCCCCAAAAGCGGGATTCGGGTATTTCTCGCAGCGACCAATCAACGCTCTGATCTCGATGAGCTGCAAGAGTCAGACTGGTATGAGCATCGCTTTGGCCAGCGGTTTGCACCCGGTGTTTTAAGGGCGGACGATCCGCCTTTTGACCGGCAAATTCCCTTGGGTGCTTGGGTTTCGCAAGCCTCAGAAATCCCCTACCACAGTGGTTTGCTCGGTTGCCCCATTCAACAGAATCAGCAGGGGCTGTTTACCGCGTTGATTCAACGTGCCGGGCGACAGGTGCGATCGCTCCAAGGTCGCTACCTTTGGGTGCGCTTAGAACTCAAAGGCGATGGCCACAACACGCCAGAAATCGCAGCCCTCAGGGCCTATGCCTCCCGCTTCTCCTATCTCAACCAGTACCTGCCTGCGCTGTACCAAGAATCGCGCTTTGGCCCCGATGCCGACGAACCTGGCACCAGCACCCCAGCAGACTTTTTAGAGCGATTCCTCGATAACTTTGAAGGCATTCTCACTCCTCTAGAAGATCGCATTGGCCGCGCCGATTTGCTCACCGACGCCCGCACCGTCCCGGCGGAGTCTCTTGACTGGCTCGGTAGCTGGGTCGGGGTCACCTTCGAGCCGGGCTATCCGGTGGCACGCCGTCGCCGATTACTGCAGGCTGCCCCCCAGATCCACCGCCAGCGCGGCACCCTCAACGGCCTCAAGCAGGCCCTCGATATTGCTAGCGATGGCGGCGTGCAAGGGGGAGAGATTGTCGTGCTAGAAGACTTTCGCCTGCGGCGCACCTTTGCCACCATCCTCGGTGCAGATTTGGCCGATACGACCAATCTGCTCACCGCTGGACTCTCTGTCAGCGGCAATTCTTTTGTGGGCGATACGCTGGTGCTCGGCGATGAGGCCCAGCGAGAGTTTTTGGCCCTGTTCCAGGCGGATTTGCCCTTGGATAATCTCCAGGATCAGGCCGCCGTGGCCAACTTCTTTGATCGTCTGGCCTACCGGGTCACCATTTACGTCCACAACGAAGTCACACCTCAAGATTTGGGCCTGATTCGCCGCATCGCCGAGCTTGAATCACCGGCTCACATACTCACCCGTGTCGTCACCACCACGGCTCCTTTCCTAGTCACGCTCTCCGCACTGGTGGGTTTAGATACCTACCTCAGCCCCGAACCGCCCCGGCAAACGGTGACGCTTGATCGCTCCCACCTTAGCGTTCATGATGTTCTCCAGCAGCCAGCCAGCCTGGATCCTCGGCTCACCGGTAGCTTCAATGGCGATTTGCGCTACCCCTTAGCGCGGGCTGAGGTGGACAGTTCGCCCCTGGTTGGGGAGTCATTTATCCTCGATGGCCGTAACTCCCAAGCGTTTGCTGGGCGGCGCATCAATCGTTATCGATGGACCTTAGAGGACGATCCCGGCGGATAAACAACAACTTTCCCGCCCCCTAACCACTCAATTTTCGAGGAAAAAACCATGGCTGAATTTCGTCCGAATCAACCCGTTGAAACGGTTGAACCCACTGTTGAGGTGACCGTTAATCCGCAAACTCCATTTCCCGTAGGGCGGCTGCGCTTCCGCCTGGTGGTGACCGACGATGCAGGCAATGAGTCTGTGCCCGATGAAGTCGATGTGATTATTAGCGACAACGAACGGCCCACGGCGGTTCTCGACGCGCCTAGCAGTGTGAACTTTCGGGCGAGCTTTACGCTCTCGGGCGAGCGCTCAACCGATGTCGGCGGTCGCATTGTGCGGTATCGCTGGGAACTGGTAGACGCACCGGAAAGGCCCAATGGCCCGGTCATCATCGATAGGCCGGTCATCGATAGGCCAGTGACACCGGTCATAACACCCGTTGTCCCGGTCATCAATCCAAACAACGACGGCTAGTGAATACTTTTTGGCGGATGACCTTTGGCAGGGACTCAATCATGGCTACTTTTGAACTTCGCAGACCTATCGAAACCCGAGAACCCAGGATTGACGTTGATCCGGGCTTGCTGCCAGGCACCTATCGCTTTGCCCTGACGGTGATAGATGAGGCCGGGAATGAAAGCCGCCAGGATGTGCAGCTCGTCCAAATTCGTCAGCGCGGTGCGGATGGAGCTGATCCGAGAGTGCCTGAGATTAGACCGCCTGAGGTTAGGTTGCCCGAGATTAACGGCCCAAGTCTCGGCGGGCTCAATCCCGGTAGGGGCTAGGTCAACACATTTTGGAGGGAGATACGCTTTAATGTCTACTACTTTTGATCCCCTATCAGCGGGACCAGGCTCTGCGGAAAGAGTCCAGCCAGACCGGGTGTTTTACGCCCCTGGGGTGCTGTTGGATGCGCCGGATTTGGCCGCTGAGCAGCTTTACCATCGCGGGCGGTTGGCGCGATCGCTTGCCTACCTCCACGGTTCAGGCACGGCCTCTGGTCTGAGGGTGCTGTTTCAATCCGCGCTGGAGCCGGGCGATCGCGACCCGGCAGACCCCGTCAATCCCGACGATCCTGCTGACCCCGGCAGGCTCTACCCCGATGGCCGCGAAGCCCGAATTTTAGTCCATCCGGGCCTGGCCATCGACCGGCTGGGCCGCCAAATTGAAGTCTCCGGCGTAGCCTGCCTGCGACTGCAACCCTGGCTAGATGAGCAGCCCGCCGAACAGATCGCGCAGGCCACCCATCCCCAAGCCGCCGCCGCCGACAGGCTGATCAGCCAGGCTGACTCCCCCGATGCCATCACCGTCAGCGCAGCCAATTCCGGCATCGTTGCCGATGTCTTTATTCGCTTTACCGTTTGCGAAGCAGGCGGGCGTACCCCGGCTTTTGCGGCTGGCCCCTTGGACGCCACCAATGCCAATGTCACCGCCCGTTTGCGGGACAGCTACGAACTCACCCTGGTGCTGCGGCCCGAAGCCACCGCCGACTTGCCGAGCGAACTGCCCCGCCATCCCTGGACCGAGGCCACAACGCTCACCGAACTTCAAACCGCAATTTTCGACACCTGGGGAGAAACCACCGCCGACTGGGATGAACAAAACCGCCCAGACCCCAGGGCCGAGCATGCTGCTGGCCAAGACACCACCGCTGTTTTCCTCGCCCGCTTGCTGATCACACCCGAAGACGAGGACACCGGGACGCCCCTATCCGTCCAGATCGATAACTATAGCCGCAGTTTCAGGTATCCCAACTCAGCGATCGCCCGCTGGATAGCCCTTGTAACGCCTTAGTCACTAGCACCTAGTCAAAAAGGAGTCCCCCATGACCACCCAACCCGCCCGAGAATTCATCGATGCCGCTGAATTTGCTGATTTGCAAGGGACTGGCACCGTTTTTGTCACCGAGCGCCGCCGCCCGCTGTACTTTGATGGCCGCTTTTTGACGGCGGCGGATCTCACCGCTGAGCAAACTTACTTTTTGGGTCGTCAAGCGACGCTCACCCGATTGAGCGGCTTTGGCGTTGTCCAGGGTTTAGAGGTCTCTCTCCCCAGTGGGGAAGGTGCGACCGCATTTCAGGTGATGATCGCAGCGGGTTGTGGCGTCACCCCCAGCGGCGAATCAGTCGTTCTCGACGCGGATCTGACGCTTAATTTGGCCAATACGGCCCGGATTGAAACCCTGGATGCGGCCTTTGGGGTGGGCGACCGCATCCAAGACCCAGCGCGATCGCAAACCGGCGTTTTCATTCTCGGGCTGCGCCTTGTAGAGTACAGCGCCTCGCCCATTGCCAGCTACCCGACGAGCAGCACCGGCAGCGGTGGCATCACGGCGCAAAACGGTGAAATCGTCGAAGCTACGGCCATTACCCTGGCTCGCTACGGCAGCTTGGGGGGACGAAGCGCGCGATCGCAAATCGCCCGTGACATTTTTGTTGAAGAAACCGTTCCCAAACTGCCGGTGAATCTGTTGCCCCTGGCCATGGTCGCCCTTGATCGGGGCACGGTGCAGTGGATCGATAACTTCCTGGTACGCCGCGATTTGGGCAGCACCGCCAACGGCACCCTGGGGCTCAACACCGTCCCCAGAGCCCTGCGCTCCGCCCACCTGTTGCAATACGACCAGCAGCTGCGTGAGGTTGAGGCCACTGCCAGCGCTGGCTTTTCTGCTGCCAGCTACTTTGACACGCTGCCCGCTGCCGGTCGCGTGCCCAAAGCAGCCCTCAACGAGGCCGACTTCAGCCAGCGCTACTTTCCCTCAGAGGTCACCGTCGAACTCACCGTGGCCCCCACCGACGAAATCGCCGCCCTGGTGGAAGACTCCCTGGCCCTGCCACCCATCGATCTGCGAGAGCACCTGGAAGACCTCGAAACCCTCGCGCTCTTAATGGTCATTCCGCTGACCCGACAGCAGCTAATCACCTTCAATCAAGCCTTAGCCGCTGCACAAGAGAGACCGCCCACCCCATCGCCTATCTTTCAGCCGGTATTTCGACCTGCCTTTCAACCGATGCGGCGATCGCTCACGCTCGCGGCCCCTGGCCTGATTGCCAAGCGCAAACCCCTCGAAAAGCTGGCCCGGCTCAACCGCTTTATCTTGCCAATAGCACCCACGCCAGACCCCGTTGATAGCCTGTGGCGCAACGCCGTGGCGAATGCCCCCGAGCTTTGGTATATCCGTCAGCGCAACATTCCCTACCAGGCCGATATTGTCGGCACTGTCGTCCCCCTGGCCAGCGACGATGCCAGCGTAGAGTCCAACCTCACCGACCGCCTGGATAGCCTCAACCTGGGCGAGCGCTTCAGCGACCTGCGCACCAGCGCCATTGGCCGCGCCGATGTGGTTTCGCTGCTGTCCGCCCCACAAATTAACCGCTCCGATCTGCTGCTGCGTAGCGCCCTGAGCGAGTTAGAAAATGCGCCCGCTGACGCCGATACGCCCGCTGACTCAGCCCGCCCCATCGACCGCGCTACCGTGCTCGGCGTAGCCGAACGCTTTGGCGATCCGCGTTTGGGCGAAGGGCTGAGTCGACTGGAAGCCGTGGCCCCGGCAATTCGAGACAGCGAAGCGGTGGTCTCTGCCCTGGCCGCCTCGGGTGAGGCCATTGCCCTGGATCGCGTGGCCCGTACCCTGTCTTCGGCAGAACTCACGCGCTTTGGTCGCGAGCTTACAACCCTGGCGACTGGTGGCGATACCGCCGCTGTTAGTTCCCTAATTCGCAATCGTTTGGAGGGTGTCCAATGACCATTATCAAAAAGATCACCGATTCCCTACCCAATGAACATGTGGTGGCGGTGAGCCCGCCGCCTGAGGACCGCCAAAATTTCGGCAGACGGCGGCTAAACCTATTCACGGGCCGTGCCCTTAGCCACCGCAACCTTCAGCTTGAGCAGACCTACCGCAGCACCCATTTGGCGCTGCTGGGGCAGCAGCGGTCAGCGGGCGTGGTCGAAGGTCTAGAGGCGGCGATCGCCCGCCGCCCCATCCCGATTGATCCCGATACCGACAGAACCTTTAACGATCAGCTGGCGATCGCAGCCGGGATCGGCCTGAGCCTTCAAGGGGAAGAACTTCGCCTGCCCGCTGGCCGTGAGGTGAGGCTAGGCGATCTGCCCGTCTATGCCCCGCCGGAAGTCCTCTCGGGAGCAGACACTAGCCTGGGCGATGGCAATAATCCCTTAGAACCCAGACGGTTGGGCGACTCACTGCAAGTCTTGGTGGAGGCCGGTAGAACGATTCCATCAGCAGGTGTTGTCTTACTGCAACCGATCACCACGGAAAGCAGCGGGGCCGAATCCAGCAGCGATCCTTGTACGGTCGATGTAGCGGGTCTGGCTTTTGCCAATCGTCAGCTGATTGATGGGGCCAGGCTAATTTTCTACACTTGGCCGACGGAATGGCTAGCCTTACCCGTGCTGGAGACACCGCCCACCGATGCTGCCGGGGTGAACCGTTGGCGCAGCCAGTTGGCCTATGCCATTTTCCGCCGCGAGCTCATGGAAACCATGCCCTGGGGTGAGCTAGGCGTGCCGATTGCGCTGCTGGGCTTTGATGCTAACTGGCGGGTGTTGTTTAGCGATCGCTATGCGGTGGTACGTCAGGGCGGGCGGGCTCGTCACCGACCCATTCCAGTCTCGCGAGCGGGCAATCCCTTCCTATGGCAGGCTCGTATTGAACAGTTTGCCGAACAGCTGGGCGAACTCGATCTCAGCCAAATTCCAGCGGAGACGCTGGCCGATTATTTTGCCTGGCTCCCCCCCGTGGGCGGGTTGCCTAACTATCTGATCGAAAACTTGGCCTTACCCGCTGATGGATCCGTCCTGCCGGGGGCTCGTCGTCAGCTATTTTTCCCGACGGGCTATCGGGTAGAAGCCGCACCCATTCCGGAAGAACAGCTTGATTTGGTCTTCCGTGAAAGTGCCTCCCTGCTGCCCTATGACACGATCAGTAATGATGCCTCTAGTCAGGTCAAGCTGCTGGTCCCTGTGCCCCAAAAGCTCTATGACCCCGATTTGCTCAAGGTCGAGATCATTGATTCTGAATTTAACGCCACCCTCACCCGCTTTGTGAACCAGCGGGCTGAGGATCTCCACCGCCGTCAGCTGGTACGCGATCGCGCCAGTGTGCTTCACACAGCAATTGCCGGAGAGCCGCTAAAATTCCCTGACCCCGACCCCAACCAGCTCGAAAGCAGCGAAAAGGCCAACCCCGACGAGCCCTTTGCCAGCCCCAGTGCTCACCAGAGTGCGATCGCCCGAGGTCTCCACGAACATGGTTTTAGGGTGGCCAGTGCGGACTCAACCCTGGCCATACAAGCGGGCGATCGCCTGCTCACCTACGTCTACCTAGACCCCAACCATCTACCCACGGAGCTTATGCTGACCTTCCAGCTCGGCAACGACAGCGAGCACCGGGCGTACTGGGGCGGGCTCACCAGCGCGATCAATCGCGGCATCGCGGGCACGGCCAGTCGTCGCCGCCTCGGGGAAAGACCGTCCGGTGGAGAATGGGTGCGCTTAGAAATTCCCCTGACTGAGGTGGGTTTGGCTGCTGGCAATACGCTCACGGGCATGGTATTTACCCTCTACAATGGCCGCGCTGCCTGGGGACACACGGCTCGTTTGGCTGCCGATGGCTCAGAACAAGTCTGGGTCGGCACGGCGATTCCCGCTGGCGGCACGGTGCTAGCGCCGCCTGAAATCGAGTCCCCTGAACCGTGGCTTTGGCTGACGGCGGACGAACGGCTGACGCCCTTTGAGGATCGCTATGCCATTGAGGAGCAAGCGGGCGTAGTGGTGGTGACGCCGATTGAAACACTCAAAATCGAGCTTCGAGAGAACTCACCGCTAGATCGCGATGCGGTGCGTGTGGCCCGGCTGGGGAGCGATGCTGAGAACGAACAGCTCGCGACGCTGTTGGACAGTATTCCTGACGATTCACCCGTTGATTCTGATCGCACCCGACGACTGCTGCGGATTCAGGGGGCCTTGACGGTGGCTGAGCGCGATCGCCTGATCGCCCTTGCGGCCAGCAGCGGCACAACCGTGCGAACGGCCTTTACCAATGCCCTGGGCGATCTCTTCCGGCAGTCCCAAGACAACACGACCCTGGCCACGCTGGATAACAAAGGACTCGAAGGCTTCATTCAGGCCATAGAAGCGCTCACCAACCAGGCCGATGACCAAATTGAATTTGGCTTTTTGCAGGTGCGTACAGACATGTACCGCATTCGTCAGTTTGTACTGGGGAATGAAGAGGCCAGCCGACTGTCTATCTCTCCGACCCTGGGTGCGATCGCCCAGCGAGACACCGCCGCTGCCGCCCAATCAGATCTCAGTGACTTCTTCAAGAAAATTAAAGCGGAGAGCTCTACCCAACCCGTCTCCTCTGAGACTAGAGGATTCAGGGCCCCGACTAGTTTTGTTCGCAGTGCTTTTACGCTTGATCGCCCAGCCGAAGAAGTCGTGAGTCCCGTTGTTCGTTTTGCCAATGAACAACCCATTGCAGGTCTCTCAGCCCTCAGGAGTACTTCTGGCTCCGGCCGTCGTGTTGCGGGAAGTCTCTCAGTGTTCAATGAGGCTTTAAGACAACCTATTTTTGAGGCTTCCACTGTGGAACCCGTGATTGTTCCTGGCGTCTTTGGACTACCTATTTCCACGGCGAGAACGCCTGGTCTTTCGAGCACCATCGGCATCGCGAAAATTGCCAGTGGTACGCTTGACGCCAAAGCGATTGAAGCACAGTCCACGGCCAGTCAGGTACTCTTTTTCCAAAAACCTGCTGAAACCATTATCCAACAGTCGCCGCTGGTAGGAAAAGTTAATCAAAGCATCACCATTGCCGAACGCCTTCAGGATCCCCCGGCTCCAGAGGCGCGCAATTACACCCTGGCCGGGAGAGTCTCTGTTATTGGCAATCTAGCCAGTTCCGACCTGTTCAAAGACATTCCGGTTCCCGGTGGCGTAGAGTCTACCTTTGGCCAAATCAAGCAGCGACCTGGCGATATTGCCGCTGACCCCGGCGACTTGCCCGACACCCCCGATGAAGGCGAATACTTTTCTTCCAGCGTGCGCGTTCTCGACAATACCGTGGCTGCCTTGCGCTTAGCAGAGGGTCGCATCGCCGCCTACCGACAGGTCATCAGCCGCGCTCGTCAAACCCTCAAACAACTTCAAACACTGCGTCAGCAGGCTGAGAGTCGCCTGAATGTCATCGGCAGCGACCTCGCTGAAGCCCGCCACGATGTCTCTGTGGCCCGCGCCCTGATTGCCGAAGAACAGCAGCGCCTGGATGAAATCAACCAAAAGCGGCAAAAGATCCTCGAAACCCAGGTGCCCTTTTTGGTCTACCATCGACCCCGCACCCTTGGCCCCGATACCGATATCCCGGTGCGGGGGCTCCTGCCCAGCGTGAGTTTCCCGGCTCGTCCGGCCTGTCTTAACCGCTCCTGGCCGCTGCCCGATGCCCTGCAAGAGGCCACCGAACTGTTGCGCCAGTCGCCCATTAGCTGGCTCCCCCGCGTTCCTTGCCTGCTCAAGCGGCTGGATCGCCCTGAAATACTGCTGGGCGCGATTCAACAGGCCACCTTCGCGGCTAGGCAACCCCAATTGTTCTTCATGCCTGCCCTGCAACGCGTCGCGAGCCAAACCAGCGTCTTTGCCCAGGCCATTACTCGCACAGTCAGCGCCCAGCAGCAGGCAGTTAGCCAGTACCGGGTGAGTAACGCTCAGCTCGATACGGCCCAGCTCTCGGTGGCGAGCTGGCAGCAGCTACGCGATCACGCCAAACTTGCCCTCACCCTGGGGGATTTGATCGATGGCAAACATACCCGTAGCAGTCTCTCCCGCGCCGCCGCTAAGGAATTTGAAGATCTTACCCACGCCTTGGGATGCCTCTATGCAGGCTTTAGCGACATTCGCCCCATTATCCGCTTGGTGTGGGCTGAGCGGTTAAGCCAATACGACAGCCCAATTAACCTGCGAAACTTCAGCAGTCTGCCGCGCTGGGGCGAGATTGACTATCTTGTGCGGCGCGAGTTGCAGTCCGTGGCCGACTGGCTCTACCTGCGAGTGTCTGCCAACCAAAGAGAGGCGATCGCCCTGATTAATGACCTTGTGCGCATCTGCATTTTGCTCGCCAGTGCCGCCCCGGTCGATCAAATTATTACGGGTCGGATTGTTGAGCCGACCCCTGCCAGTAAGGGGGGCCGGGTGAGTATTCTCATCGATCCTGTTTTGGTTCATATCGGGATGAGTGCCTTTCTCTACGGGGCCAACAATCGCGTCGTCGCCGAAGGCATCGTTGAAGACCTCACGGCCAATCGCGCCGCTGCCCGGATTACCCAAACGGTCGCTGCGACGGTTCAACTGGCCGCCAATACCCAGGTTCGCTTTCTCAATGCTGACAACACCCTCATAGAAAGTGAGGCGCTCGATGACGGTCGAGATGACGTGGCCCAAGCTGAGTCAGTCACGTTGGCCGCAAGCCCATCTGCCAATGCGCCGTTCAACGTTCTTGGCAGCTTTTCCAGTAGCCCTTCAGGTAATTTTCGGCGGTAATTTTCGGCGGTAATTTTCTTCGACGGTAACGGTTTTTTCTAGGTGAGGTAACACCCGATGTGCCAAACATCCCCCCATACTCGCCGCGTCCATCAGGTGCGCCTGTCTGCCCCCAGCCAGGCGTTGGTTTGGCGAGGCCGAAACCTGCTCGAAGATGCCCTCCACACCGTCAGCTTGCCCGCTGCCGAAACCTGCCAACTGCTGTTTATTCGCCATTTCAATGTTGGCTCCATCCACAGCAACCAAAGTTCGACGAGCCTCTCTCTTAGCCTAGCGGCCAAATTGCAGCAGCTCAGTGCGATCGCTATTCCAGGAACCGATCCTGCCGCCGCCCAAGCACCTGCGGTGGTCTTCCCCGACGATCTGGCTGCCTACGCCCACTTGGCCTATCGGCTCGCCGTGGGTCAAGCAACGGGCCAATCTCCCGGGCGATCGCTCAATGCCTGGTTCTGGCCTTGCCTATTGCCCCGCTGGCAGCCTACCCAGTCCACCCATGAAACCGCTGTTCGCCTGCTAACCCACTTAGCGA
>JBARVU010000365.1:0-28181 GCA_049646425.1 Phormidesmis sp. | reverse complement strand
ACAACCTTAAAGGCTCAACAGCGCTCTCCTCTTGATTTCCTCGCTCAGGCACTGCAAGCCTATCGTAAAGGACTTCCTAGACCGTCGCTGATCCTAACAATCGGCAGCACCCCCTGAATCTTTACAGTATTTGATACCAAGCACAGTAACCAAAACGCCTGACAAAACGCTGATGAACGTAACGACACCAGCCTGAACATAACGTCTGAACATCCTGACTACTCTGTTATTCACTCAATACCTAACGCCTGAATTAAACGGTTAGTCTCAGTTTGGAACTCGTCGCCTTAGCTCAGTAAACAATGTGGGCCACCTTAACCAAGTGGTCACGGCTGCCATACCTGAAGCCCTTCTCCTCTCGTGATAAAAAAACGATTGTCGGGGCTAGCGGCGTAGAATTTATGATATTGAGAGCGTTGACCTCAGCCCCTTGCTCGATCAAAAGGGCAATTACCGCTGCTGTTTTTTTCATATTCATTGTGCAGGGCTGCAATACTCCTTTGATTGCGAGCATTGACCTAGGCTCCTCTCTTTAGGAGCGATCGCGCATTCTCTACCGAGCCCCCACAGCGTGCAAGGGCGTATTCCCTTCACCGTCTTGAGCATTCACATTTACTCCTTTCTCGATCAGCCGCTGAGCCAGTGACGTATCCATACTCAGCAAAAGGTTGAGCGGTAGCCACTGATAGTTGAATACATCGCTGGACTGACTGAGGAAGAGCGCGGCGGTGACGCTCAAGCTGCTGATGGTGGTGAGGCATTTGAGCGCGATCACCTTGTGAGCGAGCCGATAGCTGTTAAGAGCGGAAGGTTGATGAGCCGGGTACATAGCAGACCTAACCGATAACGTTCGGGATGACGGCAAGAGAAAACTGAAGAAATCGGAGCGATTCAGCAGATTCTCTTGAAGGTACTATGATATTCCTACTCAAGGTGGTCTGAGGGGGCAGCCTGGGAAAGCGTCTCTCGCTGGGCCAGACTCTCAGGCTCGTTTCGCTGCTAGCCACACCCGGGGTTTTGTTTGTTTAGAGCGTTCTTGAAGGTTTATCAGCCTCGCTTAGTCCCACCAGTTGAAGATAATTCTACCCACTTCAGAGGGTTGCCAGTAGTTGATAACTTTTTGTATTGGAGCAATTGAGAGAGCAGAAGCTATCCTGCAAGATGCCCTCCGCTGGACATTAAAGAATGCAGGCCACATTGTTGCCTCAACGCTAGCCTAGTCAACAAGCAACTAGACGAAGTAGTCGAAGTAGTCGAGATGAGGAGCGCCCCTGTCGGGTGTAGCTTCAGTTTTGGGTTAAAGTGCGTGGTAATGATAAGTCAATGTTGCAATGATTTACTCATTCATCAGCGGAACCTACTCTACAGTGACCTACTATGACAGCGTATATACGGGACAAAAAATACTGGCTTTTGCTCTTGCTTTTGGCTTCTGCAGGGTTGGTGATACATGCTAAGTTCTGGCAAATACCTGCCGAGTCTTTGACGGGAGAGGATATTTACTTTATCTGGCTAGAGGGTAAGCGAATTGTTATTGGCGAAAATCCTTACGCTAGAGTGTTAGCAGGTAATATGAGAGTCAACGATAAGTACGCAACTTATTTCCCGCTTGCCTACCTGTTCTCTGCCCTGGTTCAGAAGCTTGGCTTTTCAGAGTTTCGTGACTGGCTGTATTTATGGCGACCGATGTCTTTTTCCTTCCATATGGGTATTGTTGCCCTAACGCTGAGATACTTTCAGCGGCGAGGTTTGTGGATACTTGGCTTTGCAGCCTCCATAATTATTTTGTTAGGTCGCTGGAGTATTGTTATCATCAGCGTTCAACACTTAGAGTTTACAGCAATCTTTTTTTTGCTATTTTCTTTAATCCTGTTGGAAAAGAAGACGACACTTGCTTTACTGATGTTTAGCATTTCTCTAGGAATTAAGCAGATTGCGATATTCTTGCTGCCTTTGTATCTAATATATCTTTGGAAAAATGGCGATAAAGATAATCGGGCTCGACAATTTATTGTCGGTTTTCTCGTCATTATGAGCATTCCATTTTTGACATCATTGCCCTTTTTGATTTGGAATGCAGAAGGCTTCTTGAAATCTATCTTGTTTTCAGCAACGCGGTCAGGAAGTTCGCATATAGACGCTGCACCGTCAGTCGATGTTGTCTTCTCCAAAGACTATCCCTGGCTTGCAGGATTAAAAGCCAAGATGCTGATGCTATTTCTGATGGGATTGCTTTACCTCAGTTTTCTGAAGGAAAAGGCGGGTATATTTGTCTCTTCCATTATGATCATGATGACATTTTTGCATTTTAATTCTGTACTGTTTTTGCAATATTTTTTATGGCCTCTGTGTCTCATGCCATTTGCCCTAGTCGAATCGATATCTTTACCTGCTCAGCAATCGATATCTTCACCTAATCAACAAGAGTAGCTTGAGGAAGACTTATGTTAGGGACGCCATCGGCTGAAGTTGAGATCGATGCTTTGTTGGTATCGCGGTTACTCACTGAACAGCACCCAGATCTGCGCAATCTGTCGATTCAGTTTGTCGATGCGGGTTGGGATAATGCGATGCTTCGTCTGGGCGATCACCTAGCCGTGCGGCTACCTCGAAGAGCGATCGCAGCCAGCCTCATAGAAAGAGAACAGCAGTGGCTGCCCCAGCTTGCCCAGCAGCTCCCAGTCCCAGTTCCAATGCCGCACAGAGTTGGGCTCCCAAACTCGCTGTATCCCTGGCAATTGATGTAGACGTGACTTGGATACATGGCGACCTGCATCCGCGCAATATTTTAGTAGATAGGCGCAGTATTACGGGGGTAATCGATTGGGGAGACCTGGCTGTCGGCGATTGCGCAACTGACCTGGCTGCTTTGTGGTGCTTGTTTCCTAACCAGCATCTAAGGCAGCAAGCGATAGACGCTTATGAGGAAGTATCAGCAGCGACCTTGACACGTGCCAAAGGCTGGGCAATTTTCTTCGGCGTTGGTCTGCTCGATTCGGGCTTAGTGAACCATCCACAACATGCAGCGCTTGGCCAAAGGATCTTACAGAGCGTTGCTCAGGTGTAAACCAATGTTGCCTTTAGCGCTAGCTATAATACTAGACCTAATCGGTCTGGAGAATGTGGAATCATAGCTCTCATTTTCATAGCTATCTGCTGCGTCAATGCCCTGTCACTATTCGTCGCGCGTTGGATCTGGGTTGTGGGCTGGGCTTGTTTACGCAAAGGCTCGACTGCATTTATCTGAACTGGCATCGAGCCCTCGGCCAGAAACCGGTACTTGCTGCTCCGACCCGTTCTGTTAGCTTATCGCTCAATCAAATCAAGCCAACGGCAAATTCAATCCTGCCTGGGTCTCAGCTTCAAAGGCTTCTATTTCGGCGGTACTCACTGATCTGGCGTAGACCTTGACTTCATGGCCCTTCGACACAATCGTTGAGCTTCCTAGTTTCTAAGACCTATAGAAGTAGATATTATGCTGATCAGTCCAGATTTGATAATTTTTGTAGGATTGACTAGTATGATAGTGATGTCATACCAAAATGTCGCCAATATCTACAACGATGAGCAAAAAGGTTAGTATTACTCTGGATGATGAAGTTCTAAACTTTGTAGATCAGTTGGCAAGCAATCGCAGCAGTTTCATAAACGAAATTCTCCTAAAGGAGAAAAAGAGGATTTTCCTGAAGGAACTGGAGAACGCTTACCGAGAACAAAGTAACGATCCGGTGATTCAGGAAGAAATATCTCTTTGGAATATTACAGCGGAAGATGGTTTAGATGCCTAAGGGGACACTGACTTATCGGCGGGGAGAAATCTGGTGGGTCGATCTAAACCCTGTTATAGGTAGTGAGACCGGCAAGGAACGGCCTTGTTTGATATTGCAAAATGACATCGGCAACAAGAGTGGCACGACTTCCATAGTTGCCCCATTTTTACCAGGTATGAAAACTTATCCATTTGTTGTGAATGTCGCACCTACTGCGCAGAATGGACTAGACAGAGATCGACATATCAACTTAAGTCAAATGAGGGCCGTAGATGCTCAGAGAATCAAGAACCAGCAGGGTGTTCTAGAAGATAACTATTGGGAGGACATTGAGAAAGCGGTCTGCATCGAGCTGGGTTTTAGCTCAGCATTTGAGACTTCATAGCCTAGCTGAATTAGGGCACGCAAAGCTTTGCGTGCAACTCGCCATACCACTGATTGACACTTCTGTGTGGATCAGCGTCTTTCGTGATCGCAGCGGTCAGGTTCGTCAGCAGCTTGAAACCCTGCTCGCAGACCGGGCAATGAGTTGACGCTGTATCGGACTAGGGTCGCCAGTGCACCGGCGAGGAGTCCCCAGAACGCGGAGCCAATGCCAAATAGGGTGAGGCCAGAGGCCGTTGCGAAGAATGTGATCAGGGCGGCTTCGCGATCGCGTTCATCTGACAGTGCGATCGCCAATCCATTCCCAATCGAACCGAGGAGGGCAAGTCCAGCGATCGCCAGCACCAACTCCTCCGGCAGTGCCCCAAAAATAGCTCCCACCGTTGCCCCAAATAATCCAACAACCAAATAAAAAACGCCGACTGCTATCCCAGCCACATAGCGCTTATCAGGATCTTCATGCGCCTCCCGGCCCATTGAAATCGCCGCCGTAATCGAAGAGAGATTGATCGCAAAAGCGCCGAAGGGCGCAAGTAGAAATGTCGCCATTCCCGTCCAGCCAATCAACGGCGAAATCGGCACGGAAGTATAGCCAAAGGCACGAATCGTCGTTACCCCTGGCACATTCTGAGAGGCCATCGTGACGATAAATAGCGGCAGCGCTACACCTACAATCCCGCTCGTAGAGAACTGAGGCAGCGTTAACACAGGCCGCGCGAGCTGCAAGCTAACGGTTTCTAGTTCCAGCAATCCCTGGACGCCCGCAATCAAAAGGCCCAGTACCAGCGCCAGCAGCACCGCGTATCGAGGCACGGCCCGGCGCATCAGCAGATAGCAGCAAAACATTGCAAAGACCATCACAAACTGAGTTTGCATCGCCACAAATACGTTCAGCCCAAACTGCAACAGCACGCCTGCCAGCATTCCAGAAGCCAGCGATATTGGAATCAGATTCATCACGCGCGCGAACCAGCCCGTAAATCCGCAGAGCATAATCAAGACCGCGCAGACCAGGAAAGCGCCGACTGCCTCTGGCATCGAAACGCCTGCCGCCGCCGTGATCAGCATAGCCGCACCCGGCGTAGACCAGGCCGTCACCACAGGCACCCGATAGTGCCAGGACAGGGCAATGCTCGTGACACCCATCCCCAGCCCCAGCGCCCACATCCAGGAAGCAATTTCCGCAGGTGAGGCGCCTAACGCTTGCGCAGCTTGGAAAACAAGCACTCCGGCGCTGGTAAACCCTACCAGCACCGTGACAAAACCGGCAATTACCGCAGAAATAGAGAAGTCTTTGCTTAAAGCCATGATTTCGCTGACGAGGGGCGAGGGGTTGCCCTAGCTTATGAAGATCAGCGGTTTCAAGATTGGATAAAATTGACCTTTCGATAAGCCCCCGGCGGCAAGGCAAACGTCTGCTTAAAGGCACGACTGAAGTGGCTTTGGTCGTAAAACCCATACTCGACGGCAATGCCGGCTAACGGCTTTTCGCTGTGCAAGGCTTGTTTGGCTGCCAATAGCTGCCAGTGCTGCTTGTAGCGGTGGGGAGGAACGCCTACCTGCTGGCAAAAGCAGCGGATCAGATAGTAGGGATTCAGACCCGTCAGCTTAGCGAGGTCATCAACTGAGACATTTTCTACGCAGTGCGCTTCCAGGTAGTCTCGAATCAGCGCGACGGCTTTTGACTCTGGTTTTGCCCCTCTTTGCCGAGGAAGAAGCTGAGCGTGTTTTGAGAACAGTCGTGATAAAAACTGGAGTAAAAGAGATTGTTGGGTGAGCTGAGAAGGGGACTTGCTCAAAACCTGAAAGAGGTCGCGATAGTGCGATCGCAGCGAAGGATCGTTCACGACAATTTTAGGAAAGTGAGGCAGTTTTTGCTCCGACCAGCCGAGCTGAGCGAGCGCCTGCTTAATCGCTGGCAAACTGATATAAATTGTCCGAAATGCCCAGCCGTCCTCAGAAGCCGGTTCGCCCGTGTGAACTTCGTAGGGGTCAATACAGTTAAAGCTGCCCGGCGCGTGATAGTGAGTCGCTTGCTGATGCAGACATCGGCCCTGACCGCCTTCATTTAACCCAATCGCATAGGCATTGTGAAAGTGCTTGCCCAGCCGGTGCTGAAACAGCTGAGCTGTGAAAAGCTCTATGCCAGATATCGGCGCATCCCAGAGCTGAGCAGCATCTACGTGAGAACTCATCAAACTTACTCTGTACAGACGCTTCAGTGTAGCTTAAGCGTCATCGCCCGCAGACAAAAAAATGCAGGCATTGCTGAGATGCCTGCGAAGGTGCGTTAGGAAATAGGGAACGGGATTTGACCAGACTTTAGCCGAGCGACTCCAGATAGTCGCGGACGCGGTTGCGACGCTTGGGCTGACGCAGCTTTTGCAGCGCCTTGGACTCAATTTGGCGAACCCGCTCGCGAGAAAGCTCTAGCGCCCGACCAATTTCAGCCAGGGAGTAAGGCACGCCGTCGTCCAACCCAAAGCGGAGGCTAATTACCTCTTGCTCACGAGTGGTCAGGTCGGCCAGTAGCTGCTGTAAGTCGCGCTTGAGAGATTCGCTCATGAGCTGCTCTTCGGGCGAAATATCTTCAGTTTCTAGCAGATCGCCCAGCTCGGTGTCGCGGTCTTTGCCCACTTTCGTATCTAAAGACACCGACCGAGGAACTTTTTGAAGCACTTCTCGCACCTGGGCGACCGTCATCTCCAGTTCTTGGGCAATATCTTCTACTTTGGCGGTGCGGCCCTGGCTTTGCGAGATTTTGCGCTGAGCTTTTTTGATTTTGTTGAGCTTTTCGGTGATGTGCACCGGCAGGCGGATGGTGCGGCTTTGAGTGGCGATCGCCCGCGTAATCCCCTGGCGAATCCACCAGTAGGCATAGGTGCTAAACCGATAGCCCTTGGTGGGATCGAACTTCTCAACCGCCCGCTCCAGGCCCAGCGTTCCTTCTTGAATCAAGTCCAGCAGCTCCAGGCCCCGGTTTTGATACTTTTTGGCGACTGACACCACCAGGCGCAGATTGGCCTTGATCATGTGCTCTTTGGCCCGGATGCCCTCGGCCTGCGCCCGAACCAACTCTTCTACGCTGAGACCTGCCAGCTCTGCCCAGAGCCGCTTGCCTTCAGCCAGGGTCGGCTTTAGCTCAGCTATCGGCAGTCCAGCGGTCGCCGCCCAGCGCTCCAGAGACGGGCGATGGCTGAGCTGCGCGGTGAGCTGATCGCGAGTATTGATCAAGCCAACGAAGGCAGATAGCGGCCCACCGGCTGTCTTTGCGGCCTCATTGCGAAGCTCTAACAGCTCCATATGCTGCTGCACCCGCTGCGCTTCGGCAACTTCTTCATCCCGCTCTAGCAGATTCACCCGACCAATTTCTTGGAGATAAAGCCTGACCAGATCGGTTGTGCGCGTTGCTCGGGGCTTAGCATGCGCCTCTGAATCTAACCCTTCAATGTGCACGTCGCTACTTTCCTCAGAGGCTGATGAAAGATCGAACTCGGACGGCTCGCGTAGCTCCTCTTCACTGTCATCTCGTGAAGCGCTAGCAGGGCGTATGTCAATGTAGTCGGACGTTGCTTTCATGATGGTATGAAGTAGCGGGTACAGAGTTGAGCATCAGCAAGGATCACCCTAGTAAATAGTGTGCCCAGCCAAAGGGGGCCATAGAGCAATAGAGAATTTGAGAGTGCTCTCAGTAGAGCTATCAGTGATCTAGATCAGGTTTCTGCATAGTCTTTGGTCGATAAGCTGCTCGAATTCAGGCGGCTGTCGGCAGAGGCTAAGCTCGACTATCAGCAGTAAAGCAGGGTAATAGGGAAAAAGCCGGGAGTATATACGTAATCTTCATAGGCTGGAGCGCATATTCCTGAAATCTTTCAACCTGTACCCTGAATGCAATCAGTTCGCCTTGAGGTAGCGCAAACTGCCCTAATAAAGAGATATCAGCTGGGTTTGTTCTAGTTTGTCGGCGCTATTCCAGGTTTACCAGTGGCACAAGAAAGACAGCTTTGCGAATGTCTTGACTGCGCCGGCGCCGTAATCGTCAATCGGCAGCGCGCGGACGGCCTATTGCGGCTTGTTTTTGAATTGCCGTCGCTGGACTTCCCAAGCGGTATGGCCTTCGTAGCGGTTTTTAACAGATCTACAGTACGGATAGATCAGCTCGGATGGAAGCGGTCACCTCAGGCCCGTCACCGGTGTTCTTAGGGGCAAAGCGCGGCCCTTGGAGAGAACCACTGGGTCAAACTGTCACAACCCACTGTCACAATCGATCTTGCTCATACAATGAGTCGCTGGCGCTGGCAGCTGCCACTACCCCAGAAGTGCAGTCAGGCGATGAAATTAGCACTGAGATGCTCGGCGAGGGTGGCTATGGCCAATGTTTAGATGCCCTGGGTCTGCATGAAAGTAGAGACCTGTGCCTCTGTCGGCATCGCTGCCTGAGCGCCGGACCGGGTGACGGCCAGGGCGGCAACGGCGCTGGCGTATTGGATAGCGAGCTTGAGCTGAGCGCGATCGCCCAGTTCCAGCGGTCTCTCCCTTTGGCAAAGGGCAGCCGCTAGTCCGCCATTAAAGGCATCGCCTGCGGCCACAGTATCGACGACCTGCACCGGAAAGGCAGGCACCGTAAAAACACCGCCCTCAGTAGCGCAGACGCAGCCCAACCCCCCCAGCTTAATGATGACAACGTCTACGCCCTGCTGAAGAAGGATTTTGGCAGCGGCGATCGCCCCCTCTACATCTCCCACGGCCTGACCGGTCAGCGCCGCTGCCTCCGTCTGATTGGGCGTGAGGATAGAAATATGCTGACAAAACGCTGGCGGTAGCGGCCCTTCAGCCGGAGCCGGATCGACGATCACCGTGAGCCCCGCCTGATAGGCCAGCATTGCCGCTTTTTGAACCACCGGCAGCGGAATTTCAAACTGCAGCAGCAGCACCTTAGCCTTAGCAAAATAAGGCGTCAGCCTTTCTAGATCAGCGTCGCTAACTTCTCCATTAGCACCGGGCACCACGATAATTTGGTTGTTATCGGGGGCGACGGCAATCAGGGCGGTGCCGGAGGGGAAATCGCTGAGGGCGATCACCTCCACATCAATCGCTTCGGCCTGAAGGTGATCGCGCAGAATCTTCCCAAAACCATCTGATCCGACTCGACCCACCATCGCCGCCGAAACGCCCAGCCGCGCCACTGCCACCGCCTGGTTAGCCCCTTTACCCCCCGGAGCGGTCGCAAAGCTGTGGCCTAGAATGGTTTCGCCCGGCTGAGGCAACCGCGCGACCTGAGCCACCAAATCCATATTGAGGCTACCAAACACCACCACATCCATCGGCTGCTGTCCTCAGCGCACTTCCGGGCTAATTCTCAGGCAAGTTGCCCAGATCGCTGCCATTCTCGGCCTTTTTACTTAAATCCAAAGGCGGTCTATCCGAACTCCAGGCCCACCACACCTGATCACACTCACACTGATAAAATTCCTGCCACTTGCGCTTGCGACCCTCGGTAAAGACCGGCGCTCGGCGGTTGAGCCAAACCTGCCTGGCCTCCCGACTGCCTGCCTCACAACTGGGACAGCCAAACGGCTGAGCGTGCACGGCGTCTTTTGTCCAGGTAGGGGGGAACGGTGCGAAGGCATCCATTCAGACGATTGCTCCAGAGTGAAGGATAGAGATCAGCAGTCAAGTGTTTATATTATGCCGTCTCTACCCGCTCGCACACCGCTAGACGCAGATTAATACAGACCTTTGGATTTGTAGCCGTCGCCGCTGAGAAACTATAGTGACCTTAAAGCAAACCTTACAGAGGGACTCCTCCTGTGAAAGCCATATCCCTGCTCGGTTCGACGGGTTCTATCGGCACCCAAACCCTCGATATTGTCGAGCATCATCCTGACAAGTTCCGGCTGGTAGGGATCGCTGCCGGTAGCAATGCAGCGCTATTAGCTCAGCAGGTGATACAGTTTAAGCCTGAAATTGTGGCGATTTGCGACCAGAGCAAGCTCAGCGAGCTGAAAGCAGCGATCGCCCAGCTTGACCCGCAGCCCATTGTCTTGGCGGGTGAAGAAGGCATCGTCGAAGTTGCCCGATATGGCAATGCCGAAGCAGTGGTCACAGGCATTGTCGGTTGCGCTGGCCTCCTGCCAACCCTGGCTGCGATTGAAGCAGGCAAAGACATCGCTCTCGCCAATAAAGAAACCCTGATCGCAGGCGGGCCAGTTGTTTTGCCCCTCGCTAAAAAGCACGGCGTGAAGCTACTGCCTGCCGACTCAGAACACTCCGCAATTTTCCAGTGCTTACAGGGCGTCCCTGACAAAGGGCTCAGACGCATTTTGCTCACGGCCTCGGGGGGAGCCTTCCGGGATTGGCCGGTCGAAGATCTGCCCAAAGTGACAATGGCCGACGCCATCAAGCATCCCAACTGGTCGATGGGCCGCAAAATCACTGTAGACTCGGCCACGCTGATGAATAAAGGGCTAGAAGTGATCGAGGCGCACTATCTCTTCGGGATGGACTATGACCATATTGACATTGTCATTCATCCGCAAAGCATCATTCACTCGCTGATTGAGCTGCAAGACACTTCTGTACTGGCGCAGCTAGGCTGGCCCGATATGCGTCTGCCGCTGCTATATGCCCTTTCCTGGCCCGAGCGCATCTACACTGACTGGGAACCACTGAACCTGGTAAAGTCGGGCGATTTGACCTTCCGAGACCCCGACCATGACAAGTATCCCTGTATGGATCTGGCCTACGCAGCAGGCCGAGCCGGAGGGACGATGACCGCTGTGCTCAATGCGGCCAATGAGCAGGCAGTGGCGCTGTTTCTAGCGGAGAAAATTCACTATTTAGAAATTGCCAGGCTGATTGAGAAAGTGTGCGATCGCCACCGCAGCGACCTCAATACAGCGCCAGGACTAGAAGACATTTTAGCGGTCGATCAGTGGGCTCGCACTGCCGTTGATGAACTAACCGCAGCTTTAGCGTAATCGCAGCCGGGCGTATTGATTTATACTGCACGGGCCTATCAAAGGCACAGATCACAAGAGAGTAGAGAACATGGAAATAGCGCTGACATTAGGAGCACTGGCGATCGCGGCCATCGTATTTTTCTGGCTGCTTAGCCTGGTCAGAAGCACCTTTAAGACGGTTATGTTGGTTATCCTCTTTCTCTTGGCCCTTTACTTTGCCTTTGGCATTGGCCCCACCCAGGTCTGGGAAACCATTCGGGGCTGGCTTCCTGACTTTTTGTTGCCTGGCGGCGATCGCTAATCATCCCAAACGTGTCACAGATCCGGCATACAAAAGTCACTTTCACCGCTCAAGCTCACACTCGCGATTGCAGTGCCTTGATGTAGTTACTAATACGGTGCTCCTCAAAGCTGCCTGTGATAATGCGCCAGGTGAATCCGCGCTCCATCTTAATATCGGCGTCAACATGCCGATACCCCTGCCAGGGGACAGGCAGACCCACTACCGCGTCCCAGCCATTGACGACCCGCCACGTGTCGGGAACTCGGCGGTTGTAAGAGTCGACAAAGGCACTGTTGCCCACTCTAGGCGAGCCGAACGTGTAAGCCTCGACAGCGACTTTAGGGCTGAAGTTATATTGCAGGTCAACGGCACATAGGGTAGCGATCGCCCCACCCAAACTATGACCGGTCACCCGATAGCGCGTGGCATCGCTACTTTTAATATGGTTGTGAATGCGATCGCGCACTGACAGATAAGCCCTGGCAAAGCCACTGTGCATTTTTACCGGATCGCTCGGCTTGGAGTAGGCATCGGGATAGATTAGGTCTTCATTTTCAGTGACTGCTTCAGCCACTTCTTTCATCTGTTCTCGATATTCTTCTTTCTCTTCTCGTGACCATTCATATTCTGTCTGATCAACGCTGAAATTGATGTCCCAGTCTTTATCTTTGTCACTGCCACGAAAAATAATTGTGCCCAGCCGCGCAGACGAATCTTCTAAAATAGCCAGCTGGGTATCAGTTGGGCCGAACTCAACCAGCACTGGGTCCCCTCCAGACCATTCCCGAAATTTGATCCCAGAAAATTCTTGATAAACATCTTGAGATAAGCGGGCACATTGCAGCGCAGTTTTATAATCCATCGAATTCACCTTGAGTCTTAATGGGCTGTTGAGCGGAACCTTCCAATATGAGCTGTTAAGAAAATATCAGCTTGCAATGTCTCAATCCTGCAAACAATCGACTGTGTGATCAAAAGAAAACATGAACTGACAAACGATTAGCTGACTTTATGCAGGGCGTCACAGGCGCTATATCCAAGATAATCCCAGAACCAATATTCCCAGAAAATATTCCCAGAGAAAATATTTAAGTTCTCTAAGATTTGTTCTGGTTCTTGTACGAATCAGTAGGGTGACAAAAAACACGATGTATTATCGGCAGTAAATGGGTAAATCTGCGCTCATTGCCAAACGACCATTCTGCTCCGATTTATCCGTATTTACCCCTCTCAAACCTTCTTAAAAGAGGGAAAAAAGGAGATGGAAAAATGGATATTACCAGACGAGAAGCCCTCAGGTTAGGCGTTGTGGGTGGGGGAGGTCTCTTCCTCTCCCAGGGCTTTCCTACGCCTGTCTCCGCCTCAGGAGTCCTGAGCCGCCAAATTGAGCGCTTTGTCCAACCATTTAAGCCGCTGCCCGTTTTAGCGCCCAAACGCCGCTACGAAGGCGGCAGACGACCGCTAGATGCCTACGAAATCACGATGCGGAAGGCTCAGATCCAGCTCGCACCGGAGATGGACAACCCCACCACCGTGTGGGCCTACAACGGCCAGTTCCCTGGCCCTGTGATCCGACAGCGAGGTGGATTCAGACCAGAAGACCAGGGGCGTTCCTCGCTGGTTCGCTTCATTAACAAACTGGGAAACGATCCCGAAGGCTATCCTATCAACACCTCAGTCCATCTGCATGGGATGGCCTCTCTGCCCCAATACGACGGCTATGCCGAAGATCTCACTCCGCCAGACCATTTCAAAGACTACTACTATCCCAACGACCGGGCAGCCACCATTTGGTATCACGATCACGCCATCGACAAAACCTCGCGCAATGTCTTCATGGGGCTGGCTGGCATGTACATTGTCGAAGACGAAGAAGAACGTCAGCTCAATCTGCCCGCCGGTGAGTACGACGTCCCGCTGATGCTTCAAGATGCCAGATTGGGGCGCGATGACCAGCTATTCTTTTATGACCGGGGAAACGTCAGCCAGTATGGCGATATCATTTTGGTCAATGGCGTGCCCTGGCCTCACATGAAAGTCGCCAGGCGCAAATATCGTTTCCGAGTCTTAAATGCTTCTACCTCCCGAGCCTTTCAGCTGGTGCTCAGTCAAAAAGAAGCCAGCCTCACTCCCCAAGACTGGCTTTATGTGATTGGGACAGACTGCGGCCTCATAGAACAGCCCGTAAAAGTTGGATTTGATCTCTCCTCCAATCAAGATTCCGCCAATGTCCTCCAAATCTGGCCTGCCGAGCGCTATGAGTTTATAATCGATTTTTCCAAATATCCGCTGGGCACTCAGCTCTACCTCAAAAACCCGACTCTTGAGATGAGTAGCAATATTGACAGCGACAGTCGCACTCAAACCGTGATGCGCTTTGATATCGTTCAGGATGCAGCCGACGACAGTGCTTTGCCAGGCAAGCTACGCGATTTCGAGCCTCTCGCCGACAAAATTGTTCCCAACCAAGCGATTCCTATTCGAGAATTTGTATTCGGCACCGGGCAAGAGTGGACGATCAACGGCAAAATATGGGATCCGCGAAGAGTGGACGCCAATCCTAAGCCGGGTGATATCGAGGTTTGGTCACTGACCAACCGAGGGGGAGGTTGGGTTCATCCAGTGCATATTCATTTTACCGACTGGCAGATTCTGGATCGCAGCGGACAGCCGCCCTTACCTTACGAACGAGGCTGGAAAGATGTTTTCCGCATCGGGCACGGCGAAACTGTTCGCGTCATCGCCGAGTTTGGTAGGCGAAATGGCGATTATATCCACGGTAAATTCATGTTCCACTGTCACAACCTGGTACATGAAGACCACGCCATGATGACGCAGTTTGAGATAGGCACCGATGGCCCTTGTCCCTGCTGCGATCCGGCTAGACCCATTGCTGAGATGGGCGACTACGGCTCAGATGGGATTCCAGCCGCCTGTGGGGTGCCCGATCCAGATCATGCCTATTGCGAAGAGAAAATTTGTGAGACATAAAGCTGACTGAACGACTGGCTGGAAAATTAGCGGCGTCTTAGCCCTCTTCTCCATAGACCTCCTGATTGAACTGTTGTATAGCGTCGTAATAGTCTTCGTAGGGATCTTGAGGCCGGTTTCTGTTAGTTCGAATTGGGGTGGTTGAAGGCTGCGCTTGCCGCTGCTGAGGCTTAATACTTCTGGGGTCAACTGATTTGTCTTTTTGCCCAGATGGCCTATTGTTAGCAGGTTCTATGGCTGGCGCTAGCTCAGGTCGTGGCGTGGCAGGTATGATGTCTTGCTGGGCGATACTCCCTGTGAGTGGCTCGGCGTTTATTTGAAGGAGAGGCTGCGCGATCGCACGCTCAGCTGTCATGTTTATCAGCAACAGTGACAAGGCAATCAGCATCAGCGCTTTGAGAAAAAAGGGCTTAAACATCGCATTTTCGTAGTTTAGATACGCGAGAGCTTGTGCCTTCATCGTAACTAACAGCAGGTTGACTTCGGTATCTTCGTAAAAAAAGTCATGAAACAGTGGGTGGAAAGAGCGTAGCGATTGAACAAAATGTTGCCGCAGGATCAGCGTATATTCTCTACTAGAGATGATCCTGAACATCAGGTTCTTGATTATGCTTAGCTGATACCGACTATGGGGCTGCGATGGTCTACGTTCATCGTGGTAGAGACAGTGAGATATTGATGCAGCGCTTGGGCAAACCCGGCGGCGGCGATTTTGGCAGAGGTTCGTAACGTTTCTATATCCATACCGTCGCGAGCGCTGCTAGAGAGCCCTACCAAGATGGTGACAGCGTAGTTTGCTAGGGAATCGGCTGCGGCGTCGGTGAGGGTAGGGGTGGTTGTGAGGATGCGATCGCGGATTAGCCGCCCAGTCGCCTGCCGATAACCTGCCGTTAGCAATTGCGCTTCGGGGTCAGTACAGTTACGAGTGCCATCGAGGATCAAGCAGCCGGGCTTTTCAGCGTCGGCAGCGTAGGTCTCAACGGCCTGTGTGAATACAGTTAGCATCGTCGTCTCTAGCGTAGCCCCACTGGCTAGGGCAGCCGGCAGCCAGCCACCCTGCACCTGAATGTAGCGCTCAAGCGCCTTTGCAAAAAGTTCTCGCTTACTGCCAAAAGCAGCGTAAAGGCTCGGCGCAGTAATGCCAATCGTTTTACTCAGCTCGGCGATACCCACCCCGTCATAGCCACGACGATGAAACAAATCCATTGCGGTTTCCAGAGCGCTCTCCAGGTCAAATCCTCTCGGACGACCGCGCTTGGAGGTGGCTTTTGATGTTTTTTTAGTGGTCACTAGCTTATTCTTATTTTTACTGCTATCGTACTTTTATAGTAACCGATACAAAATTGGAGCGCGATCAAAATCATGGCAACACTCACAGGTAAGAAAGCTTTGGTACTTGGGGGCAGTCGCGGCATTGGCGCGGCCATCGTCGAGCGGCTCGCAGCAGAGGGGGCGAGCACTGCTTTTACGTATGGATCTTCAGCAGAAGCAGCTGAGGCATTGGCTGAGAAAACGGCGGCAACGGCCCTTCAAGCAGACAGCGCAGATCGGGTGGCAGTTGGCAAGCTGATTGCAGACGAAGGGCCGTTGGATATTTTGGTCGTCAACGCTGGCATTGCGGCGTTAGGTCATTCGCTAGAGCTAGACCCCAACGAGGTCGACCGGATGATCGATATCAATGTGCGCGGCCCGTATTATGCAGCGGTAGACGCGGCGCAGCAGATGCCCGAGGGCGGGCGGATTGTGATTATCGGCTCGGTGAATGGTGATCGGATGCCGTTTGCCGGCGGTGCGGCCTATGCGCTGACGAAGTCTGCGGTGCAGGGAATGGTGCGCGGCCTGGCCAGAGATTTTGGTGACCGAGGTGTCACCGTCAATAGCGTTCAGCCTGGGCCCGTCGATACCGATCTCAACCCAGAAGATGGGCCGATGAAAGACTTGATGCACTCCTTTCTGGCAATCAAGCGGCATGCTCAGCCGCGTGAGATTGCCGGCATGGTCGCCTATCTCGTGGGGCCAGAGGCGGCGATTGTGACGGGCGCCCAGCACACAATTGATGGAGGGTTTGGGGCGTAGTCTAAAATCTTCGCGGGGGCCCCTACTCTCAGGCCGAATGGAGGCTGACCAGGGCAACATTGCTGTTGACAGTGCCGTTCGGCCCGCTGCCACTCGTCTGATTCGCAATGAACTCACTGTAGTCTGCAAGATTGTCGAGCCCAACCAAAGTGAGGACGATTTCAGCGGCTAACCAAAACAAAAGCTTCGTTAGGAGTGTTTTCAAAGTTACTGGCATCGCATTTCTCCTCTGGCTTCCTTTCCTCATAGGATGATCCAAAAGCGAGAAGATCTTGAGAAGGTTGAACGGCTATGGTTTGCGACCTAATTCTTACAGTCTAAAAAGAGGGCTGTATGGCGTTGTGGAGCCGGTAGCAGGCGGGGCAGTAGTCTCTGAGCGCTCAGAAACTATGAGACGATGTGTGAACCGTTTATTAGAGAACCTTTATGAATCGCAGCTATGTAACGTTTTCTCTTGCTTTAATATCTTTCTTTCTAGCGCCGGTAAGCGCTTTAGCCGATGAGACCTGGTTAACCGGAGAGTACGATGTGGTTTACCTGGAAGATCGCAATCGGACGGCAGTGTGGACCTATGGCGAAGCGGGCACTATCTTCATTGATGGCTTAGCAGGCATTTATACTGATCGAGGCAGCTATACAGGATACTGGGTGCAGCCGTCTTCTTCTTTGCGCTGCGATACTTTTCGGGAAGGCGCAGACGGTGAACCTAGCTACCACTGGGGACAGTTTGAGCTGACGTTTATTGATTCAGCGTTTCCGGCCCGCTGGTATGCGAATTTGGGTCTGTGCGATCAGGCCCCTTCAATTCATTTAGACGGTATCCCGACTACAGCTGAAGCAGAGAACTGACCAGACATTTACGGGCCTGTACCCAACGAGCCTCCCCTAGCCGACAGGCCAAGAACGATCAACTATCATAAACAAGGCAAACGACCGGATGTAAAGTGATGACGATCAAGGTTGTAGAGACATCTGTCTCGTCCAATCGCCCTGCGTACCGAGAGATTGATGGCCCCAAGGCGAAGGGGCTGCGCCGAACCCTGCGGATTTTTCGTCTCATTTTGCAGCCGACGGGCTACATGGACGATAATATTCGGCGCTATGGGTCGATGTTTCAAATCGGTGCAGATAGCCCATCGCCGCTGGTATATGTTGGCGACCCCGATGTCGTGCGCGAGATCTTTACCTTAGATGACAGTGAGGTCATTACAGGACAACAAAATCAAATTCTTCAGACCATGGTGGGTGAGCAGTCTATCCTGCTGCTCGATGGGGCTGCTCATCAACGACAGCGGAAGCTGCTGATGCCGCCTTTTCATGGCGATCGCCTGCGCACCTACGCCCAACTGATTGTCGATATCACCCGTCAGGTCAGCGCTACCTGGCAGCCAGGGCAGACCATTGTGGCGCGTCCACCGATGCAGAACCTGACGCTGGGAGTCATTCTGCAAGCCGTCTTCGGTTTGAGAGAAGGGGCTCGATTATCTCGGCTTCAGCAGCTGATGAGCGCCCTGCTGGATGCCTTCGCCTACCCGATTAGTGCCAGCTTTCTATTCTTTCCAGGGCTGCAAAAAGATTGGGGAGCCTGGAGCCCTTGGGGAAAATTCGTCCGCGTGCGAGAAGCGGTACGACAGCTGATCTATGAGGAGATCCGCGATCGCCGCCATCTCCTCAATCAACCCGGCGTGAACCCAGCCGAAAAAACAGATATCCTCAGCATTCTGATTCAGGCCAGGGATGAAAACGGCAAGGCGATGAGTGATGAAGAACTCCACGACGAGCTAGTCACCCTTCTCCTGGCTGGACATGAGACCACGGCCTCAGCGATGGTCTGGGCGCTGTACTGGATTCACTATCTGCCAGCAGTCCAGCAGAAACTGCGGGCCGAACTGACGACGCTAGGCCCGGACCCCGACCCGATGGCGATTATTCAGCTTCCCTACCTGACGGCAGTTTGCCAGGAAGCGCTGCGAATTTTTCCGATTACGCCCACTACATTTGTGCGTCAGCTACGCGAACCGATGACGATTGCGGGCTACCGCTTCAAAGCCGGAACCGCCCTGATGCCCGCGACCTACATCATTCACCAGCGCCCAGACATTTACCCTGAGCCCAGACAGTTCCGGCCTGAGCGATTCTTAGAACGGCAGTTTGCCCCCCACGAGTACCTGCCTTTTGGCGGAGGCCATCGATATTGTATTGGCGCTGCACTGGCCATGATGGAACTCAAGCTCAGCGTAGCGACCCTGTTGAATGATTTTGAGTTGGCGCTAAGTCGCCCTCGCCCGCTTCTACCCAGCCGTAGAGGCTTGACGATGGCTCCCCCTGCTTCTATGAAGCTCAAGGTTAGGTCAAAACCTGATAGAGAATGACCGTAGATTTATTTTGTTCTTCTTCTCAGCAATACGCGGTAGACATTTATACTCATCGCCCGACTGAGAGGCACTCCTCTGAGTTAGGCTGGGCGGATATTAGGACAAGCCTTGTACGGGTACGCTATGAACTCAATCTTGAAAGACGTTGCTGCTGCTTTTGATAATGTCTATAGCGGCTGGATTCTATGGAACTTGTTTTTGGCCCTTTTACCTTTGTTTCTGAGCTTTCTGCTGTTTCGGCGCAAAGATCTTTCGCCGGCGAAGGTCACGCTGGCCGTAAGCGGAATCAGTGCGATTGGCATTATCGGGCTGTGGCCCCGGCTACCTCGGGTGATGAAGGCTCAAATACAGTTTATGGAGGCGCTGTCAGGAGGCGATCGCACTACTCAACTGAAGGTCGTTTGGTGGATTGCGCTGTGCCTTATTTCTCTAGCGATGAGCCTGTTTCTGTTTAAGCGAGAAAAAAGCAGACGCACTGCTCTCTGGTGGCTAGGGCTGATTGCCTTTATCGCTTTTTTGCCAAATGCGCCCTATCTCCTGACCGATATCATCCATCTAATTCGCGCGACCAGTGAGGGCGGACTGCGGGTCTGGGTGATCGTGCTGGTGTTTATTCCGCTGCATGCCTTTGCCATTTTGATGGGGTTTGAAGCGTATGTCCTCTCGCTGATCAACCAGGCGTACTATCTTAAGCAAAAAGGCAACGAGCGCTATATTTTGCCAACTGAGCTGCTGTTTCACGCACTGAGCGCCATCGGTATTTACCTGGGCCGATTCGTGCGTTTGAACAGCTGGGACTTGGCGACCGATCCGACCAGCGTCTTCGGTATCGCCCTCAACACGCTGACGACGAAGCGACCCGCAGCAGTCGTGTTTGTCACCTTTATCATTTTGAGCGGGCTTTACTGGGTGATGAAGCAAATCACCCTCGGTCTGAAGCTGCGCCTCTACTACAGCCGAAAAGGCGTCGATGCGCTCGATCTGTAGATTTGCTTGGCTCTGCCTGCCTTAAGATTAGCTGACGGTGCTGGTGATTTTGTTTTGCTTGACAGCCGCTTCCACGCTGTCTGCTTCAGAGGGCGGAACGACCTGCCAGAACTTAGGCAGGAAGGTTTGCCAGTCGGCCAAAATCTCCTTTGCTTTGGCGCTGTCGGTACGTTCGGCATGCGCCGTGATCAGTGAGTGGAGCTGCTGCGCGCCGGCTTCACTCACTACTCGCTGCACCTGAACAATTTCAGGATTGACCCGAGTCTGAAAGTCACCGGCTTCATCTAAGAAGTAGCCGAGGCCACCGGTCATACCAGCCCCCACGTTACGCCCGACGCCGCCGAGCACGACTACAGCGCCGCCGGTCATATATTCGCAGCAGTGGTCGCCCGCGCCTTCTATCACCGCTTGCCCTTTGGAGTTGCGCACGGCAAACCGCTCGCCTGTAATCCCGCTGGCGTATAGGGTGCCGCCCGTCGCGCCATAGAGGCAGGTGTTGCCTGCAATCACGTTCTCAGCGGCAGCATAGGTCGCGTTTTCAACGGGTTTGATGACGATTTCACCGCCGTTCATCCCCTTGCCCACGTAGTCATTGGCCTCACCGATCAGCGTCAGGTTCATGCCTTTGAGGTTAAAAGCGCCAAAGCTCTGACCGACGCTGCCTTTGAAGGTGAAGTCGAGCTGACCGCCGAAGCCTTCGTTGCCATACTTCTGAGCGATCACACCTGCCACCCGAGCCCCTACCGTCCGGTCGGTGTTAGTCACAGCCCAGGTCTTAGCGACTTTGCCGTGCTGAGCGATCGCCGCTGAAATATCCGCATCTGCCAGCATCTCGTCGTCGAGTACGGGCCCATTGCTGTGGACATCGCCGTGGTCGAGCCAGGTGCGATCGCGCGTCACATCTGGCAGATGGAGCAGCGCCGACAGATCTAGCTGCTTGGTTTTCGCCAGCGCCACATCGCCACGAGGGGTGAGCAAATCAGCGCGGCCCACAATTTCGCTCAGTGAGCGGTAGCCTAGCTTAGCCAGTAAAGAGCGGACTTCTTCAGCGATGAAATAGAAGAAGTTCACCACTTTGCCCGGTGTCCCCGAAAAGCGTTTCCGCAGGGCTTCTTGCTGAGTGGCCACGCCCACCGGACACTGGTTTGTGTGGCAAACGCGGGCCATAATGCAGCCTTCGGCAATCATGGCGATTGAGCCAAAGCCGTATTCTTCCGCGCCCATCAGCGCGCCCATGATCACGTCCCAGCCAGTTTTGAGGCCACCGTCTACTCGGAGGGTGACGCGGTCGCGCAGCTGAGTTTTCAACAGTGATCGGTGTACTTCCGTTAGCCCCAGCTCCCAGGGCATCCCAGCGTGCTTAATCGAGCTCAGCGGCGACGCGCCTGTGCCCCCGTCGTGCCCCGAAATTTGGATCACGTCGGCATTGGCCTTGGCGACACCCGCTGCAATTGTGCCAATCCCCACTTCTGCGACCAGCTTCACAGAAACACCCGCTTTGGGATTGACTTGGTGCAGGTCGAAGATTAGCTGCGAGAGATCTTCAATGGAATAGATATCGTGGTGAGGCGGCGGGGAAATCAATGTCACACCCGGTTTAGAGCGACGTAGCGAAGCGATATATTCGCTCACCTTTTTACCCGGCAGCTGGCCGCCTTCTCCAGGCTTTGCCCCCTGCGCCATTTTGATTTCAATCTGCTTGGCGCTCATCAAATACTCTGGCGTCACGCCAAATCGACCGGACGCTACCTGCTTAATTGCAGAGGAGGCCGTATCGCCATTCTGCAGGCCCTTCAAATGCGGCAGAGTGGGCGAGAGTCCTTCCTCATCGACATCGTCGAGCACCTTGAAGCGCACACCGTCTTCACCGCCCTCACCCGAATTTGACTTACCGCCAATGCGATTCATGGCGATGCCTAGAGTCTCATGCGCCTCCCTCGAAAGCGATCCTAGAGACATACCGCCTGTGCAGAAACGCCGCATGATCGTCTCAACAGATTCGACTTCTGAAAGAGCGATTGAGTCGCGATCGCTCTTAAAGTCCAACAAGTCTCTCAGCGCCGCGATCGGGCGACCGCTCAACTGCTCGCGGTAAACCTCGTAGTGGTCGTACTGCTTCGTTTCTACCGCCTTGTGCAGCAGCTTGGTCATGGCCGGGTTGTTCATATGGTACTCACCCGAGGGCCGTGACTGCACAAAGCCCATATTCTCCAAGCGCTTGCGGGTCAGCTCAGGAAACGCTTTCTCGTGGAACGACATAGTCTCTTGGGCGAGCTCTTCAACTTTTAGCCCGCCCAGCCGAGAGACACTGCCCTTAAACGAGAGATCGAGCAGGTCAGAACCGATGCCGACTGCCTCAAAAATCTGTGCCCCGCGATAGCTGCTGAGCAAAGAGATGCCCATCTTGGAAAGAATTTTCAGCAGGCCATTGTCGACCGCTTTTCGATAGTTGTCTTGAGCGCCATTCAGCGTAGAAACCGGCAGCTTACCAGCGTCCATTTGCTTCTGTGTCTTGGCGTCGGCCCACCAGTGACGAACGCTCTCCAGCGTCAGGTAAGGGCAGATGGCCGTCGCGCCGTACCCCAGCAGGCAGGCGTAGTGATGCGTACTCCAGCACTGAGCCGTGTCGACAATAAGAGACGTCTGCATTCGCAGCCCTTCACCGATCAAATGGTGATGAACCGCGCCCACCGCGACCAGAGGGGGAATATAGGTCTGCTGGTCTGAAAGTGTGGTGAGAGTGCCCTGAGCGTCCAGGCGATCGCTCAATATCAAAATTTGGCTGCCCGCCCGCACCTTCTCAGCCGCCAGCTCGCACAGCGTTTTAACCGCAGCATCCAGTCCGGCTGGCCCATCGGCAATGGCATACAGCGTCGAGAGATCGCTGGTTGGAAAGTCCGACTCGCGAATTATCTCCATCTCAGTGTCATTGATCACTGGCGATGCTAGCTTCATCAGCCGCGCCTGCTCGGGATGCTCTTCGAGTAAGTTGCCCTGCGCGCCTAGCTGCGTAGAAAGCGACATCACCAGCCGCTCTCGCAGCGGATCGATGGGGGGATTGGTGACCTGGGCGAAGCGCTGCTTGAAATAGTCATACAGCAGATGAGGCTTGTCGGAGAGCACTGCTAGCGGCGTGTCGTTGCCCATGCAGAAAGTGGGCTCTTTGGCCTGCGCGGCCATGTCTTGAATAATCATATCCACATCTTCAGCGGTAAAGCCGAAAGCCGTCTGCTGTGTCATCAAGGTCTGAGTATCCAGGCGCGTCTCGTCGCTAAAGAGCTGTGGCTTAATCTCCACTCGCCGCTCCTTTAGCCACTGACCGTAGGGCTGAGCCTTGGCGATCCGCTGCTTGATGTCCCAGTTCTTGAGGATTTCATGGCCTTCCTCAAAGTCTACCGCCAGCATTTGACCGGGGCCAAGTCGGCCTTTTTCGACAATATCCTCAGCCGGAATATTGACCACGCCCGCTTCGGAAGAAACCACCACGTAGCCATCTTTGGTAATCACGTAGCGGGCCGGTCGCAGGCCGTTACGATCTAACGTGGCGCCGACCTGCTTACCGTCGCAAAAGACCACCAGGGCTGGCCCATCCCAGGGCTCTTGAATGCTGCTGTAGTACTCGTAATAGTCGATAATTTCGGGATGGTCGGCGAGTTCTGGCTGATCGTGGTAAGCCTCAGGCACCATCATCGTCAGGGCTTGGGCAGGCGATCGCCCTGTCCTCACCAGCAGTTCCATCACGTTGTCCAGGTTTGCCGAGTCGCTGTTCTTGGCATCGACCACCGGCTTGAGCAGCTCTAAATTGTTTCCCCAAATATCGTGCTTGAGGTTGGCCTGCCGCGCCGTCATCCAGTTAATATTGCCGATCAGGGTGTTGATTTCACCATTGTGGCCGAGCAGTCGCATCGGATGTGCCAGCGGCCACTTAGGCAACGTGTTGGTGCTAAAGCGTCGGTGGTAAACCGCAAACGCGCTTTCGTAGTCAGGGTTTTGCAGGTCTTTGTAAAACTGCCCTAGAACTGCCGAGCGCACCATGCCCTTGTACACAATCGTCCGGGCAGACAAAGAGCAAACGTAGGCTTCGGCAAGCGGGGGGGTGTTATCTGCAATCACTCGCTGGGTGCGGGTTTGCTCGAAGCGGCGACGGACGAGATAGAGCGATCGCTCCAGGTCATCCCCGGTTAAATTCTCCGAAGTGACGAGTGCTTGAGCTACCTGCGGCTGAAACTTGAGCGCGAGTGGGCCTAACGTTTCTGGCACTACCGGTACGCTACGCCAGCCCAAAAAGGTCAGATCGGTATCGCTGACGGCCTGCTCAAAAAGCGTTCGGGCAATCTCTGCCGCCGCTTCCTGCTGGGGCAAAAAGATCATACCCACCCCGGTTCGGCCAGCTGTCAGGCTCACCCCCGCCTGATCTGCCCAAGCCTGTAGCAATTTCCAGGGAATCGCCGTCATAATCCCGGCTCCGTCGCCAGATTCCTGATCGGCGCAGCGACCACCCCGGTGCTCCATACAGTCCAGCGCACCAAGCGTATCTCGCACGAGCTGATGGCTAGCACGTCCCTGCTGATCAGCGATGAAGCCAACCCCACAGGCATCGCGTTCCTCTACGAGCCAGCTAGGCCCCAAAGGCTCTAATACATCTGTCTGAAAAACTGTGGGGGTGAAAGTCACGCGCGTATTACCTGTTGAAACGACTGACAGCTGGGAGCCTAAGCGGGGCCGCTAGGCTAAATAAAGACAAGAAATCGAGGGCATATTTCACTGTAAGTGCCCTGAAACCGATGTGCAAAGAAGTCTGTCTTCTGCTTGCTTTGTTCGACCTAAGTCCTCTATAGCGAGGTTCCTATCGCCATCTATAGAGAGCTACATTATAGAGAAATATTAAGTCCTATTAAAGTAGTCTATGCTCCTTTTTATCGGCGATTTTGCGGTGAGTTCAGCGTGGCTGTTTTATTTCTCTTCTTTACGGAGGACTACGCAGGGGTGTTCTTGCGAGCGCCTTCAGTGTTTCTACGGCATTGTTAAGCGGCTCAATACAAAAGCTTGTCAGCTGCGAAACCACGGCCTTAAATATATGGAGAACTTAACAGTATTGGCAGTGCCCAAGCAAAGCTGGCCTGAGCAGAGCTGGGATGATATGCAGAAGCGATCGCTCCAGTAGCCACCAAGGCCAATCTCAGTACTGTCAAGCCAGGCGTGCGTTCCCCAACCCAAAAGCGACTATCCTGCTAGAACCTACTGCTCTACAGACTCTATCCAAAAGCTTTAAGCAACCTTTGCATCACTGGCTATCCAGCCCAAAGCATATGAAATCGCCTTCTCGTCATCGGCTAGTTCCGGCCCGCCAGGGGCTTGGCCATCGCGCTCGCCGGCCCTCCCCATTAGCCTTCAACCGACTAACTGCCGGTCGAACGATTGCGCTGGGCGTCATGACAGGAGTGGGCTGGGCCATCGTCAGTTCGGTAGCGCTTCAGCCTCGCGCATCTACGCCTGACGCACCACAGTCGCTCGTTGCCCAAGTCAATAGCGTCATTTCCCAGGCCATTCCCAATATCGGGTCAGGTGACAGCCACAATATTTTTACCTTGCAGCAGCCGTTTCAGACAGTTGCTAATCAGACAGTTGCTAAAGCAAGCGATACGACCGAATTATCAGGTAACCAGATCAGCCTCAATGGCAAGACGCTCACCGGGTCTTGGCAGCAGCGAGGGGGCCGTATCGGCCTCTCTAGCGCAAGCATTACGGGCCTGATCGGGGCTGAACTACTAAACGCTGCCGATCCCTCGCGGCAGCCCGTTCATTGGTTCCCGACGACGAACGAAGCCCTCACTTTGCCGGCCTGGTGGGACGCGACCGACCGCTACATAGACATTTCTGATCTGGCGACCAGTGCAGGCTGGGTGGGACAAGTCTCAGGCACGACCTTGCAGCTCACGTTGCCGCCGAGCCGAGTCAATGGGATTCGTCAGGGGCGACAAACTTGGGGCGATCGCATCGTCGTGGATCTCACTGGCCCAGCCACCTGGCAAATGGAAGTAGGTGAGGGCTATACCGTCACCGTGGCAGGTGCGATCACGCCCCAGATGATATCTGCTTTTCGGGCTGCCTCAAGTAACCTGATCACCCAGCTAGATGTTGCCGCCTTGAGTGGCAGCACCGTGCTAAAAATCAAGACGGTCAACGGCGCCAGTCCTCAAATTTGGACGACCGGCAATCCTTCCCGCCTGGTGATTGATATCCGCCGAGATGCCATGGTGGAGCGGGATGTCGCCTGGGCCCCCGGTTTGCGCTGGCGGCAGCAGTACGTCACTGTGGGCGCTAGCCGCTTTCCGGTATATATGTTTGTTGTTCGGCCCGACTCCGCAACGCTGTCTTTAAGACCGATCAGCGCTAATCCCAACAGCGCGATCGGCATTGAGCCTATTTTGACCACCGCTCAGCAGCAGCGAGTGGCAGGCGCTATCAATGCCGGATTTTTCAATCGCAACAATCAGCTACCGCTGGGCGCTGTTCGCAGCGGCGGACGCTGGATCTCCGGGCCAATCTTAGGCCGGGGCGCAATGGCCTGGAACGATCAGGGCGATCTGGTGATGGATCGACTGGCGCTCGCTGAAACGGTGACCGCTGGAACGGGTCAGTCCTTTCCGGTGCTGACGGTCAACAGCGGCTATGTCCAGGCGGGCATCAGCCGCTACACACCCGGCTGGGGTACGGCCTATACCCCCCTGGTAGACGGTGAAACTATCGTTACTGTGCGCAATGATGGGGTCGCGGCTCAGCAGAATATGGGCAATGCGGGTACCGGTAGCGTGCCGATTCCCCCTGATGGCTATTTACTGGTTTTGCGGAGCAACCGATCTGCGGCCAGTGCCTTTGCGCCTGGGTCGAGCGTTGCGCTCACCAGTCTTAGCCAACCTTCTACCTTTGATCAGTATCCCAATGTCATCGGCGGCGGGCCTTTGCTGATACGCGATCGCACTATCGTTCTCAACCCTCAGCTAGAAGGCTTCAGCACCAACTTTATTCAGGGCATGGCCCCCCGCAGCGCCGTCGGTAAAACCTCAGACGGTACCTGGATTATCGCTACCATGCACGACCGGGTGGGTGGCCGTGGCCCTACGCTCACCGAAACGGCCCAAATTATGCAGCAGCTAGGCGCTGTTGACGCGCTTAACCTCGACGGCGGTAGCTCTTCTAGCCTGTACCTGGGCGGGCAGCTACTCAATCGTTCGCCCCGGACAGCCGCTCGGGTCAACAACGGCATCGGGGTATTTGTGTTAGGCGGTCAATAAAAAAGTCCGCTATTCTGGGCTAGCGCAGCCAGTAGATTCATTTCGGCTTCAATCTCAGCTAATCCGGATGAAGACTTGATGGAGAAAATCGGTTTGTGGCCTTCGTCACTTCTCTCCTTCGAGAAAGCGTTGCTAGAATCGACCAGCATAATCAATTTGCAAAAGCACTGGTCGCATCCACATATCCCACGTCCAACGTAAGGAGACACTGTCACATGGTTCAAACTCAAGAACGCGCCCCTATCGCTAACCCCGGCGAAAATCCTGGAAATTCCAGCAGTTTTGAAGGCGTCGCTGCCACTGAGCTCAGACCCTGGGGCTCGTTTACCGTGTTAGAAGAAGGCGCAGGCTACAAGATCAAGCGGATCGAAGTCAGACCGGGTCATCGGCTTAGTCTCCAGATGCACCACCACCGGAGTGAGCATTGGATCGTCGTTTCGGGGACTGCCAAAGTGACCTGCGGCGACCGTGAAACCATGCTGTGCACCAATCAGTCCACCTATGTGCCCGCCTGCACCACCCACCGCTTAGAAAATTCGGGCGTCATTCCCCTGGTTCTGATCGAGGTGCAGAATGGTGAGTATCTCGGGGAAGACGACATCACCCGCTATCAGGATGACTACGCTCGCAAATCAGACTGAACTCGTTTGCAGCAGATCAGATACAAATCTTCGGGGGCGCTAGATAGCGCCCCTTTTTTGGTGCATAGGTCTTTTGGTTCGTGAATGAGAGTCCTTGCTGCCTGAATCGGTAGGCGTACAATAAGGTTGGCCGTTGCCCAAATAGTTGCCCAAACAGTGTTGTCTTTCTGGCAGTGCCTACTCTCATGATCCAGCTTACGCCTGCCGCCTGCAAAGAAATTAACCGCCTGCGTCAGCGGCAGAACCACCCAGACGCCGCCTGTCGCTTAGAGCTGCGGCCCAGTAGCTGTGCCCAGTGGGCCTACAATCTCAGGCTAGAGGATGCCGTTACCGAGAATGATGACGTCTATACCTTTGAGGACGTTCGGTTGGTGGTGGGACGCGATCGCCTTGACTACATTCGTGGTCTCAAAATCG
>JBARVU010000364.1:0-5708 GCA_049646425.1 Phormidesmis sp. | reverse complement strand
GGCGGGGGCAGGGGACTCAGCCGAGCTGTCGCTGTAGGCAGGCTCTGGCTCGCTAACAGGCTCAGCTTCCCACGGGTCTTCAGATGCGTAGTCTGGTTCTGAAACAGGACGGCGACGGTCGTCTTCGGCGCGATCACGGCTTTCGGGCCGCTCAACAGTCACTCGTCTTGGAGAAATCGGCTTAGCCTGAATAGAGCCTTCTCGTCCGCCTAACCTGGGCAGTTCTGGAAATTCTTCAACAGGTAAGTCATCGATAAACTGACTGACAAATTTGTACCAGGCCAAGGCTGCCGTCCGACTGGCCCCGCTGGTAGGGCTGCTGTCATCGTTGCCTAACCATACGCCTGTAACGAGCTGCGGCGTATAGCCAACAAACCACAAGTCTCGGTTTTTCTCAGAGGTTCCGGTTTTGCCAGCCACCTGTCTGCCGGGAATCGCCGCGTTACCCCCGGTACCGCCGTTAACCACCCCTTCTAACATCCAGGTCATAATCGCGGCGGTATCAGCATCGATGGCCTGCTTGGGCTTTTCGTCAAATTCGTAGATCACCTCGCCTTGGGCATTGGTGATCCGGGTAATGCCATGGGGGGTGACATGCTGCCCTGCCGCTGCAAAGGTGCCATAGGCACTCGTGAGTTCTAGCAGATTAACTTCAGAAGACCCTAGCGCTAGCGAGTAAGCTGGCAGCAGCTCAGACTCGATGCCCATGCGATGAGCCATCGCAACTACGGGGTCAAAACCCACATCGACCAGTAGCTTGACGGCGACAATGTTGATAGAGCTGGTCAGTGCCCGGCGCAAGTCTACAGCGCCACTGAAGCCGCCGCCGTAGTTTTTGGGTTCGTAGCCGTCGACGACGTAGCGAGCATCGGTATAGCCTTTGTAGGGGGACATGCCGGTGGCGATCGCCGCCGCATACACAAACGCCTTGAAGGTCGACCCGGGCTGCCGCTGGGCCTGAGTTACCCGGTTGAACTGACTATCATCAAAGTCGGTGCCGCCCACCATCGCCTTGATCTCGCCGCTCTTAGGATCGACCGCTACTAGAGAAGCCTGCTCGAAGCGCTGCCACTGACCGTACTCCTCAATAATTTCCTCAACGGTCTTTTCAGCAGCGCTTTGCCACTTCGTGTCTAAAGAAGTTTCTACCACCAGACCCCCAGCCTCTATTTCCTCAGACGTGAGAATTTCAGAGAGCTGCTTCTTGTTATAGATGGTGAAATAAGGAAACTCACTGTCGAGATACTTCGGCTCTTGCGCCTCTAAAGTGACATCGGCCTGATAGGCTTCTTCCGCCTGAGTGGGGGTGATGACGCCATTGGCCTCCATCCGGCTGATGACTTTGTCGCGCTGCTGACGGGCCGCTTCCGGATCGACCAACGGTGAGTACACACTCGGCGCTGGCGCCATGCCCGCAATCAGGGCGACATCGGCCACGCTGATCTGGTCGATGGTTTTACCGAAGTAAATCCAGGCGGCATCGGCTACGCCATAGGCACCCGCCCCCAAATACACTAGGTTGAGATAGCGCTCAAGCACCTTCTCTTTGCCCAGTTCCGTTTCGAGCCGCTGGGCCAGAATGGCCTCTTTGAGCTTACGCTGCAAGCTTCGATCCTGGGTGAGAAAAGTGATGCGAGCAAGCTGCTGGGTAATTGTGCTGGCCCCTTCTACGACGCTGCCGCTCGTCACATTGGCAAAAGTAGCGCGGGCGATAGAGCGATAGTCAACCCCGTTGTGTTCATAAAACCGGCGATCTTCAGCGGCAATGAACGCCTGCACCACGACATCGGGAATTTCGTCATAGGTCAGGCTTTCCTGCGCGGTAGGGCCAACTTTCTGCAAGATTTTGCCGTCGCTGGCTTTGAGGGTAATCGTGCCGGTGCGTTCATAGGTCAGCGCCTGGGTGACGTCTGGGACAGTCTCCTGCAGGTCTCTCCACAGCTGGTAAGCCTGAGCACTCGAGCCGGCGATACCCGCCCCGACTAACAGCAGCAGCCAAAAGGTTGGACGCTTGTAGGCAGGGCGCTTGGCCAGTGGGTACGTGATGCTGCCGGTTGGGCTAGCAGCCGAGCCGAGGTGGGCAGGCTGGTGGGGAATAGTAGAGGTGCGGATCGCCCGCCTGCGTCGTCTTGATCCTCTAGAAGAGGGTTTGCGAGCTGAACCACGCAGGTGGTGAGACCATTGTTTCAGCTGAGAAAAAAGATTGGCCACTTCAGTAGATTCTCCAGACGACCTCACTGCCGCCGACACACTTTAGTTTCAACTGCGCGTTTGAATAGCTACGCACTTGGATAGCTAGCTTCGAGAGAGGGAGATCAGGGATATCCCTCGCAGGGATCACGCCCGTAGATGCTACCACGACAGGCAAAGCCCCGTGGCTAAAAGTCATTAGGCGATCGCTTAGCTGACGAGCGCGCTATGGCCCAGCGCCAAAGCTGTCACCAGCATTCCTAGCACCAAAAATGGCTGAGCGCTGGCCTGATACTTCACATCATTCTCTAGCGGATTCCGCAAAAAATACATGTCTTGAAACGTAATCTGCGGAATAATCAGCAAAATCAGCAGCACCGCATAGAGATTTTTATGAATGCTGATCAGGTAAGCCGCCATGCCGCCCTGAAAAATATCGATCATCAGCACGCAAATCCAGGCAGCGGTCTGCACGCCAAACATCACCGGCAGCGACTTGAGGCCGAGCTGGCGATCGCCCTCCACCGCCTTGAAGTCATTCACCACGGCAATTCCCAATCCGGCCATGCTGTAGATCAGCGTCAGCACCACGACGGTGGTATTTAGCTCTCCAAATAGGGCATGACCGGCCCACCACGGCAAAGCGATGTAGCTCGCCCCTAGCGCATAGTTACCCAGCCAACCATTTTTCTTGAGCTTAAGGGGAGGCGCTGAATAGATATAAGAGAGGAACGACCCGCCTGCCGCCAGTGCCAGCAGGGTGGGAAACTCATGACCGGCCCAGCGATCTAGCCCGTAGGCAACCGCCAGTCCACCTAGAAGCAGCACCCAGATCTGCGTCCGCACCTGGGGCAGAGAAATTGCGCCGGAGGGAATCGGGCGGTTGGGCTCGTTAATCGCATCTAGATCGCGGTCGTAGTAGTCGTTGATGGTTTGGGTGTAGCCGGCCAGTAAGGGGCCAGACATCAGCATGCAGGCGGCGGCAATCAACGCATTTTCGACCGACCAGACAAATTTGCCCGATGAGGCCGCGCCGCACACCACCCCCCAAATCAGCGGAATCCAGGTAATCGCCTTCATCAGCTGCAGGCGAATTTTCCACACAGACGTTTCACCCGCTTCCGCCCCCTTCATACCCAAAAGCTGCCTTGCCTTGCGGTTACCTGCCTCGCTAGCACCCTGAGCGCTCTCAGCGAGATCGGCTGCCAATGGCTCTGACAAATTATCTTCAGACATAGGTCATTCCCAGATTTAATGCTTGGCTCAATTCCTTAAAAGCTTAGCCAAAAGAAATAATCAAGTAGCCATCTTGAAACTTAGCGCCCGTCACTGACCGACCGTTGAGCGCCGGTGGCAAAGATAGGTTATGGCGCTGGTCGCCCGCCTCTACAGTCACTTCTGGCCCGTACTGAGTCAGCTTCACTTGCTTCTTTGTGAACCCTGGCAAAAATAGCTTAACAGTGCTGCTGGCAATATCGACGCTCATCGGGCTGGGCACGCTCACTGGCTCATCTAGCGCGGGCAGGGCAGCGGCGAGAGACTGCCATGAAGACGCGTCTGAGCGATAGGGTAAGGTCGTTACCTGTAGCGGCGCAAACGCTTCGGTCGCCGCCGTGTCGTCAGATTGAGCCGCGCGTGAGGTGATCAGGGTGCCCGCAACGGTCAGCCCAATCTGCTGCGCGGCGCTCCAGAGATACTTGCCCTGGGCGATCGCCACCGTATCGTCAGTTGTTACCACGTAGGCCCGCAGCTGCATCGGGTCGCGCACCATTGCCTTGCCTTTGGCGACCATGCTCTCCACGCTCTGAGTCTCAGGCCGACTCCAAACATCACCTGAGCTGCCGCTACTTAAAATCGCGCCGGTCAGAGGGGCGATGAAAGGCGCAATGGAGCGGTAAAACTGCGAGTCTTGAAAGACCTTTTTGAACCGTCGAAAGTACCAGTCAATGCCGCCAATGGCCCCCCACATCCGCAGGCTGGACTGGTCACCGGGGCCATCGTGGACAATCACGTCGTACTGCTGACTCTCGGTATATTCTCGAATGGCATTAAGCGCTAGAAAGTCGTCCATCCCTGGGACAATGCTGAGCTCCTGACCGTACACCGCCTTGAAAAACGGATCTCTAAGGTACTGAGCCTCAAGGCTTTTGAGCTTTTCCCAGTTTTGGTCAAGCAGCACCGCAGAGCGCAGCTGCACGGCCTGAAAGCCCTGCTCACCAGCGCTACCGTCGAGGCTGACGGGGCTGGGGCTGGGGCCGACCTCAGTGCCGAGCAGTAAAGAAATTGCTGGGCCTGCTTCCTGGGAAAGTAGCAGCACCCGTTTGCCCTCGGCAGAGAGCCTATAAGCAGAGGCGATCGCCGCCGTTGAGCGACCCGTCCCTCCTTTGCCAAGAAACGTGAGAATCAGCGTCATAGTCAGTGAGTTGTAAGAGGACAGAAAGTCAGATAGCTATTCAGTCGGGCGCAGCTCGTCTTCAAAAAACCACGTCGTGTAATCATCCGCATCGAACTTAACGAGCGCTCCAATACTTTGGCCGTCGAGCAGCTTAAAGTCCTTAATAGTACCTTTCTGACCCAAGCGAGCAGCGACAGCTTTCCCAACCCGATCACGCACCCGGCGCACCTGAACCCGCTGTCCAATTTCCAAATCCATGTTTAATAACTATATCCTTGCTGAAATATCTGACTCAAAAGCCAGTCCTCAGTTTATCAGCGACGCGTGCTTCCCCCTTCACCTAAATTAGAAAAAATGCTCGCCAAACGAATCCTTCCCTGCCTTGATGTCAAAGCTGGCCGCGTGGTCAAGGGCGTCAACTTTGTCAACCTCAAAGATGCCGGTGACCCGGTCGAGCTAGCCAAACTGTATAACGAGGCCGGGGCCGATGAGCTGGTGTTTTTGGATATCACTGCCACCCATGAGGATCGCGACGTGATCTATGACGTGGTGTATCGCACTGCTGAGCAGGTGTTTATTCCGCTGACGGTGGGGGGTGGCATCAGCTCCCCCGACACGATCAAAAAACTGCTGCGGGCCGGGGCCGACAAAGTCAGTATCAATTCAGCGGCGGTGCGCGATCCAGACCTGATTGACCGGGCCAGCGCTCGCTTCGGAGCCCAGTGCATCGTCGTCGCAATTGACGCCAGACGACGACGGCCCGCGACGGATACTGAAAGTCCTCAGTGGGACGTATTCGTCCGGGGAGGCCGCGAGAATACCGGACTAGATGCGGTGGAGTGGGCCTGTAACGTAGTAGCGCGCGGCGCTGGCGAGCTGCTGATCACCAGTATGGACGCTGACGGGACGCAGGCTGGCTATGACTTGAGTCTGACTGAGGCGATCGCCAGCAGAGTCGACGTCCCCGTGATCGCCTCGGGGGGCGCAGGTACCTGTGAGCACATTCACCAAGCGCTGACGACAGGCAAAGCTGAAGCGGCCCTGCTCGCCTCTTTGCTGCACTACGGCCAGCTCAGCGTAGCCGAAATCAAAGCCCACCTAGCCGCTCAGGATGTCATCATTC
>JBARVU010000363.1:0-1804 GCA_049646425.1 Phormidesmis sp. | reverse complement strand
CTTTGAAGCTGAAGGTCGTCAGGCGGTGATTCGCTTCAAAATTGAGGACGGGCGCGAGGTGAAATGGAATGACCTGGTGCGCGGGCCGGTGAGCTGGAAAGGGCGTGACTTAGGCGGCGATATGGTGGTGGCTCGCGCTGCCTCGAAAGGCGATGTCGGTCAGCCACTGTACAACTTTGTAGTGGTAGTCGATGACGCAGATATGGCAATTACGCATGTGATTCGCGGGGAAGACCATGTGGGCAATACGCCGAAGCAAATTTTGCTGTATGAGGCAATGGGCATGACGGTGCCTGAGTTTGCCCATACGCCGCTGATTCTGAATGAGTCGGGAGCGAAGCTCTCTAAGCGCGATGGCGTCACTTCGATTTCTGACTTCCAGGCGATGGGCTTTACCGCTGAGGCGCTGGCAAACTATATGACGCTGCTGGGCTGGTCTGATCCGGATGCGCAGGAGCTATTTACGCTGGAAGAAGCGGCCAAGGTGTTTAGCTTTGAGCGGGTGAATAAAGCCGGGGCTAAGTTCGACTGGGCTAAGCTCGACTGGATCAACAGTCAATATCTGCACGACAAACCGGCTGAGGAACTTTTGCCAATGTTGATGCCCTACTGGCAGGAAGCTGGCTACGGGTTTGATGCTGAACAAGACAAGGAGTGGCTGCTGCTTTTGGCGGCGATGATTGGCCCGAGTTTGACCCGGCTAAAAGACTGTGTGGAACTTGCCCACTTTTTTGCTCAGCCGACGATGGACTTTAGCGACAAAGCCAAAGAGCAGCTCGGGAAATCAGGGGTTGCTGATGCGATGCAGGCAGTGCTAGACGCTGTTCAGACTGCCCAGATCAATCAGCCAGCGGATGCAAAAGGGGTGATCGACCAGGTGACTAAAGGAATGGGAGTGAAGAAGGGGCTGATCATGCGATCGCTTCGCGCCGCCCTCATGGGCGACATGCAGGGCCCCGACCTCGTGGAGTCCTGGATAATTCTGCATCGTCAGGGCTTTGACCAGCAGCGACTAGAGGCAGCAATCAAGACCGCTCAGGCGTAACGTCCCAAAGCGCAGCCTAAGGGTTCGGGTTGTCTTGAAGCCCAGTAAAAAGCTCGCAGAGTCTGAAAGGGTTCTGCGAGCTTTGCTTTCTAGCTATTTTCGACAGCAGTAGTTGCCAGAGTGATTGCTCTAACCGCCGAGCTGGTCGCCCCGGCGATACTGCATGTAGGCCGCTACGAACAGGCCGATTAGCGTAACCGGAATAAGGCCCAAGACGATGCCAGATAGTAAAGGCTCTACCACAGTGATTTTCCTCGTCGGATAAAAATTAGGTGTGAAAATAGTCTAAGCGTTGGCCAGCTCGCCAAAACGCTTTGCTGAGATTCGCTTAGTCAATCTTAATGCGAATTGAGCTGCAAAGACAGAGCAATATCCACCGAGTTCTTTCATTCGGCCTCTGCTAGAGCAACAGAGATCACCTGAATCTAAGCGTTTGACGGACAACAACCTCAAAAAGGTAGATTGACAAACGCGATACGAACCTTAATTGCCGAGGGAAAGCCTGTATTATTTCCTGAAAAAATCTTAAGCTATGTATGTATAGTTGAAGGCTTGTGACGAGATTCTGGGGTGTGGCAACGGAAAGTGTGCAAGAACAAGTAGTACAGAACCAGGATACAGAGACTCAGGTAGCTGAGGCTTCGGCCATCAGTGTGCGTGCGGTTGCGATCATCATGGGTTTATTGCTGACAGCGGCGCTAGCCTTTTGGAGCTTACATGCCATTCGTACCAGTGATCCTTATGTCCATAGCGTATTAC
>JBARVU010000362.1:0-2263 GCA_049646425.1 Phormidesmis sp. | reverse complement strand
GATATCGACAAAACAGCACCCCAGGCGGCGCTAATTAGTAGACTCAATCCCGTTATCAGGGGATGGTGTAACTACTATGCAAGGGTTTGTAGTAAACAAACGTTCTCAAGCTGTGATTACGTCATGTGGTCACAGCTACGAGCCTGGGCAAGGTACAGAACCGGGAAGTTTGATGGCAAAACTCTGGCCAAATACTATCGCCATATTGAGGATAGACTCACCTTCTCCACGAAGGACGGCATGAAGCTCATGTTTCATGCCCAGACCCCAATCAAGCGTCATGTAAAGGTTAAGGGCACTAGAAGCTACTTCGACGGTGATGTCATCTACTGGAGTACAAGGAAAGGGAAACATCCTCAACTACCGTTTCGAGTGGCCCAGCTACTCAAAAGGTATAAAGGAAGATGCCCCGAATGTGGATTACTGTTTGTCGGCAACGATTTGATAGAGGTTGACCACAAGCTTCCTACAAAGGAAGGTGGGACAGGTAGATTCGACAATCTGCAACCGCTTCATCGTCATTGCCATGACATCAAAACCGCTCGGGACAGGGCAACTAAAGCCCTAACATCCAGGGTCAGCGGTTAATGGTGCTAGTGACAACAGCCGTATTGTTGAGGAGCCGGATGCACGGAAACGGGCAAGTCCGGTTTTGAATGGGAGGGTGACGGGGTGACCTGTCACTCGACCCTAACGCTGATAAACCCGTGCTAGTCGGCGTCGATGCGGCCTCAACCTACTGCTATCTATTGCAAGGGGTGGAGCACCGGGATGAAGAGACTTGGGGCTGGCATCTTCTGGATGCGATGGCGCAAGGCTTCGACCCAGACTACCCAATCGCCGATGGCGGCAGCGGGTTGAGAGCCGGGCAGAAAACGGTGATGCCTGAAACACCCTGCCATGGCGATGTCTTCCATATCCAGCAGCAGTTTGAGCAGGTGGCGAATGGACTGGCCCGCCAAGCCCAAGGCGCGACCACCCATCGCATCAAGCTGGAGCAGACGATTGCTAAGGCTCTGCTAACGAACAGCATGACGCGGCAACTGCCCATTCAACGGGTGCAAGCCAACCGTCGGGAAGCCGGACTGGTTGCCCGTGCTCAGGATGTCAAAATTCTATGCCAGTGGTTTTCACACGATGTCATGACCTTGGCTGGCCCGGACTTAGCAGTGCGTCAGGAACTCTTTGACATTATCTTCATAGAACTACAGCGGCGGGCAGGCAAGCAATATCCGACGATTCGCAAGCTGAGGAAGGCCCTGCACAATCAGCGCCATCAGCTGCTGGCCTTTGCCGGTGTCCTGGATCAAAAGTTAGATGTCATCGCCCAGCGCTTTGAGCTGCCGCTACAGGCCGTACGGGATGTCTGTTTGCTGCATCGAAAGCCCAACACCTCGAATGCCTATTGGGAACGCTGGAACCAGCTATACAGTCAGATGTCAACCAAGTTTTACGACGTGATGGAGGCCGTCAACGAAGCCCTCAAACAAACGCCCAGAGCCAGTTCAATGGTCGAAAACCTGAACTCTCGCTGGCGCAATTACTTCTTTCTGCGCCGGAGCCTCGGGGATTCCTACCTTAGTTTGCTGCAATATTTCCTTAACCACAGGCGTCTCAGCCGCTCTCGGATGCCGGAACGGGTGGGCAAAAGTCCTAAGCAATTGCTGACTGGACAGCCTCACCCACATTGGCTAGAAATCCTTGGTTTCGAGCGCTTCCAAAGGGCATAGGAAGTGATCAGATCAGTAGGTGAAGCCATCGTTGATGATGGCCTAATTTGCGCTGCGAGTGTTACCTAAAAGTGGCCATTTGTGAACCATGCCAAGACTTTGTGGATGTAGAGCCGACCATAATAAGTTAACTTACACTGAACTAGCTTTCATCAGGATTTATCAGCCTATTTTTAATCTATCTTTAACAAGATTGAGTGTAGCCCCTTAACCTCCCTCTGAGACTGTGATATCCGCAGCGCAAAACTGCTTCATCTCTGGGTCTTGGGAGCACAGGCTAAACAAATATGGCAAAGAACGTTATTTTAATGATTGGCGATGCAATGGGCTGGAACGCAGCTCGCGCTGCGGCGATCGCCAAACAAATTGAAGCAGGTAACACCGGAGACTCTCTTTCAGACTTTTACACCGAAGGCAAAGGCGAAGGGCTCAACTTCCAAACGCTAGAAAACTACACGCTCGCCACCAACTACGGCACCACCGTCGCTGACCAAGAAGGCGTCTACAGTACCGGTAACAGCGCTCTGCTAGAC
>JBARVU010000361.1:0-7214 GCA_049646425.1 Phormidesmis sp. | reverse complement strand
GTGTAGGCCCCAAATGGGCTGGCGACATAGGCGCAGGCGGGGCCATTGTAGTCTTTGATCAGGGGGTTGATCTGAAAGCACTCAATGTTCGTCAGTTCCGCGCCAGCGTGGTAGGCCATAGAGTAGCCGTCGCCCGCATTCGTGGGGTTTTCGTAGGTGCCGTAGAGGTAGCCGGAGGCGGGGAGGCCGAGTCGTCCGCAGGCGCCTGTGCAGAGCACGACAGCCTTTGCCTGAATGATCACAAAGTCTCCTTTGCGCACGTCAAAGCCGACAGCGCCAATCGCCCGGCCATTTTTTACCATCACACGGGTGGCCATCACCCGGTTCGTCACCCGCACTTTGCTGCGTTTTACCTGGCGCGTGAGAATCTTTTTAAGATCTTTTCCTTCGGGCATGGGCAGCACGTACTTGCCGACGCGGTGCACCTGCTTGAGGTCGTAATTGCCTTCGTGATCTTTCTGGAATTTTACGCCCCAGCTTTCGAGTTCTTGAATGACTTCGAAGCCCCAGCGTCCGGTTTGATAGACAGCCTTTTGGTTTAGGATGCCGTCGTTGGCGATGGTGATCTCTCGGACATATTGTTCTGGGGTGGAGTTACCGGGGATAACGGCGGTGTTGACCCCGTCCATACCCATGGCGATCGCCCCACTGCGACGAATGTTGGCCTTTTCTAAGATTAATACATCTGCTTCGGGGTTGGTCTGCTTGGCTTTAATACCTGCCATGGTACCTGCTGTACCCCCACCAATGACCAAGAAATCTGTTTGCAGGGTCTGGATGTTCACACAAAATCCTCTACTTCAAAGTTAGCTGAACTGGCCTTAACAACGCGTCGGATACAAACTTAGTAGAGTCCTAAAACACAATAAAAACATTAAAAGGGTTAAGCGATGGTTTGTGGGCCTTTCATGGCTTTATTCTAATAGACTCAACGATAGACCAGAGCGGTTGTGTAGCGAAGCGCACTGTTTATGGATTGATTTATTTTATACACTCATAAAATCGAGTGATACGAATCGAGTTACTGTTAGCTACAGAGGCTGGAATTGCTTTAGCCAAATAATAGATTGAACCTGATAGATCAGAGTTATCTATCAGGTTCAGGTAATGACTGTCTACAATGACTGCTTGTGAGGAATCACTGTAAAGCGCTGCTATAGGAATCGTGTCGCGCCATGGAAATATATCAGCTCAAGGTGTTTTTAGAAGTTGCTCGTCATCTGAGCTTTACAGAAGCGGCAGACGCTTTGAACCTGACGCAGCCTGCGGTGAGTGCCAAAATAAAATCGCTGGAATCCAGTTTAGGGACGGCACTTTTTCAGCGATTAGGACGAAAAATCAAGCTGACGGAAGCGGGGGACTACTTACTCGATGTTGGCCCTAGCCTAATAGATTTAGAAGGCCGTTTAGTTAAAGATATCGAAGAAATAAAGCAAGGTAAGTTTACCCGATTAAAGATTGGCTATACGGCTAATATTGGCAGTAGCTGGCTACCCATAATTCTCTTTGAGTATCGCCAGAAGTATGCCGATATTGATGTGCAATGTCTGCCGTTTAAAACGGCACAGTCACTCCAACAGTCAATCACATCAGGAGACGTTGACGTCGGGTTTTCTGAAGCCAGCTTAAACGATTTCGATGAAGTGGAGGCTGTGCCGGTTGATAGTTTTCAATACTGCCTGATGGTCGCAGCGGATCATCGTTTGGCGGGCCGGGAGTGGCTCAGCATGAGAGAGCTCACTGAAGAAGCTTGGGTTTTCCCAGCGGCGGCGACACCTGAGGGAATCACGCTTAAAATCCGACTAAATGAGTTAGGTTTACAGCTTTCAGACTTTCACAACTACGAAATCGTCGAGTCTCCCGGTCTGATGAATGCTTTCTTAAGCCAGGGGCACTATCTTGGCTTTGCTTCTAGCTTACAGTTCCAAACGGAGTGCAAGACTAAGCTGTTAAAAGCGGTTCGCCTGCAAGAGTTTCCGCTAGATCTTCAGCTATTCATGCTGCAACCTGAAGGGACGAAACAGCCTGCATGGGACAGTCAGCGATTTTCTCACGGAAGGTCACGGCCAGCGTCTGACTACATCGCCAAAGGTTCAGCCAAAGCGCCAGTTGAAGGGCTAGCTAGAGAGCTAGTAAAAGGGTCAGTTCGAGCCAGCCCTTTGGCGCAGTTAGCGCAATTAGTGTTTGAAAGAACAGGATACCGCACCGGAAGCAAGCCAGGGACTCTAAAGCCGGAAGGTCACCGCTCGGGCCTTTCAGTACCGGTTTACCTCCAGTCCTATGGGGCTTCGTCGTCTCGGCAAAACGCCCCCGAAGCGTTGACCGTTACCATCGGCACTCAAAACAAAACCATCCAGACGGTAACAGCGGGCCTGATTATCCAGCAAATGGGACTGCTAGAACATTTCTTACCGCGCGACGGACGCTACAGCGATACCGACTATCAGATTCGGTGGCGCGATTTTACATCAGGGGCGCCGATTGTGGCCGGATTGCAATCAGAACGGTTGGACATTGGCATTTTAGGAGACTATCCGCTGTTGTTGAGCGGGGTGGCTCCAACCGATATACCGGCTGCAAAAACCCGACTGGTCAGCTTTGTGTCCAGTAATCCAGATGGGGCGGGCAATACGGTGATTGTTCCCAATCGCTCTTCGCTTACCAGCTTAGACGATCTGCGCAGCCGGGTGATTGCCGTGCCTTTTGGCTCTGCGGCTCATGGCATGATTATGCGTACGCTTGCGCGCGCGAACATTTTACCGGAGGTGACGCTGACCTCTATTGACAATCTCAGCGTTCACCGGCTGACGCCGCGCAGTTTGCAGGCAGATGGCTATGCCTACTTTGCGCCGCTGCATGACATTGCGAGCCACAGAGGACAGTTTCGACGATTGCAAGAAAGTGATAGCAATCTGCTGCCGACATTCTATGGCATTGTCGTGAGAGACGCCTTTGCCAGGGAACACCCTGATATTGCGATCGCCTATCTCAAGGCGCTGATCGCCGCTCAGTACTGGTATGAGACCACTCCCAGCGCCCTTTCTCTGGTGAGTAACTGGGTCGGTCTAGATCCTGGAATCGTCGCTAAAACGTTAGCCTATCAGCGCTCTGATGCGACAGGGCTATTTTTTCCTGAAACGCAAATCCGCACCGATTGGGTAGAAGCGCATATACAACAGCTCTCTACCATTTCAGGCAATGAGTCTTTAGGTAAGCTCAACCTCGATAGCTGGATTCAGCCAGACCTGCTGACGATGGCACTCTCTGCACTGTAGGGTTATGTACGCGCAGACTATAAAGCAGACGGCGCATTGGCCAGCGGTTCTAGCAGCCGCTTGATATAGGCTGACCTCGGGGTTAGGGTGCTAAACCCTGCCACAATGCCTCGATAGCATCGGTAATTGTCCCTGGTTCTTTCTTATGTTGGCAAGAACCTATCGTTTCAGACATAGCCAAATGATGTAGATATGAGAGTAGAATAGCCGTTGTTATCTCAACTTGACTGCTGCGAATTCGGCCAATCTCTGCTTCAGCTATCAGGTACTCAGTCAGTCGATTGCCAATCTGTATTCTTGGCAGGGTATGACGCTGCAAAAAGGTTTCCATATTAAAGGCCGGATGACCGATAAGGGTAAGGAACGTAGGCATGATTTCGCGGAAGTAGCCAACAATTTGTAGACTTATGAACTCGAGATTTTCAGGCACTCGACCTTCCCCCGGCTCAATCTCAAAGATTTTTTCAAGCCGTGCTTTCGGCGGCACCATCGCCGAAAAAAAAAGCGCCTCTTTAGTTTCAAATCTTTGAAAGATAACGGCTTCTGAAATGCCAGCCGCCTTGGCAATTTTTCTGGTAGAGGCATTGATACCCACTTTTAGAAAGAGCGATCGCGCAGCCGCCAAAATCTCTGTGTCTGTAACAGTCTTACTGCGAGTCATGAAATTGATGTTGGATAGGTGTTGTTAGCAGAGAACCGTTCTCACAAAACAATGCCATATTCCTGTCGAATTTCGAGGATGGACTGTTCTTTTAGCTTAGAGAGATCTTTCACAGCCAATCTTTTCTTCATCCGCAAGCTTTTGAAAATAATGCTCAAAACTCGCGGTAGAGAGCCTATCCATACGCTAGCTAACTTGAGATGCCCAATTCCGTTTAGAACGTTGCGATGCTCCTGGCTAGCCACTGCGCGGTGCATCTCGCTCATATTTGCGGTAGTCGCAAAGAGCATCCACACATGTACAGCAATCTCGTCCTGGATAGAAGTGCCACAGCCGAACACAACATGCACAGCGTCGTGCTGCTCGAACGCTTTTGAGGTTGTCCCTGACATCCTTTCTGTCGCATCGTTGTCACCCTCAGACAAACGCAGTTGCCCAATGGCCTCATTCAGCGTCATCGAACTGTCAACATTAGAATACTCGCACATTGCTCAACTCCTATGGGATTAGTCCAAAGAACGAAGTCGCAAAAGCTTTCTCATTCGTGGCTACAGAATGATTCTAAGCTATTTCATTTTATAAGTGAGCGCTTGCTTATATAAGTTCATGAATGAAAAGGCATCTTCTATTAGCCGGGCACAACGCCGTTAGTTCACCTATTCTTGCTTGCCCATAATATCTGTTTTGGCCGGTGGCTATGTCCATGAGGCTTTCGTGATATCGCTTTTCTCTACATATATACAATGTATACATTTATTAGATATATGTATATAATTTAGATACGATAGCTTTCAGGACAATTGGCCAAAGCATGACTATGAGCGCACAAGATTTGCATCTGACCCCCAATCAGGAAGTTATTCTGGCGGCACTTCGCTTTCGCAGGCGCTATGGGCTGGAGATTATGACGGCCATTGAAAAGAGTGGCGGTAAGCAGATAGGGTTTAACTCGCTCTACCCCAACTTGAAGAAGCTTGAGAAAAAGGGGTTTGTCAAAGCCGAGTGGGGAGATGAGCTGCCTGAGGAACATACGGGCGCTCGGCGGAAGTACTATCGAATTACAGGGACAGGAGAGGAGGCGCTTAAGGCTAAACAGCAGTTGCTAGAAAGTGTCGCGCACTGGTCGCCAGCACCCAAGGGAGCATGAAATGAGTACAAAGGATGTGGACATAGCCGGACGCGTAGGCGAAGCGCTCAGCCGGTTTCCAGGAGCTTGGCAGAACTATCAAGATTGGCTCGGAGACATTGTCGCTTCCCGGTCGCTGCTGTTAGACCGTTACCCAACCTGGCAGGCGGTGTTGATTTTTCGCTGGCGGCTGCTCTATTTTGTTGGCTATGTCGCGGTGGATGCTTTCCTCCGGCAATGTCTGACCAAGCTTAAAAGCGTTAGAACCACGCTTAGCCGCTGGAAAAGCAAACTCTTCTTGGGACAGCGGAGGCTAGGCAGCGATCGCCCCTTTGGAAATAGCTATCGCTACATCCTTCAGCGAACGGCGACCCTGCTGGCAGTCGCTGCACTTACCCTGTGTGCGATCGCTGCGATAACCGGCGTCCTCATTGCCTTCAACTATCAGCCTGCCGCCATGGCCGCACACGAGTCGCTCACGACAATTGTGAATGACCTCGCCAATGGTACCCTCATTCTCAGTCTGCATCATGTTGCGGGCAACGGCCTGATTGTCATCTCCTTGGTGCAGCTCGTTGTCATGTTTTTAGGGCGCGAGCTTTTAGGCGCCTGGTTCACAGGCTGGATTAGCGGCATTTGTCTAACGCTCACCGCCATGGGTCTGAGCTGGACTGCCATTGTATTGAGCTGGGAGCAGACTCGCTTCTGGCGCTTCAAGATTGAGCTTGGCATTGTCGGATCGATTCCTCTGGTGGGGAGTACGCTGCGAGAGATACTCTCTGGCGGGAGCGGCATCAGCAGCCTCACGTTGCAGCATATGTATACACTGCACAGCTATGTGTTGGCGATCGCCGCTGTCCTCCTCTCTCTGCTCCACCTCAGCGCCCTCATTCTCCAAGAACAGCACTGGAAAGCTGAGCGGCTGTCGCTCAGCTCAGCTCAGCAAGAAATTTCTTCGTAACCGCCAATGGCGTATCTCTATCCTTGTATTCTTAAAATCTTTTGGGTGCTGTGCCTTGTCCGCTCAGCAGATTAGAAACCCAAGCTATCTGCTGCTTCCAACTGGTGACAAAAAGGCACTATGATAATTACGTTGTGGAAGCATCTCTTTGCTCGCACTTTCACAATTTCAAAGGCTGTAGGCCAGCTTTTGAAATTCGTTACGAAAAGTTGTGACCCCAAGGTGTGATTGCTTCGATCAGCGCGATAGGCCACTTTATGTCAGTGGCTTGGAAACGTATTTTCGTCTCCTTGCAAAGTTAGGTTGTAACTGGCAGAAGAAGATGCTATCTCCTTTTCTAGTTTGTCGTTGAGGTTACTTGTGAAACGTTCGCTGTCAGGTCTGTTCTTCAAGATGTTTTTGGGGTTTGTCCCCACGCTCGCACTCAGCTTGGGCCTGCCCCTATCAAAAAGTGCCTTTGCCCGTCCGACGATAGGGTGGGTCTCAACCACGATTGAAGACGGCGCTGCCAACCTTCGAGCGTCTCCCTCTACTAACGCTGCCATTTCAGCTACTGCCCAAAACGGTACCCGGTTCAGCATTGTTGACCAGCAAAGTGACAGCGTCGGCTATCGTTGGTATCAGGTGCAGCCGGAAGCTGTAACACCCACATCAGCCGTCTGGCTGCGCAGCGATTTGGTCAGCCTGGTGCCGCCTTTTCCAGCTCAGCCACGATTGAGCTGTGACGAGGCGATCGCCGCGACCGAGAAAACGATCAGAGACGTCGCCAACCTGCAAATTCGCACCCGTGACCAGCGACCCCATAGCTTCCCTAACGGCCCTACTGACCGCCCTGATAGCGTCAGCTACATCCTCACTGGCAGCGGCGCAGACAATGTTCTTGCTTCTCCAGTATTTATGAATCAAATGGCTGCGCAGCTCATTGAGAATTGCCCTCAAATCGCTCTAGTCTCCTTCAGTGACAGCCCAACCGATAGCGGCTACGCCACCTACGGCTGGATGCCCGGACGGCTCGTTCGGCCATTTCAGTGTAGGCTTGGCCCCAACTCAGATCGCGGCCCTGTTCAATGGGGAGCGCGCATCTGTTTATAGCTCTTTCCTAAAAGCAGCGCGATCGCCTGAGTTGGTTGACAGAAATTGGGTTGGCGCCGACCCAATTTCTTGAGGTGTTCAGCAGCACGAACCTATTCC
>JBARVU010000360.1:0-6635 GCA_049646425.1 Phormidesmis sp. | reverse complement strand
ATCAAAATCGAATTCAACGACCGCTACAACCAAGCGAGCACCTACCATCAGTTAGGCATCGTTGCCGAAGCATTGAGAGAGTATGAGCAGGCGCGATCGCACTATCAACAAGCCCTCGATATCAAGATTGAATTCAACGACCGCTACAGCCAAGCGAGCACCTACCATCAGTTAGGCAGCGTTGCCGAAGCATTGAGAGAGTATGAGCAGGCGCGATCGCACTATCAACAAGCCCTCGATATCGAGATTGAATTCAACGACCGCTACAGCCAAGCGAGCACCTACTTTCAGCTTGGTAAGGTTGCCGAAGCAACGGAGAATTTCGCAGAAGCGAGCGCCTACTATCTGGAAGATTTGCAAATCTCGGTAGAATCCAACGACGAAAATGGGCTAGGCATTACGCTAAGAAACCTGGCTCGCTTTTACAAGGCACATCCAGACGACAATTTCTTAGCTGACGCTGCTCATCGCCTGAATGCAACCACTGAGCAACTGAGAGAATTTATAGAAAATCAGGGTGATGACAATCCCCAATGAGTGTTCCTCCTGACTTCTTCCGCGACGCCTCGCAAACGGAGGGGCTTTGCGATCGCTTAAAATTAAAGATACCGATCCTGCCGCAGGCAAAACTATGCAAGCAATCGAAGCCACTGGAACTGTCAATAGCGAAGGCCATCTTCAGCTCGACCAGCCTCTGAGCAATGCCAAAGCTCAGCGAGTTCGCATCATCGTATTATTAGCCGAGCCTGATGACGATATTGAAGCGCAAGCGTGGCGCAAAGCTGCCGCTACAAATCCATCCTTTGCCTTCTTGCAAGATCCTGAGGAAGATATCTATACCCTGAACAACGGGCAACCGGTCAAGTAACGTTAGTTCGAGCCAATCATATCTAGCCTACTGTTCAGATTCCGGCTCAGTATACTCGCAAAACGTCCGCATCCCCAGCTTCAGCACCCACAGCACGACAATAGTAGCGTTGGCGCAGCCTCTCCGTAGGAGAATCGCCGGATTCATCGGCAGCGTCACCAAATTCACCAAATACACAATCAGCCCCGTCAGCAAAACCGCCTTTCCCGGATTTTTGTGATATTCCTCCACCTTTTCGCGAAAGCTCTCGTCCCCGCACACCTCCCGCCGCAAATTTCGCAAAAACACTGCCTTCAGGCTCGCCCGATCTGCCCCAAACACTGCCGTCCCCGCCTCTGCCATCACCAAATCCGTCAGGCTGGGTTCCAGGTCACCGTCATGTAGGGAGAGGGTAGCGATCGCCCGCTGCGCTGGCGCATACTCCTGTAGCAGCGCCTGAGCATTTTGCAGTTCGGCAGTAGAAAGCTGAGCAGCCATAGCAATAGGTGTGAAGTAACGACTCAGCCCAGTTTAGCCGAAGTCAAAACCCGGTTGACTATCGGCTACCGGCTAAAATCTGGTCGGCGGTCAGCGCGATATCGGGGAAAGTGGGAGAGATGATGGAGCGATCGCCTTCAAACTCAACGTAGTCATAAATGCGGTAATCTAAAGCGCAGACAGTGACCTTGAGCGCCAGCGGATCAACAATCCAATATTCTGCAATCTCTAACAGCGCATATTCTGACGGCTTAGAGCGATAGTCCTCTGCTGTTGTCGAGCGACTCACCACTTCAGCCACTAACAGCGGCGGCGATTCATTCAGGTCGATGATAGCCTCACGTCCGCTCATCGTCTCCCACTGCGCCAGGCTTAAAACCGTCACATCAGGAATCCGGCTAGTGTCCCAGCGCGTCCCCCTCGGAGAACGGACACCTACCGTCATTTGCTTCGATGTCCACAGGCGCTGCATCTGCCGAATCTGAGCGCGAAATTCATCATTCAAAAATTCCGCAATGTCTGCGTGTCGCCCCGTACCCAGACTCATAGGAATCAATTCTCCATCGACTAGCTCGTAGGGAGTATCGGCACCGTCACAGTAGGCAAGGTACTCAGCGAAAGCTAGCTTTTTAGCCGTGAACGTCATGGCTAGGTTCCTGAATTTTGAGAGCCATTCACATAGTGTACTGTGTCCGTTATGACTTACGCTCTAGCTGCCAGTATTCCTTAGCAATTTGCCAATCTTCTTGAGCGTGCATGACCAATACACGAACTTTGGACTGTTGCGTAGAGATGTCACGGTCACCTTCTCCGCTCATCTCTCCTTTTTTAGAAAGTGCTATGTCCAAAAACGCAAGAGACTGGCAAGCTCTGTTGCGAATGAAAGGCGTATTTTCCCCTATCCCGCCTGTAAACACCAACACATCTAGCCCGCCCAGGCTGGCCGTCATCGCAGCAATGCCCGCAGCGAGCCGGTGAATGTACATATCGATAGCCAGCTTAGCCTGAGCATGGCCCTCATCCATCGCAGATTTGAGCTTGCGCATGTCGCTAGAGAGACCCGAGACCCCTTTCAAGCCAGATTCTTTATTGAGCTGATGGTCTAGCTGCTCAGACGTATAGCCCTTTTCTCTGATCAGATAGGTCAAAATGCCCGGATCAATGTTGCCCGAGCGGGTGCCCATCATCAGCCCTTCTAGCGGGGTGAATCCCATAGTGGTATCGATGCTACGACCGCCTTGCACAGCGGCTAAAGAGCAGCCGTTGCCCAAGTGACAGGTGACAGCGCGGAGGTCTTCGAGCGATCGCCTCAGCAGCTCAGCCGCCCGCTGCGAACAGTACTGGTGGCTAATGCCGTGAAAGCCATATCGCCGAATGCCGCTATCTGTCCACGCTTGAGGAATCGAATAGAAGGCAGCCACCGCTGGCATTTTGCTGTGAAAAGCCGTGTCAAAGACGGCGTATTGGCGGACATTGGGTAGCAACTGATCAATCGCGTGAATGCCTTCTAAACTGGCCGGGTTGTGGGCAGGCGCAAGCGGGATGAGATCGGCGATCGCTGCCTTCACCTGCTCATCTACCCACACACTTTGCTGATACGCCTGCCCGCCATGCACCACCCGGTGGCCGACCGTATCAATTTCTGATAGCCCAGAGAGCACCGCCGTTTCACCCTGGTGCAGGGTGTGCAGCATTTGGGCGATCGCTTCAGCGCGATCATCTCCAGCGAGATCGATCTTCACAGTCTTCTCTGTGCCGGTCGCCGTTAGCAGCGGCGGCGACTGCTGCCAGTCAATCTGGGCCTCCCACAGCGGCAGGGGCGGCCCAGCAGGCGGCTCTGCCCCCGCGCCTGATTGATACAAACAGCTTTTGTGACTGCTAGAACCCGCATTGAGCAAAAGAATATTCATAAGGTACTCAAAAAGACGCTCTTGGGCCTACGCATAACCGCAGTTAGTAAGGCCATATCCAGTTAGAAGTAGCTGGCTTGTCTTCTCCATGAAACCTGGCATAGTTCACATGGTCAATAATCTCGTCTTGCATTCTCTCTTTCACATAGGCCGCTGCCGATCCGAGTTTTGGCACTCGATTAATCACGTCGATCACCAGGTTAAACCGATCAATCTGGTTGTTGATGGCCAGTTCTAAGGGGGTATTGATATTCCCCTTCTCTCGGTAGCCTCTCACGTGAATGCGCTCCTGCTTTGAGCGGCTGTAGACCAGCTTGTGAATCAACCAGGGATAGCCGTGAAAATTGAAAATTACGGGCTTATCGGTGGTGAAGAGTGTGTCGAAATCTCGATCAGAAAGCCCATGCGGATGATCCTTAGGGTGAATGAGCTTGTACAAGTCCACCACGTTGATAAAGCGAACCCGCAGATCGGGAAACTCTTCCCGTAAAATCGCCGTTGCAGCTAAGGACTCCATCGTCGGCACATCGCCGCAACAAGCCATGACCACGTCAGGAATATCCGGCTCTTTGCCCTGATCGTCATTACTCGCCCACTGCCAAATCCCAATGCCTTTGGTACAGTGCTTAACCGCCTCATCCATGGTCAAATATTGCAGATGCTTCTGCTTGTCAGAGACGATCACGTTGATATAGTCAGTGCTATTTAAGCAGTGATCGACCACAGAAAGCAGGCAGTTGGCATCGGGCGGCAAATAAATTCGAGTGACATCCGGGCTTTTGTTCGTCACCAGATCGATAAAGCCTGGGTCTTGGTGGCTAAAGCCGTTGTGATCCTGTCGCCAAACAACTGACGACAGCAAAATATTGAGTGAGGCGACTGGGGCACGCCAGGAGACTACGTTTTTACAAATATCTAGCCACTTTGCATGCTGGTTGAACATCGAATCAACCACATGAGCAAAGGCTTCATAAGTATGAAAGAAGCCGTGGCGACCCGTGAGCAGGTAGCCTTCTAGCCAGCCTTGCAGCGTGTGCTCGCTGAGCATTTCCATCACGCGGCCCGTCGGCGAGAGGTAGCCGCCGTCTTCATCTTCCGGCAGGTAGTCGGCCATCCAGGCGCGGTTAGTCACTTCAAAGACTTCCCCGAGCCGGTTAGAAAGCGTTTCATCCGGGCCAAACAGCCTGAAGTTCGTAGGATTAGCGGCAATCACGTCTTTGAGCAAGCGGCCCATCAGCCGGGTGTTTTCGACCTGGGTTTTGCCAGGACTATCCATCTGCACAGCGTAGTTTTTAAAGTCAGGCAGTTTGAGCGTCTTTCGTACTCTGCCGCCGTTGGCGATGGGATTGGCACTGAGGCGGCGATCACCCTTCGGCGGCAGTTCTCTCAGCTCCTCTATCAGGCGACCGCTGTCGTCAAACAGGTCTTCTGGCCGGTAGCTGCGCATCCAGTCTTCGAGCAGCTGTAAATGCTCAGGGTTGTTCTTGAGGTTTGCCAGGGGAACCTGGTGTGATCGCCAAAACCCTTCTACCTTATGTCCATCAATCGTCCCTGGCGCCGTCCAGCCCTTGGGCGTACGCATCACAATCATCGGCCAGCGCGGACGTTCAGGTCGGCCTTCCCCACTGCGAGCTTTCGCCTGAATCGAGCGGATCTGACTGATACACTCCTCCATCACGCCCGCCATTTGCTGATGCACTTCCTGCGGGTCGTGACCTTCCACAAAGTACGGCTGATAGCCATAGCCGCGAAATAGGTAGTCTACCTCTTCATGGGAAATCCGAGAGAGCACAGTCGGATTCGCGATCTTGTAGCCGTTGAGATGCAGAACCGGCAGCACGGCCCCGTCCTGAGCTGGGTTCAAGAACTTGTTTGAGTGCCACGCCGTCGCCAGGGCGCCAGTTTCAGCCTCGCCATCGCCCACTGCTACCAGTGTAATCAAATCAGGATTGTCAAACACCGAGCCGTAGGCATGAGAAAGGCTATAGCCTAGTTCTCCGCCCTCGTGGATCGATCCAGGTGTCTCGGGCGTGCAGTGACTGCCAATCTGACCCGGAAACGAGAACTGCTTAAAGAACTTTTGCAGGCCGTCAATATCTTCGCTCTTATCGGGATAGACTTCTGAGTAAGTGCCTTCTAAATAGGCTGGAGCCAATACACCGGGTGCGCCGTGACCGGGGCCTGCGATAAAAATAGCGTTCAGGTCATATTTTTTGATCAGGCGGCTAAAGTGCACATACATGAAGCTCAAACCAGGGCTCGTACCCCAATGCCCCAGCAGACGCGGCTTGATATGCTCTAGCTTGAGCGGCTCGCGTAGCAGAGGATTATCTTTGAGATAAATCATCCCGATAGCGAGATAGTTGCAGGCACGCCAAAAGGCATCTGTTTTTCGTAGCTCTTCAGCCGACAAGGCCGCGTCAGAAACGTCTATTTTAGCGATTGAGGCGGTCATTGAGATCAGTCCTCTCTGCTTAATTTACAACAATATTTAGCTTAGACAAAGGTGGTATGACCACATGATAGAAGCGATCACCTAAAGCAGTACGTGCTTTCATAAATGCCTTTCTTAGGGAAGAGTCAATGCCTGCCGAAAATACCCACAATGGCAGAGCGATCGCTGTATTGTGTCATACATAGCAGCTTGCGGCAGCTCCTAACTGCTACGCTGAGGAGAACAGCAAACTAAGGCACATACCCGGCAAAGCAAGAGATGAGTGGCCAATCTAAGATCGATAGCTCTCCGCAATCAGAAGATGGTGTAGGGATGGCCATGCAGGAGGGGGAGAGACAGGAAACGGGAAAAAGGGAGACAGGAGAACAGGAGACAGAAACTCAGGAAATAGACTTACAAGATGTGGAGTCTGAGGGGCCGGATGTCACAGAGGCGGAGCTAGACGCTGCTCGGCTGAAACCGATCTATTTTGTCAGTGGCCTGGGTGCAGATGAGCGGATCTTCCGGTGGTTACGCTATGACGGCTTTCGGCCTGTCCATATTCGCTGGATTCCGCCTGAAAAAGGAGAATCGATTGAGCACTATGCTCAGCGACTGAGCCAGCAAATCGTCGACCCACAGCCGACGATTGTTGGTCTATCATTTGGCGGCATGATTGCCGTTGAAATTGCCAAACAGGTCGACGCTGAGAAGGTGATCTTGCTCTCTACCGTAAAGAAGACATCAGAGGTGCCCCTTTACTTCAAGATGTTTCGCGCCTTCCCTATTCACCGCGTCTTTCCCTTTAAAAGTACGCTGTGGGCCGCTTACTGGTTTGCTGACTGGCTATTTTCACCGGAAGGTAGCGAAGAGAAAACGCTACTGAAGACCGTCCTGAAAGAAACAGATCCGCACTTTCTGAAGTGGGCACTGCACAGAGTTGTGA
>JBARVU010000359.1:0-2559 GCA_049646425.1 Phormidesmis sp. | reverse complement strand
GGACAGGCGCCTACCGAGACGCCCTACGCAGGCTTCTGGGCAAAAATAGACATCTCGGGCGAGTCTTTCAAAATAGAGGACAACTGCGGTGGCATCCCGTTGGATGTGGCCGAACGCTACGCCTTTAGAATGGGCAAACCCAAAGGCATCCATGACGATGACGATATTTTCACTATTGGTACTTATGGTATTGGCATGAAGCGAGCCATCTTCAAAATGGGTCGTTCTGCTCAAGTCTTGTCTCAAACCGACGCTGACTCCTTTAAGGTAATGATTCAGCCGGACTGGCTGCTCAGCGACGATAGCTGGGAACTGCCGCTCGAAATGACCGATAGCTCTCTGAATAGAGCGGGTACCTCGTTAGAAGTAGTTGAGCTGCGGGAAGAAACCGCTACGCAGTTCGCAAACAAAGCTTTTCAAAGCACGCTAGCGGGCGAAATAGAAGCGCTTTATAGCTATATCATCGGCAAGGGTTTTGAAATCTTCGTCAATGGCGAACGGGTCAAGTCCAGACCGCTCGTACTGCAATGGGAAGGACTGACCAAGCTCAAAAATAAAGGTACAGAGGCCGTCGCGCCCTATCTCTACGAAGCGCGCGAAAAAAACGTCGAAGTCACCGTAGCCGTTGGCTTTCATCGGGCACTGCCCAGCTACGAAGAGATCGACAACGCCGAAGCCGGAAAACGCAGCCGAAAACGCGACACCGCTGGGTGGACAATTGTTTGCAATGACCGCGTTGTCGTCGCCAATGACAAAACAATTTTGACCGGTTGGGGCGAAGCGGGCGTCCCTCGATATCATCCTCAGTACATCTCCATTTCAGGCATTGTCCACTTCAAAAGTACCGACGCCAGAAAGCTACCGCTAACAACAACTAAGCGCGGCATCGATGCCTCTTCGGATCTGTATCTACATGTCAAAGAGCGGATGCGAGAGGGCTTAAAAGTCTTCACAACCTACACCAGCCAATGGAAACAGCTTCCTAAAGAAGAAAAACAGCGCACCAAAAAGGCCAAGCCAGAATCACCTGCCTCTATGTTTGAGATGGCGAAGACGATTGACGAAAGCGCACCCGCCAGCGGCAGTAGCAAAAGCATTTGGAAAGCCGTCGCTCCCCAGGCAAAGAAACTGGACGTAGAAAAACGGTACATTCCCAACCTGCCCTCACCGCCGCCCATCGCTCAGCGCAAAAGAATCAGCTTCAATAAGCCAGTCGAAGAAATCAGGGTTATCGGCGAATTTCTCTTCAACGACCCGGACTGTCCGGCCACGACCGTTGGCGAAGCCTGCTTTGAGGAAATTTTGAGTCAGGCTCAAAATGATTGAGGATTGCCAGTTGCTTAAGACTGGAGAACAGCCCGTCAAGATGCTTTACTAACGGAAGGAAAACATCGTCAGTAGCAAATTGATTCAGCCAGAGCGCATAGTACAATTGAAGTACACAAAAAGGTGCCTCAGCGGATCTACCAAAACAACCCTCTGTAGAACGCTGCAAAGTCTAAGCATTATTAAAAATACTGTACAACTATGAATCGTAGGCGGCCAATAGCAGTTGATCTCTTTGCTGGAGCAGGTGGGCTGAGCTTGGGATTTGAGCAGGCGGGTTTTGATGTGGTGGCAGCGGTCGAAGTTGACCCGGTTCATGCTTGCGTACACAAATTTAACTTTCCGCAGTGCGCAGTCATCCCCAAATCGGTTTCTGTCGTCAACGGAAAAGATATCCGCGAAGCCGCTGGTTTAGATGCAAGGACTATAGTTGATGTAGTAGTCGGCGGCGCTCCTTGTCAAGGGTTTTCCCTTATGGGCCAAAGGGCGCTTGACGATCCGCGAAATGCACTGGTTCGGGATTTTATTCGGATCGTTCGTGAGCTTCAGCCTTCGTACTTTCTGTTTGAGAATGTAAAGGGGCTGACGGTTGGAAAGCATCGCCAGTTTTTGCAGGAAATTATCGAGGAGCTGAGCGAGTCAGGTTACACCGTGATACAACCGTGGCAGGTGCTGAATGCAAAAGACTACGGCGTTCCTCAAAACCGAGAACGGTTGTTTTTGATTGGATCTAAGGAAGGCTGTGACCTACCGATATATCCAAGCAAGTTTGAAGGCATCATTACCTGCGCAGAGGCATTGGATGATTTGCCTGATGCCGAACGCTTCGAGCAGCTACTGTTTCGTGACGAGGTTCAAGCTGAATATTTGGATGCGCCCCGAGGTTATTCGGCTCTGATGCGCTGTAGCTCCGACGATAGCTGGAAATATGGACATCGGCGAAAGTGGAGCAAAGCGTTTTTAACCAGCAGTCGCCGCACTCAACACACAGCGATTTCTCGCAGGCGATTTGCTCAGACTGAACCAGGTAGCGTTGAACCGATATCCAGATTTTTTAGACTACCTGCTGACGGTGTATCCAACACGTTAAGGGCGGGGACTGATTCTGCGAGAGGGGCTTTCACTAGCCCTAGACCGATTCATTACAAATATGCTCGCTGTGTGACTGTCCGAGAGATGGCGCGCTTGCATGGCTTTCCGGACTGGTTTCGGTTTCACGAGACTAAGTGGCAC
>JBARVU010000358.1:0-6269 GCA_049646425.1 Phormidesmis sp. | reverse complement strand
ACGATGCGCATAGGGAGAGGATGGCGGCAGCGGCAGCGAGTGAGCGCGCCACCCGCACAGTCAGTTCCCATAACCAATACCGGCGCAAGCGCAGCACCGGACGCGAGACCACTGTTGAGCAGTGGCTACGGACGGTATACAACCCCACAGATCGGCTGATTGGCCAGATTATTAAGCCGCTAAAAGCAGAAGTTAGGGCTTTGTCGGCGGATCCTTTTGACGATGAGCTGATGGCAGCTTTTCAGGCATACTTGGAGACCTGTCAGGAGGCTTTGGAAAAGGCTAAAGCGAAGTTTCGATCCCTGCCGAATCCGGCTGGGGTGGCGACTGGGGCGGCGAACTTGTACTACTGCCTGAATCAGCTAGAAGACGGTATCGAAGAGATGGAGCGATTTACCTATACCTATGACGATAGCTATCTGCATACGGGGCAGGAGCTGTTTCGGATTTCAACAGGATTAAGAAGAGAGGCCAAAGCAGAGATTAAGGCACTTCTGTAAGCCCTTTTATACGTCGGTGGCAGCAGGCGATCGCGGCAGATGGAGAGGGAGTTGCTACAATGATTCTTTCTTCCCTTGTGCTGCCTAGCGCAGGCCCGTTCCGCTATGGTTCTTCCTATTGTTGCAATTATTGGTCGTCCAAATGTGGGCAAGTCCGCGCTGGTGAACCGCCTGGCGGGCGGCAGGCAGTCGATTGTCTTTGACCAGCCAGGGGTGACGCGCGATCGCACCTATCAGCCCGCCTTTTGGAAAGACCGTGAGTTCCTGGTCGTCGATACGGGGGGCTTGGTCTTTGACGACGATACTGAGTTTCTGCCCTTTATTCGAGAGCAGGCAATGGCCGCCCTGACAGAAGCCTCAGCGGCGATTTTTGTCGTAGACGGTCAGTTTGGCCCAACCGAAGGCGATCAGGAAATTGCCTCGTGGCTGCGGACGCAAAAAGTACCGGTCTTGCTGGCGGTGAATAAGTGCGAGTCTCCAGACGAAAGTATCATTCAGGCAGCCCAGTTTTGGGAGGTCGGACTCGGTGAACCCTATGCGGTTTCAGCGATTCATGGCAGTGGCTCGGGTGAGCTACTAGATGCGCTGGTGGAGCATCTGCCGCCCTATGACGAGCTTGAGGCGGTCGACGAGTACCGGGTGGCGATTGTAGGGCGGCCCAATGTGGGTAAGTCGAGTCTGCTGAATGCCTTTGTCGGTGAGCAGCGATCTATTGTCAGCCCGATCTCAGGCACGACCCGAGATGCGATTGACATGGTGGTGATACGAGGCGAGCCGCCCAATCAGAAGCGCTACCGACTGATTGATACGGCGGGCATTCGTAAAAAGAAGAATGTGGACTTCGGGCCGGAATTCTTCGGGATCAACCGAGCCTTCAAGGCCATTAAGCGCGCGGATGTCGTGCTTTTGGTGATTGACGCGCTCGATGGCGTCACCGAGCAGGATCAAAAGCTAGCCGGACGGATTGAGGAAGAAGGCCGTGCCTGCGTGATTGTGGTGAACAAGTGGGATGCGGTAGAAAAAGACTCACACACCATCTACGAATTTGACAAAAAAATTGAGGCGAAGATTCATTTTCTGAGCTGGGCGAAGCGGCTCTATGTGAGTGCTATGACCGGTCAGCGACTGCCCAATATATTAGAAGCAGTAGATGCTTCGGTCGAGCAGCACCGGCGGCGGGTGACGACGTCTGTGGTGAATGAAGTGATCGAAGATGCGGTGGGCTGGCATACGCCACCGACGACTCGCCAAGGCCGTCAGGGTCGGATTTACTATGGCACTCAGGTGAAGTCGCAGCCGCCCTCATTTGCGCTGTTTGTGAATGATCCTAAGCTGTTTGGGGAGAGCTACCGGCGCTATATCGAGAAGCAGTTTCGCCAGAACCTGGGCTACGACGGCACCCCGATTCGGCTGCTGTGGCGGGGTAAGAGTATGCGCGATATTGAACGGGGCAGCAATGCTAACCGGGCGGTGAAGGTGAAGCAGGCTAAGTAGTTTTTTATGGATCTGTTGCGATCGCTTCCCATCGGCCTGTACCTGGAGCAGCCGGTTACCTGGCTGCACCGTATCGATGCGAGGGTGAAGGTGGCTTGGCTGCTGAGCCTGCTGCTCGCACCGATATTGGCAAGTGCCCCCTACCGCATTGCAATTGTGGTTTTCTTGGTCGTGCTGACCATCAGCGCCCGCATTCCTTTACGGGTATGGCGGCAGCAAATGGGCTGGCTGCTGCTACTCGGAGCCATCGTCACGCTGCTGCTGCTAGTGATGCCCGATGGCATTGCCGTGTCTCAACAGCCTCGGCTGCCAACCGCTCAAATGATCGAAAGCTGGCCGGAAGACCTGAAGCCGCCAGAAACCTTGCCAGATGTACCGCCGGTAACCCGCTACCGGTATGACATTGTCGATGTGGAGATTGCCAAGCGGCCTTTCGACTTAGGCATTCATATTACTCAGCGATCACGCCGCCTGGCGATCAAGGTGAGTACCCTCCTGTTTACCTTGATCTACGCAACGACGCTTTTCTTGCTGACGACAGCGCCGGAAGAAATCACCGAAGGCATTGAAAATCTGATGCAGCCCCTGCGCTGGACGGGCCTGCCGGTGACTGAAATCGCCCTGACGCTAACCCTGGCCCTGCGATTTATTCCGCTGGTGCTAGAGGAGGTGCAAAACCTGGTGCGCTCAGTGCGAACGCGGGCAATCAAGTGGCAAAAGCTGGGCATGAGAAAGGCGATAGACATTTGGCTGATGGTGGCTCAGCGGCTGATTGAAAATCTGCTGCTGCGAGCAGAGCAAATTGCCAGCGCCATGCAGGTGCGAGGGTTTACCAGCCCCAATCAGCATCGGGTGGTGTGGCATCGGCTGCGCCTGCGCTGGTGGGACTGGCTCGTTTTGAGCGGGTTGGGGCTCTTTTGGTGGAGTCGCATTGTCTATGGAGGGGTGGCTTGAAGCCTTCAAGTACAGACGCTGAACGCTCCTGGGGGGGGGAAGCGGTAGCTTTGCGGCCCTGTCAGCAGTATCTTTGGCGATCACATCCCTTGCTGGAACGCACGGGGTCAGACGTTTTTGCAGCTTTGTTTCAGTCGCAGACAGGGTACTCAGGCCCAGCGGGGATCGCTGCTTTGCTAGAGAGTCCCTATCGGGCACCGACTGAATTGACCGGGCACCAAGCGAACGAATTTCCCGGAGCGATCGCCCGCTATTCTATCTGCGCTGGGGCGCCTCGAACAGTAGACGGCGACGTTCAGCTATGGACACCCGAGATAGGCTATATTTTGCCGCTGCTACGGCAAATGGAGCAGGCACTCAGCTCAGCGAGTGCTGTCCCTGCCGCTGTTGCCTCAGCAAGCGAACATCCTGATGATGACCTGCCCTATGTCGGTGGCTGGCTAGGCTGGCTAGGGTACGACTTCGCCTGGGAGATCGAGCGATTGCCCTGGTCGAAGGAAGATAGACTGCCTTTTCCAGTTGCCTTCTGGTACGAACCGGCTGAGTTTGCTGTGTTAGATCACCATTCACAGCGGCTCTGGCTGGCAGCGGAAACATCAGCAGGACTGGTTTCGATGTCTGAGCGCGTGACGCGGCCAGCGGCCAAACGTCTTCTCAAAGTTGGTGTTTCTAACTCAGGGGCCACGCGAAGCTGGGAAACGCAGCCTTTAGTCCTCGAAACCGGACAAACCGAATTTGAACAGGCCGTCAGGCGAGCAAAGTCTCATATTTGCGCCGGCGATGTCTTTCAAGTCAATCATTCCCTGCGGTTTCAGGCGCAAACAACCGCCCCTAGCTGGGAGGTGTATAAGACGCTACATCAGATCAATCCTTCCCCATTCGCGAGCTATTGGCATACGCCTTGGGGATCGGTGGTGAGCTGCTCACCTGAGCGTTTAGTGCATTTGCGCTCGGGGGTGGCTCAGTCGAGGCCCATTGCCGGGACACGGCCTAGAGGAAAGACGAGAGTGGAGGATAGGGCGATCGCTCAAGAACTCCAGCGCGATCCCAAGGAACGGGCTGAACATATCATGCTGGTGGATCTGGAGCGCAACGACCTGGGCCGAGTGTGCAAATGGGGATCGGTACAGGTTGCAGAGCTGATGACCGTTGAGCGCTACAGCCACGTCATGCATCTCGTTAGCAATGTGTCTGGCGAGCTACAGGTTGAACAATCCGTGGCTAATCTGGTCGCGGCGATGTTTCCAGGTGGAACGATTACTGGCTGCCCAAAAGTTCGCTGTATGGCAATCATTGAAGCGCTAGAGCCCGTCCGACGCAGCTTGTTTTACGGCTCCTGTGGGTATTTTGACCGGCGCGGCCGGCTCGATCTTAATATCTTGATCCGAACGCTACTGATGACGCTGCCAGTAGATTCTCGGCAAACTGTGTGGGGGCAGGTGGGGGCAGGTATTGTCGCCGACAGTGATCCTGAGCGAGAATGGCGAGAATCTCTGCAGAAAGCAAAGGCGCAGCTGTCAGCTTTGGGGCTCTAGGCGCTGATTGCCGGGCTCAGCGGCTTGTTTCCTCTCGTGAGAACATTCGATCCAATAATCTGTGGGAAATCGTAAGGAAAACGCTGTAAACTTCAGTCATACACAGCACATTATGTTCATCTCAGCATGAACATCCTCAACCGCAGGCTTCGAAAACGACGCTAGGAACGACGCTGTCTTCCGCTCGGCTGTCTGGAGCGTGCCTCTTTTACAAAATCGTCTGCCGGAGGCTGTTCGCCCCTAGATCTTTTCAGGGTTCTGATATTCAGCGGCTGTCAATCGGCAAATTCTTTAAAAGCAATCTCTAACAAGCCCATTTAAGTCGCATCGCCAGCAACTTTCATACCCCGAAGCCTGAATGAGCACAGAAACCTACCTCAACCACCCTAATTTTGGCTTGCTCTTCAGGATTTGCCTGGTAGGCGAAGGACAAGAATTATTCGCTACCTTATATGCCCACCGGCTATTTTTTCTAGTTAAAAACGATCAGGGTGGTCTATCGTTTGAGCCGACCGGACGGATAGAAGCCAAGCAGCTTATCGAGCAGCGTCTGCGGGTCATTCGGCGAACGGGGCAACAGGCAGAGTACGATCAGCTTCAGAAGACCTATAAACAAGCCTTTTAGCCAGCGCTTTCGATTGGCTTTTGAGGGCCTTGAAGATCGACAAAACTGCGAGCAAGTATTGAAAGCAATTCCCGGCAATGTTTCTAATAGTGCAATGGCAGACGGTGCGGCCAACGAGATCGCTGAGCGGTTGCAGAAAATTCAGCGCCGGATTCCCCAAGACGTGCGTTTGGTTGCAGTCACTAAGACTTTCCCCGCCAATATCGTGCGCGCCGCTTACGCTGCGGGCATTCGAGAGTTTGCTGAGAACAAAGTTCAAGAAGCCCTGGCCAAGCAGCAATCGCTCAAAGACCTGACAGGGGTGAGCTGGCACTTTATCGGCCACGTGCAGTCGAATAAAAGTCGAAAGGTGTTGGAAAATTTCGATTGGATTCACTCCGTCGACAGCCTCAGATTAGCCCAACGACTCAACCAGCAGGCGGCAGAATTGGACCGGGTGCCCGCCTGCTGCCTGCAGGTGAAGCTAGTCCCCGACCCGACAAAAGCTGGGTTTACGCTGGATGAACTGATGGCTACGCTACCTGAGCTAGATCAGCTAGATCGGCTCAATATCGTAGGATTGATGGTGATTCCGCCCTATGGATTGCCACCTGAGCGGAGTCAGGAAATTTTTGATCAGGCCAGATTGCTCGCCGCCGAGATTGGACAGATGGGTTTGAGCAACATCCAGATGAAGGAGCTTTCGATGGGGATGTCTGGGGACTTTGAAGCGGCGATCGCAGCAGGCGCTACCCTGGTCAGAATTGGCAGCGGTCTCTTCGGCCAGCGGCGATAGATAGCGGCTTTAAAGAATGCCTGCAAAGAATATCGGCGCAAACGCTTGACATTCTTTCTAAACCATGGGGTAATGCTTGTGAATCTAGCTTACAGAACCGAACACAGCTGATACGTCTGTTTCGGTAATCCTGACTAGTAGCGGAAACGGGCAGAACTGTTTACGAAAACCTGTCGAGAATTGTGTAAGCTAAGTCAGCTTAAGCGGTAATACTTTAGCAACCTTCCCAATCTGTGAATAACTCTGATGGGCCTGTGTGTATCTTCCAGCGGAAGCTATCTACCCAGCCCCTTTGATATCAGGGTTTTCTGTCTTTAGGCAGCTTCCTTTGCCAGAGAGATTGATTCCTGCTCGGGAATGTCTTATGCTTTATTGCCTTTTATCCA
>JBARVU010000357.1:0-14011 GCA_049646425.1 Phormidesmis sp. | reverse complement strand
CTGTAGGCCCTTGTAGTTGGCAAAAGCCAGCTATTCCACGACGTTTGAGTTTCTTATTTTTAGGCGATTGTGCTGCAAGCCCAGTGGCTTTTGATAGCGTATGCTCAATGACCGCGTTGTAAGAACGCAGCGATTCCGTCGTCATATTACACCTCATTCGTTTCAGGTTATCGAGGTAGCACTACGTACAAGCTTAATCCATACCGCTTATGATGTACGCAGTTTGATTGTGTATGAACAGAGCATTTATACCATCAAAAACGCGCAGTGAGGGGAAGAGCTATGTTAAGAAATGTGAATGTCGCTGTTGTTTAAGCTAAGAGGCGTATGTGATCACCTGAGGCTCAAATTGATAAGCAAGCGTAATTCGCTCAGCAGCAATGCCTGAAGCTACTAAACCCTGAACGATCCCGCACTCCATACCGTCGTACTCAATGATCACTCTGTCATCTTGTAGCGTAATGCAGATAAGGTTTCCTCGCACTCGTCGTTCTCTGTCCCAGCCGACTTGCATCAGAGCATAGCGCTTGTGCTCATCATCAAAAACAGCATCCAAGCGAATATCACCATGCGACGGTTTCAACTGAGCGTATTGGCTGATAAGTTCTTTTACGGCATTTGAGAGCTGCGTGGTGGAATCCATTGCTGAACCTCTACAGTTTTCCGGTCACCGACACTCTTGAAAGGCTCGTAAATAGAGATTCCTACGAAAGCGGGTAACGCGATTCGAACGCGCGACATTTTGCTTGGGAAGCAAACGCTCTACCACTGAGCTATACCCGCAGGGTCTTTATTATGCCTGCACTTGCTGAAATTGTCCACGATGCTGGCACAAACCTTTACGGACTATTCTGTTGCTTCCTCATCCTTTTCTTCCGCCTTGATTTGAAAGGATCTGGCCATCATCTCACCGTTTTTACTCACAATCACGTCTTTCTCAGGAAACTCATAGATGCCTCGCTCGCCTGCGTCAACATGCAGTAGCACCCATAGCTTTTCGCCGACGTAGGGAGCTTCCCACAAGTCGACGACCACCCCTTCAGTGTCACCCGCATCAACGCGGGCTTCACCGATGCTCTCAGGCAGCTGTATGCTGCCGTCTTCCTCACTTTTGTGAATAGAGACCCAACCATCCCGGGCAGTGGCCACGGTTTTAACGATGATTTGACCGGCTGTCGGTTGATTGTTGACAACCAGTTTGACATTTTTCTGATTAGCCCCTTCAATGTCTGTGTTAGCAGCTGATAGGCTGGCTTCAGCTTTGATTTCATCCTCTGATGTGCTGCTTTCGGCTTCAGCCACCTCATCTGCTGGGCTATTGAAGGTGGTCACAGTGTCGTTTCCAGAGCAGCCTGCGATCGCAAGCAAAGCAAATAGAAAAACTGACAGGTATCTCATAGCGGTTTTTGAAATTTTCGAAGCTAACTGTATTTTAGGCTAGCGCCTACGTCCTGACGCAATAGCTGTCTGAAGTAGATACATGATACCTTTCTTGAGGCCCATCGCGTATGAATGTGCTCAGGCTGAGGTATGACTTATGGGTAGCGGATGACCTATTAACTATAGAAACATCTGCCATCCTCTTTGCTCTAAGCAATCAACAAACTCATCGTAGTTAGATATTGTCTCTTTTAGCGGACGACTGTTGACTTTTCTATGCTGGGTAGTCGCGGTTCTAGCGCTAGCGACAGATACTCAAGAATTCTGTCTACCGTTTTCTGATGTGCCTGAGCGTTCTCTAGATCGCTTTCGTAGGCAACCTCATGATAGGTTACATTCGCTAAAGCCGCTTTTTCCTCTTCTCCATATGCGAGCCTTTTTTTGACTTTTTTAATCAGTTTTTCACAGCTGAACAGAATTTTTAAGTTTTCTTCCTTTTGATCGAGCTTGTGATACTTGCCGCGATGGTTGGCTATGATATTTGAGAGGGCCTGCTTTATCTTGTTTTCTCGTCGCAAGTATATAATCTTCCACCCATCTGCATACAGCGTTTCTAAAAAAGTGCCTGGATCAATAGGCTTCTTTCGATCTTGGGTAAGCTGATATGTTTTTACGTGAAATATAAAATTGCTAGGATATCTCTTTGAAAGCCCCGATATAAACGATAGCGGAAACGCGATTTCCCCATATATGGTGTTTAGCACTTCGCCATTTTCGGAGAAGTAGCCGGTTGAACAGAGTAAGTTTTCTAGAAGTGTGCTGCCTGTGCGGCCTTGCGCGAATATCACGACGCGAACAGCCCCCGGTGGTACTGAGGGTCTTGTATAGTTTGAGAGGTAAGCGATCGCCTCCCTGCGACGGCACATCAGCCGCCGCTTTAAATTGCTGAGGAACGTAGCAATAGATTGACCGTAACTCATGAGCAGTAAGGTAAACTACAAGCAAAGATAGTATAGATATGCCTGAAATGCCAACGTCTGGAATTTAACAAGTCACGACCAGCTTGCCAGCAAAACCAACAATGATATCGGAGTAAATCATCTGTGCGCTACTCAATAGATCAAACAACTCAGATGGAGCAGGCTGAGTTTGTCAGTTTGTTTGGTGCTGTTTTTGAAGAGACGCCTGAGATTGCAGAGCAGGCTTGGGCGGCCAGACCTTTTGCCGATGTAGCCGATCTGCACGGGGCGATGGTCGCTGTGGTGGAACAGATGAGATTAGATGAACAGCTGGCTTTGATTCGGGCGCATCCTGAATTGGGCAGCAAAGCGAAGATGGCCGATGCTTCTGTGCAGGAGCAGGCGAGTACCGGGCTAGATCGGCTCAGTCCCGAATTATATGAGCGGTTACAGGCGCTAAATGCTACCTATCAGGAGAAATTTGGATTCCCCTTTGTGATGGCGGTCAAAGGTCGCAGTAGAGACAGCATTTTTGCGGCGCTGGAGGCACGCTTGAAAAATGAACGGGTGGATGAGATAGCGCGATCGCTCCACGAAATCACCCAAATTGCCCGCTTCCGCTTAGACGATCTGCTACAGTAAGCCGCTAGTGTCTTCGCCTATGCTGCTCGTTCGTAGGCCAGCTCTCCTAAAATATATACCGCTTCAACAGCCCGGTCATCGCCCATCATCATCAGTGAAAAAGTGCGATCAGTGAGTTTACTCAAAGATTCGGGCATATCTGGGCTGTTGCGAAAGGCCATCAGCGGCGTTGCCCGTGAGTCGAGCACGATGAAATCGGCCGCTTTGCCAACCTCAAAATTGCCGAGACTCTCTTCTAAGCACAGTGCCCTAGCGCCTCCCAAGGTTGCTAAAAACAGCGCCTTGAAAGGGGACAGCTTCTGCTGGCGCAGCTGCGCTACTTTGTAGGCTTCGTTGGCGGTTTGCAAAATCGAAAAACTGGTTCCTGCGCCCACGTCGGTTCCTAGACCGACTTTTACCGGATAGTCTGCTGATTTTGCCTGTTCAATTTTGAATAAACCGCTGCCTAGAAATAAGTTTGAAGTGGGGCAAAAGGCGATCGCGCTATCTGCTTCCGACAGCCGTTTAAATTCAGCCTCGCTCAAATGTACCCCATGGGCAAACACCGAGCGTTCCTTCACCAGCCCCGCCTGATCATATGCATCTAGATAGCCATCGCAGTCGGGGAAAAGCGACTTTACCCACTCAACCTCTTTAACATTCTCAGAGATATGCGTATGCAGATAAACATCTGGAAATTCTTTCAGCAGCTCTCCCGCTTTGCGCAATTGCTCATCGGTAGAGGTAATCGCAAACCGAGGCGTGACGGCGTAGCGCAAGCGTCCTTTTTTGTGCCATTTCTGTATGAGGGCCTTGGTCTCCTGATAAGCTGACTCTGCGGTGTCACAGAGAAATTCTGGCGCATTGCGATCCATCATTACTTTGCCTGCGATCATGCAGAGATGACGGCGCTCTGCCGCCTCAAAAAAGGCGTCTACTGACTCGGGAAATACGGCTGCAAACACCAGCGCTGTGGTGGTGCCGTTGCTCAAGAGCTGGTCTAAAAAGACATCAGCGACTTCTCTGGCGTAGTCTTCATCTTTGAATTTTCCCTCGGTGGGGAAAACATATTGATCGAGCCACTCCAACAGTTGTTCTCCGTAAGCCGCAATCATGCCGGTTTGCGGATAGTGAACATGGGTGTCAATAAATCCCGGCATGATCAGCCGTTCAGCATAAACCGTGGTAGGGATTTCGCCATACTTGGTTTGCAGCTCGTCGTAGGCTCCAAATGCCTTGACTTTGCCGTCTTCTATCACTAACAGGCCATCCGCCAGATAGCGAACGCTGTCTTCTTCAGGTACATAAAAGGGATCGTCCACAAAATCTAAAAACGATCCGCGAATAGCCCTAAGCACAGGCTGAGCTGATTGATTTTGTGGAAGAACCATCTAAATAGACCTACTGTTTGTTTTGATAGGACTGCGCTTGCTGAGCGTACTGCCTTTTGGCGTTGGTTTGGTTTGTCTGTTTCTCTTGAGGCTTGGTCTGGTTTGTCTGCTTGTCAGTGTAGCTGTAGTCGCTTGATTTCTGCGCTTCGTCATACTTCGACTGATTGGCATATGACTTGCTCTCTTGCTGACTTACAGATTGGCTCTGACCGTAGTCAGCAGCGATCGCCGGCAGCGGCGACCCCAAAAAGACGCCGATTGTGAAAAACGCGATCACAATGGCGATCATTCCTTGACGAATCATCTAATCTATCTCCTAAAAATTACAGTCTCAAATGAAGATTTAATCTGCTAAGACCTCGCCCTCAGACGGTTCGGCGCCCGTAGGAACGGTTTCAACTGTGCCATCAGATAATCGTTTTTGAGTCAAACGAGCGATCGCCCCTTCAATCTGTTCTCGCTGGTTGACCAAATAGACACTCACCAAAGTCAGCGCCACCCCGCCCCACTGAAGGTTAGTTAGCAGCTCGCCCAAAAAGAGACTGCTGAACAACAGCGCAAAGACCGGCGTCAGAAAGATCAGCGCACTGACGCTGGTCATATTGCCGTTCGCCGCCAGGTAAAAAAACATCCCGTAGGTGAGTGCCGTGCCAAAGACCGTGGCATATGCCAGACCCAGCCAATCGCCCACCAACAAATTGTCGATAGGGTAGGGCTCCCACAGTCCGGACATTACCGCTAGCGGAATCCCGCCTAAGATCATGTGCCAACCGGTGGCCACAATCGGGTCGGCGTAGCGCTTAACATAGCCCATCAGAATGGTGCCAACCGACATCGACAGCGCTGCTAATAGCATCAGGAACTCACCGCTCTGTAGCAAATTAGCTAGCTGCCAGTTACTCCCATCAGCCCCGTATCCTTGAATCGCTTGCAGCCAACTCCCCAGGGGAACGCCATTCTCCCAAAAGCCGTAGATCCAGGCTGCCGGAAGTCCGCACAAGCTGATGCCAACAATGCCAATCGTCAGTCCCAGCCAGCCCCACAGCCCAATCAGGCTGCCAAAGAGAACGCGGGCTAACAAGGCCACAACCAGTGGCTGAGCATCGATCAAAACTGCGCCTAGGCCAGCGCCTGTGTTTACGAGCCCGGTAGTTAGAAGCCCTTGAAACATGGCTCCGTCTACCAGGGCAAACAGAGCAATCCAAAGCCAAGCTTTCCAGGTTTTGGGCTGGGGCAGCTTGAGCGCGGCAGCGACCATGAGTGTCAACAACCCCGCTGGCAAAAGCCTAAAAGCTGCCAAAAAGAGCGGCGATGTATGCGGCAAGATATACTTCATCACCACCATCGCCGTTCCCAAAAAGAAGAAGGGCGCGACTAGAAAAATGGGAGATTTTGCCAGATTGTCTTTTTGAAGCTGCATAAGCTTATGAGGAATAGTATTTTAGTTGCTCAGTCGTCATAGATGACCGTCGCTGCCGATTCTAAAAGAAACCGCTATTTGAGACCGATAAGCTTGCTACCAGATTAAAACGTCATTTCTCACAAACTGTATTCTGTATACAGCTACAGCTTTAAAAATCATGGATCAACGACAATGCTGTTCAGAGAATTTGTGTTGAAGCACTTGTTCGAGTGCTTCAATGAGAGAAGAGCAGTTGAGCTTGAGGTGCTGACGAGTCAGCCGCGTCGACTGATTGAGAGGATTGTGAGGCTCGGGTTTGCTCTACCTCGCCATGTGCTTTTATCAGGGCCGCGACTTTTTTGCGAATCATGATGCCGGGCCGGTCGGTGAGCATGTGCTGTTCTCGGCTGGGGCTTAGCGGCACGTCGTAGTCGGTAGATTCGAGAATGCGTTTGTCTTCGAGGGTGACGGCTCGGTCAAAGGCGATTACATCCTGGGCTGGGGTGTCGGCTTCAGTGTCGTTGCGGACGCAAAATTGCACCATTTGGGAGGTGCGATCGCTCACCGGGGTCATGGTATTCACCACAACATGCTCTAGCCCATTGGGATAGGTAATCTTAAGCTTGATGGTGAAGGGCATCAGCCAGTCCATTGTCAGCGTCCGAAAGGTTTTAGATTCGCCCATTTTCAAATTTTTTTGCTGTAGTTCTGGATTGACCACACCGAGCTTGCCAAAGACATGAATCCCCCAGTCGGTTTCAGTAATTTCCAGCTCATCTGGAGTAGGATGATCTTCGCTGCCGAAAGTCTCGGTATGTACAAATGTGGGATGGGCTAAGTCTAGCTCGTTCTCCATTACCCGCAGTCCGGCACACTGCCACAGCTCGTAGAATTCTGGAATGAGACGGTAGTTTGAACTGTCCGCTTCCTCAATCGTTGGAATGTCGATTAGCGGATCTTCCAAGCACACCCAAACGTAGCCATAGCGCTCGTTGCAGCGGTAGGCATCGACCCGATAGTTAGACGGAATCGCACAGTCAGGCTGAAGCTGAGGCACCTTCACACAGTCTCCTTGAGCGCTGAATTCCCAACCATGATAGGGGCAGCAAATGCGGCCCTGATCGACTTTTCCTAAAGACAGCTTGGCGGTGCGGTGACAGCAGCGATCGCGCACCGCCGCCGCCTTCCCTGCCTCATCAAGCCAGAGCACCAGAGGCTCCCCCAATAGCTCGAAAGCCTGCGGTCCCGCCATGAGCCGCTGACGAGGAACCACCGGATACCAAAAACGGCGGAAGACTGGCTGCTGAGTAATTAACATAGAAAAGCGATCCAAAAAGCATAATGAATACTGTATACAACATGGGGGTGCCAGGATTTTGTAGCTTTGTACACAGCCTGCAACTTATACCGTTTAAGAATATGACATCAGCGGAAGAACCTCGTAATACTTAAGGAGATAGCCAATTTGCTACCAGCTGGTTTTCTTCTGAATCTTGTAGTTTCTGACGAATACACAGAGTGCCATCAACAGTGCCACGCCTTTCAGTCCGAGTAAAAGAGGCGCTACCAAAACAAGAATGGCGAATACTAGCAGCGTGTATCGCGCGGTGCCGCTGAGTACGAAGCGATCGCGCACAAACTACAGTCCCAACAGATAAACCGCCACCGGCACCGCCACCGCATAGCCAGCGACCCGCAGACCCACTTCTGCGTGATCGGTGACGATATCGACCAGCACTGCAAAGCCCGCGCCCACCGCCGCCCCTGAGGCGAAGATAAGAGCGTGGCCATAGCGGCAGCAAGCAAAGTTTCGCCCAGCACGATAATAGTCAGCAGGCCGTACCGCTCCATGATGTGGTGGCGGTGCCATGGGGTGGAGCCATTTTTCTCTGCCAGGGCGGGAACGGCTACCTCTAAAATGGCTCCGAGCGCGAATAAAGCGTAGAACCCAAGGCCAGGGTCAGGCTGTCTGAAAAGGAGGGTGACCCAGTAAGCTTGAGCGATCGCTATTCCGCCCGCGTACCACAGTGCCGTTCGGCGACAGGCCAGATCATACCGAGCGGCCCGCAGCCACAGCACTACCATGATCAGGCGCATGATCACGTAGCCAATGACGATCAGCGTCAGATCGGTGGACTCGAAGAACGCATTAATGCCAGCGGCCATCACCAGCGCGCCGCTCATAATCACCATTGTCAGCAGGCGAAACAGCGTATCGTCGTTATCGTAGGCAGAGGCGAACCAGGTGTAGTTCATCCAGGCCCACCAAACGCCGAAGAAGGCCGTCGCAAACTTAACAATGCCGTCCGCAAAATGAGCTTCGGCAACGGCATGGTGCAAACCGGCAGCGGCTGAGGCGATCGCAATCACCGACACCAAATCAAACAGCAGTTCCAGCGGTGTCGCCGCCCGATGGGCCTCATGAATATCGCGCGGCTTCATGCTCGTAAAAAGGAAACTGACGGATCAGACAGCGTCTGATGTCTACGTCAATTAAGGGATAACGGTTGGGTGACTCTCGAAGGCGGTAGAGGCTATCCTCGACTGTATTAATGAAGGTTTGGGCCAAGTCGACTCGTTGTTCAGCATAGTATCGAACCGCCTCTGAATATTCGTTCAGTGCTTCTGGATGAAAAACGTACTTCATTTAAGTCAAGATTTGCCTGACCTGCGCCAAAGCCTCCTCACCTGAAACCGGCTGAACTAAACCACTCCGAATATCATCCAGCCGATTCTTAGCTTTAGAGAGCCATTCAGACTGAACAGCCTCATCTACATCAGCTTCAAGGCTAGACAGCAGTTTTTCTACAAGCTGAAGCCTAAGATCATCGGGTAGAGATAAGGCTTCTTGCGTTAGCTGATCTATAGACATGGCAGTGGTCGAGATAAACTCTCAAAAGACATTGAATCTATTATATCGTGGCGGTTTCGCACCTAAAAATAGTGCTCGCTTAAACAGCCCACAGAGGGATTAACCAAAGCGCAGAGCCTCGAATGCAAATCGGAAAATGAAGATAGCTGCCAAAACCCAGGTGATCACCGGAATCTCGCGGGAGCGTCCGGCAGCAAGCTTAGTAAAGGGATAGAGAATCAGGCCCGCTGAGAGTCCGGCAGCAATGGAAAAGCCCAGCGGAATGAAGAACATCGTGACGAAGGCGGGGATGGCTTCGGTTAGGTCGCCCCAGCGAATGCTGAGCACGCTGCCCATCATCAACACCCCAACAATCAAGAGCGCAGGCGCAGTGGCAAAGGCCGGAACCGCTTCAAAAATTGGCACAAACAGCAGCGCCACAATAAACATGATGCCTGCGACAACTGCCGTCAGTCCGGTGCGTCCGCCTTCTGCGACCCCCGCCGCCGATTCTGCAAACGTGGTAACGGTGGAAGTTCCCATGATTGCGCCTGCGGTAGTGGCGATCGCATCTGCCGACAGTGCCTGGTTCGCCCGAGGCAATTCACCGTTCTCGTCGATATAGCCCGCCTGCGTACCGACACCCATCAGCGTGCCAATGGTGTCGAACATGTCTACAAACAAAAAGACCAGCAGAACGGCCAGAAAATCAATGATATTGCTGCCGTTGATGCCGCCAAGTCCGACAAACGCCTGACCAAAGAGATTGGCAGGAAACTGAGGAACGGCCATAATGCCAGTTGGCGCCTGCGCCACCCCAAACACCCAGCCCAAAATAGCCGTGCCGCCAATGCCCCACAACAGCGCCCCTTTGATTCGTCGGATGATGAAAAACACCGAGAGGAAAATGCCGAAGGTGGCAAGTAAGGTAGCGGGCTCCCGAAAGCTGCCGAAAGCAGTTTTGGTGACTTCATTGGCCACGATCAGGCCCGCACCGCCGACGGCTGTGTCTCCGCTCAAGCCAATATAGGCCAGGAACATGCCAATGCCGACAGTGGTAGACGCTTTAATACAAGCGGGCACAGCGGCAATCAGATGGCGGCGAACATCGGTAACGGTGAGGGCAATAAAGATGACGCCCTCAATCAGCACAGCCGCCAGCGCCGTCCGCCAGTCAATACCCAACCCCAGAACCACAGAATAGGCAAAAAAGGCGTTTGTCCCCATACCAGGTGCGAGCACAAACGGATACTTTGCGTAGAGCCCCATCACTAAGGTGCCGATGGCGGCGGTCACGCCCGTCACGACGACCAGCTCTCTGAAGAGATCGCCCGACTCTTGTAAAAACACCGCGTCTGACATAATCAGCGGGTGTACGACTAAGACATAGGCCATGGTCATGAAGGTGGTGAGCCCGGCCAGTATTTCAGTGCGGAAGTTGGTTTGATAATGTTCGAATCGAAAGTACTTGGCAACCGATGCCTGCCATCCCTCATAGGGCGGCGGCGGTGACCCAGGCGGCTTTTGCTGAACCGCTACATCAGTCTGACTCATAAAAATTCTCCAGAGAACTGTTTTCCTGCTCGCAAACGGGAGGACTTTGACCTGCGGATGCACACAGACAATTCTGCATACTGTATACATCTTAAGCCGCCATTATCGTATTCAATGTTACATTCGCGCCTTTAAAAAAACGTCCTCTGAATCTACAGTTCTGGAAGTAGTTCTAGAAGTGACGGCTCTCACGAATCGGTCGCTAAAGGCGGACTCTGAATTTCTTTGACGACTCTGGCCTTGCTGGCCAGTAGGTGAAGCTGAATAGCGGCGGTCGCCGTTGCGGTGTCTTTTTGAGCGATCGCCTCGTACACCTGACGATGCTCTAGCCGAATTTCCAACACCGCTGGATTCTGCTGGAGGGTCTGAATCCGGAGCAGCGCCATCGCATCAAAAAGCTGATCGAGCAGTGAAACCAGCCGCCGGTTGCCCGAGCTTTCAGCAATTAAATGGTGAAATTGATAGTCCAAATCCAGCAGCTGGAGCAGCGTCTTCGAGTCAGATCTTTGCGGATCGCGCGCTTCCGCCTGAATCACATATTGCTCTAAAGACTTGATCTGCTGGTCACTGGCATGTTCGCAGGCACCCGCTACCGCCAGCTTTTCGAGTACCAGGCGACAGTCATATAGCTCCATCGCATCGGTCGCTGAAATGGTTGTCACCTGAAGTCCGCTGGTGTCAGCCTTGACCAGTCCTTCCTTCTGTAGCTGGCGCAGGGCTTCTCGCAGCGGTGTGCGACTTACATTGAGCCAATCGGTTAGCTGAGTTTCTATCAGGCGGCTGCCTGGGGCAAATTCACCTGTCAGAATGCCGGTACGCAAAGCGCTATAAACCTGCTCATATAGGGATTTTCGGCGTTGGACAAGCGGACGCGAAGGCAGGGTTGATGGAGTCATGTGCGCAGTAGATAGTAAGGATTGAGACAACTGGAAACAAAAAATCAGCCGGATTTGCTCAGAGGTACTATTATTTTATCTGTGCATACCGTATACAACAGGAATACTTTGTCATTGAACTGGAGTGAAGGCGACTTCGCCACACGAATTATCTTCAATTCACCCCGTGCCAACAAACCATCTGTAAAACTTATGAACAGTCAATTATTCAGGCGATTATTGAGTGTACTACTACGCCCCGCCATCGCCCTCATCCTATGGGCTTTTGTATGCGTAAGCCTGCCCGGTACTACACCAGCTGCCTGGGCCGCTGACTATTCAGTCAATCAGGTGGGTAATCAAGCGCTAGAGCAAGCAGCGAGCTTAGTAGCTCCGCAGCGTGATGAAAAGATTGCCGTTTACCGCCGGCCTGAAGCTGGTAAAAGTCGGGCTGGGTACGGTGTCAACGGAGATGCTGTGACGATTTTAGAGCAAGTCAGTGACAATCAGAGCGTGACCTGGAACCATATTCGCTTCGATAATCCGCCCTATGCTGAAGGCTGGGTGCAGGAAACGTTTATTGATTTGAAAACGGCGGATACGCAGAATCGAGGCGACCAGAATGCAGCAGGCGATGGCTATTTAGGCAATCAGCAACCGCAGTTCAACCGACATAGCCAACGCCAATCCTACTCGCAGCGACAGAACTGATGGCTGAGTCTGACGCAAATTCGCTGGCGGCGGCTAGCCTGGTGATAGAGCATACCGTCCCGGCTGGCGAAGGGCTGGCCTTTCGCTGGTGGCATGCCAAGGTAACGCGGTCAGCCAAACGGTTTGAAGGTCATATTCGCACCGATTTGTGTGCGCCAGTGAAGAATTCGCAGCCGAATCAGCCGATGAAGTGGTATTCCATTGTTCATTTTGAGTCGCCTGAGCTGCTCAAGCAGTGGATTAAGTCGCGCGATCGCGAAGCCCTGATCAAATCTGGACGCAAAACATTTGCCTCCTATCAGTTCATCTCCTTTGCAACCGGGCTCGAAGGCTGGTTCTCTCGAAGAACCGGTACAGAACAAATGGGATTTGGGCCACCTGCCTGGAAGCAAAACGCGGCGGTGATTTTGGCGCTGTACCCAACTGTCATGGTTCAGTCAGCCCTGTTTGCAGCGTTGGGTGTGATGCAGTCTTGGCCCATGCCCAACGCGATGATTATCAACAACATCATCACCTCCTCGCTTTTAACCTGGGCTGTCATGCCCTTAGTCACCCGCCTGCTAGGATTTTGGCTGCTACCGACCCCTCAGCCTACCCATTTAAAGGCAGACCTTCTAGGGGTCGGAATCGTCGCCGGGATACTGAGTTTGATGGTGCTGTTGTTTAATCAATTCTAAACTGAGTGGATCAGCCGATGAACAATCTCTACAGTCGGCGAAACGTTGTTCTATCCGTCATCATTATTGGCTTTCTCTTGTGCTGGGTTTGGCTCGGCTGGCTCGATCCCACCGTAAAGAGCTTGCACAAACCCTCAGAATCGCTATTCAGTGAGGGGGGGTCAACGCCTCTCACTCTCAAGCAAATTCGAGTAGCCACCACGGCAGATTCAGGTGTTGGCTCACTGCGCTGGGCCATTAATCGCGCCAACGCCGCCCCCGACGATGACTTAATCGACTTGAGTGCGGTGGAAGGGACGATCGCCCTACGGAGCCCTCTCCCTGCAATCACCAACAACCTTACGCTGGTCGGCAACGGCAGAAATATCCTCAGTGGCGAGCATCACCACCGTGTTTTACAAGTTGACGCTGGGGATATCACCCTTCGCGATCTAACGCTCGCGAAGGGATTGGCTCAGGGCGAAGCCGGCATTAACGGCGGCGGCGGCAGCGCTGGTATGGGCGGTGGCCTGCTGATCAATCAAGGGAGCGTACGTCTAATTCGGGTCAATTTCTCGGATAATCAGGCGATTGGCGGCAGTGGCAGTCAGCGACCCTCCGCAGTGGCGATGCCGCTGCAAATTCAGAGTGAAAAGACTCGGCTTAAGACCAACCGAGGAGCTGTGAGTGGCATTACGGGGGTGAGCCTTTCGGATTTGTCAGAGATGCCAGCGGTTGACATGACTGCTGCAAAGAAGAAGCTATGGGCCAATCGGGGGGCGATCGCAGGCGTTAACGGTGTCGGTGTCAACGGCATCGGCAGCATTGTTTTCGGCGGTGGCGGTGGCTTTGGCGGCTTTGCCAATGGCGGCAATGGGGGGAACGGGGGGAACGCGGGTGCTAATGGGGGCAGTGGCGGTAATGGGGGTGATGGTGGCGACGGCGGTACCGGTATATTCGGCAGTTTTGGCCGGTGGAAAGATGAGGGGAGCGTGGGGGCGATCGCCTTTGGCGGCGGCGGTGGGTTTGGTGGCTATGGCAATGCAGGTAACGGTGGCAACGGCGGCAACGCGGTCACAGAGATTGCCAATGGCGGCAACGGGGGAAATGGCGGCAACGGTGGCTTTGGCGGTGGCGGCGGGGCGGGCGGATTTGGCGGCTTAGGTGGGACCAAGCCAGCAGGTTCAGGGACACCTGGGAGGGGCGGATTTGGCGGTGGCGATGGCGACCTAGGCTATGGCGGGAGCGGTGGGGGCTTTGGTGGCGCGGTTTTTATTCGCTCAGGCAGTTTGATTTTGAACCAGGTAAGATTCGAGCACAACGCGGCGCTGGCCAACCCGCTGCCTGAAATGATGGACTCAGATCGTTCGTTTGCTCAGGGGAAAGGCGGCGCGATTTTTATCTTGCCAAGCGAGCTAGACACTTTGGCAGCGCGAACCAGCTCAGCCGCTCCTCGCGTATTAGCCCTTGGTGAACCGCCAGTATTTGCGAACAATATGGCTTCTGATGCGGCTGGGCGGCAGGCCGATAATGATGATGTTTATGGAGAAATTTCCCGACTTTAAGTAAAGGCGGTGACTTTGCAGGTTTGTGATTCGGCCTAATATCTTG